>NZ_CP006821.1:1310340-1637925 GCF_000600085.1 Helicobacter pylori oki112
TTTGCACGCCTAACCCTGCTCTAAACCCGGTTTCAATCCCCCTATCTACGATAAAAATATTTTTATCTTTTAAGCTTTTGATCGCATTGCCTTTGCGATACTGATAGATGTGAGACAAAATGTCTTCTTCATAAGCTCGCTTGGCTTCCCCATAAACATAGTCTAAAGTGATGTCAAAGGAATTGATCAAACTTTCATTCATCACTATATCCATGCTCTCACTCACCAAAGCGATCTCGCATTTTGAGTTTAAAGGGGCTAGGATAGGTTCTAAAAAAAGTATATCATAAGTCGCTCCAAATTTTTGCGCTAAAGCGTTAGCCAAATACAAAGCGTTAAAACTCAAAGCGAGCATGATGGAATCTTTTAAATCAATGTGGCGCGTGTGGATTTCATTAATCAATTTGTTCAAAGCGTCTTCTTCATTGATAAAACGCATGCCCTCTATATCGGTGATATGGCTAAAGTCCGTATTCAAATCTATTCCTTTTTTACTTACGCTGTAAGGAGCGGTAAGTTACATTGGTTTTAGTGATCGGTGAAAAGTCTAATTCTAGCTTAACATAGTTATTTTCAAACACTCTTATAGGTTGGTTGGGATCGCCGGTGAGGATAGGGCGTCGTTGGTTGACGAATTGAAAGCCAATCCCAAAACAACGGATTTTTTTATAAATCCCCACATTCCAGTTTAAGATCACATTATTTCTAATATCATAACCCACATCCGCGCTCATGGAAAAATAACCAAAGTCGTTGCTAAAACCCGCCTTTAAATAATCCGCAGGATTTTCTACAATGCTATTAATCCCACTGCTAAAATTGTTTTTTAAAAAATAGGAGAGGTTAAAGCTTAAAAACTTGCGTTGGTAATTGGCGTTCACGGAGATTTCTTCTAAGCGGTTTTGATAAAACGAATAAAAGACATTCCCAAAGATATTCAATCCTGTTAAGGGCGAAAACCCGATCTTGCTCTCTAATGGCATTCTAAAGGGCGAAACTTTATCATCAAGATTGATGAGTTGCGATATTTTAAAATACAATAACTCTTGCCCCCCTAAGCCATAAAGGTATTGCGTTAGGGTTAAATCCACCGTCTTATTGCTCGCATTGCTAGGTAAAATGCTGCTAGGATTCCACACGGAGTCATACAAACGCCCTTGATAATCATAATCTCTCAATAAAGGCGAAGTGTAGCTGTTTAAGGCTTGCGTGCTTAAAGCATACATGTTTTGAGAAAATAAGCCGTTTTTAAAGGTGTAATAAGGGATGTTGAAAATCGCTTCTAGTTGGATCGTGTGGAAAAGCTTGTTGTATTCTCTGGCTAAATCCGTATTGACATACATGGAAAAATTTGAAGACACAAAGTTCCCAAATTCCCTTGATTCATTAGGGATCGTAGGCACGAAGGAATTTTTAGATTGCATTAAAGCCACATTAGACAGTTGGAGATCGTTCCAAAGCCCTATAGACAAATACTTTTTAAACAAAGAAAATTGCAAGCCCACCGGCACGTTCAAAGCGTTTTGCACATAGCCATAACCAATCTCTCTTGCGGTGTTTCTAAACTGATAATCCACCGAATACAACAAATTTCTAAAATACAAAGAATTTAAATATTTATGGTATTGCAAATTAGGGACAGATTGGAAAGTGCGGTTATTGTTGATTTTATTCAGGTTTAAAAAATACTTGATATTCAAGCCGTAATAATGATTTTCTGTTTGCAAATAGTAATTCGCCCTAGACATGTGCGTGGCGTCTGTGATACGCTTATTAACCTTTTCAAAACGCACATAGTCCAAATCGTTCATGTATAAAAAGTCAATGTAATGCCCGTTGTCAATATTAGACTTAAGATGAAAGTATTTTTGTAGAGTGTCCCTGCTAGAGCTTAAAAATTCAAACCCATAGATATTTTGATTCCTCAAATCATAGCGTTTGACGTATTGAGTGTAATTCCTAAAATAGCGCGCGTTGAATAAAAACCTGTCGTTTTTAGAGTTGATGTAGCGCGCTTCAAAATTCAAGCCAAAACCCCTTTTATAGCGGATTTGTGGGGTAAAGGTCATATCCCATGAGTTTTTGGGGGCTAAATAAAAGGGTTGCAAATAAATAAAGCCGTCTAAGTTGGAAGTACCAAACTCAGGGTATAAAAACCCGGTCGTTCTTTTATTGCTAGTGGACATGAAAATATAGGGCAAATACAATACAGGAATATCACCGACATAGATCTTAGGATTCCACATAGACAAATGCGATTTTTGCATGTTGAATGAGCCTGAAGTCGCATTGACATGCCAAATGGGGTTATCAATGCTACACCCTGAAGCGCTCATGTTTTTCACCTTATATTTTTGATCCTTCCCGCTAGCAATATCCGCGCTCACCCAAATCCCGCTCACGCTGTCTTGGACATAAAAGGGGAAAATGATTTCATATTTTTCATTCAAGCTCAATTTCACATAATCGGTTTTAACGAGTAAGCCCTCGCCCCTATAAACCTTGATATTCCCCTCTAATAACGCTTCTTTAGTCTTGGTATCATAACGCACCTTGTCCGCTAAAATATACACATCATAATTCAATAAGATCGCATTCCCTGATGCGGTTATCACATTGTCTTTAGCGCTCACTTTATCCGCAAGGATTTCAAAAATCTTATGGTTTTGTTTGTCAAATCGTTGCATAGCGATTTCTTTAGCCTCTAATGCACCCAACAAAAAAAAGACCGCCAAATACAACCAATAAATCATGATTAAAACAACACCAAAAGACTTTTGCTTTTTTCTTCATGCCACGCCCTATGATAGGGATTTTTAAACACCCCAAACCATAAAAAGGGGCATAGAAAAACCACGATCTTTAACCCTAAACGCTTCAATAAAATAGCCCTACTGGGGCAATCTGCTAAATAAATATCAATGATCTTAATCCTAAAAACCAGTTTAGCCAAACTCATCTTGCACAAACACACAAAAAAGATTTCATAAACGCCATACAAGATGATAAAACTCACTATGACAAACACGCTGTAATAAATGGGGTTAGCTAGCCAATATAAAGAATGCAAAAAATCGCATGCGTCTAAAAGATCGCTCAATAAAAACGCCACTAACAAACCATCGGTTAAAAACGCTAAGATGCGCCAATACAAGGGGCATAAACGCATTTTTTCACGCATAAGGAGTGTTTCTATGATTTCGGTTTCTTCTTTTTCTAAATTTGGAGAGTGCATTCAAAAACAAACAAGACAAACTCTTTGGTTTGTCTTAAACTTTAACCTTTAAGAATATTCTTTCAAATCTAACACCTTAAAACCAATATCCTTGCGATAAAACATGCCTTCAAAATGCACCTTTTGAGCGATTTCATAAGCATGATTTCTGGCTTCTAATAAGGATTTTCCTCTGCCAATGGCAAAGATCACCCTCCCCCCACTGCTTTCAAACACGCCATTATCCTGCTCCACCTCCCCTAAAATCAAATGACCCTTTTTTTCATCAACCGGATCAATATAAAGGGTTTGCTTGGGCGAAGAGCTAGTGGGGTAATTCCTAGAAACAAGCGCCACACTCATCACAAATTCTTTAGAAAACACCAATTCAAGAGAATGTAATTCCCCTTTGGCTGTGGCCAAACACAAATCTAAAAGCGAGCTTTCTAAAAGGGGTAAAATCGTCTGGCATTCAATATCTTTAAAACGCACGCTAAAATCCAATAAATACGGCTCTAAAACGCCCTTTTCTTCTATGATTACAATTTCAGCGAGTAAAACCCCTTTAAAAGGCGTGTTGTCAGCCTGAAGTTTCTCTAAAGTGGGTTTAAAGATATGATTTTTTATTTTCTCTTCTAATTCATTAGAGAAAAAGTTTGCAGGAGCGATGGCCCCCATACCTCCTGTATTGACCCCGTTATCCCCCTCTAATAAGCGTTTGTAGTTTTGGCAAAAGGGCAACAAGATAAAATCATCATTGGCTATGAGCGCTGTAACTGAAAGCTCAAACCCCTCTAAAAAAGGCTCTATGATCACAGGCTCATTGCTCTGTTTGAAAGCGTCTTCAAGGATTTTTATCGCTTCTTCTTGTTGATGGACAATGCTTGTGTTTTTATTCAACGCTTTAATCACTAAAGGGAAGGAAGCGTTTTGAATGTAATTGAGAGCTTCTTTTAAATCGTTTGTTTCAAAGTAAGACGCGCTTTTGATACCGCACTCTTTAACAAAAGCCTTCATATAGCTTTTAGAAACCTCTAACTTAGCCGCTTCTTTAGAAGCCCCAAACACTAAAATCCCCGCTTTTTCTAGCATCTCTGTAAGCCCTAAAATCAAAAGCTCTTCTTCTGAAATGATGGCTAAATGGATCTGCTTTTTCAGGGCTAATTCCACGATATGCTCGTAATGTTCGCATTCCAGATTCTCGCCTAAATCTTGAGTGCCACCATTACCCAAACAAAAATACAAAGCATTCACTCGCTCATCTTGCTGAAGCCTTTGAGCCAAAGCATACTCTCGCCCCTTATTCCCCACAATTAAAACATTATAGCTGTTGTTATCTTTCATGTCTTCCCTAAAATGCGGTCGTTTAAAACCCAGATGACCGCTACTTTTACATGCGCATAAGTTCAACAAACCTACACTAATAAGGCTAGGAGGATTTTCTTAGGGGCAGATTTAAAAAATGCCATCACACAAAAACCACTACCTTAGCCTAACTTATTTTTTCAACGAACTTGCCATCAATAAGAAACACGAATCATCTAGGCGATGCTTACAATTATACTTAAATTTTAAAGAAATTCCATGCAAAACTATACAGCATAAAAAACACAATCAAAAAATAGAAAACGAGAGAAGTTATAGTCGTGGGTATGGGCGTTAAGGTTTCAATTGCGTTCAAATTTCTAATTTTTTGCTCTTAATCTTTTAGAAAAAATTCAAATTCTAAGGATCTATCTTTTCGTTAGGATTATTGGAGCGATTGGTTTTATCGCATTTAAATGAAAAATTTTTGCCGTCAAACTTTCTGAGAACAAGACCTGATTGTTTGCACAATTCCAATGCTTTATTAAGCTTTTGATTTCTTATCTCTTCCAATTGTTTAATATTCGTATCAAGATAGGCTTCATAGGTTTCTTCTGTCATTATAATTACTCCAAATGTTAAAATACTATAGCCTTTATTTTGATAATAGGTTTTAAGTGCAACAAAGATCACTAAAGCATAAACACCTAAAAGCGCCAATAACCAAAGAGTTATTTTACTTGTTATGGATAATGCTTTTTTCACTTCAATACCTAAACATAGGATTATCAAAATAATCAAACATTTTAGTATTGTTTTGTGGCTGTGTATTTTGATGATTGGAGTTAAGAATGTTGTTTGTAGGGTTTTCTAAGGGCTTTTTTGTAGCCGGCTCATCGCATTCAAACGAAAAATTGGTGTTATCAAATTTTTTAAGAACACGATTTTGTTGTTTGCAAAATTCTAAAAACTTTTGAAAATTCTCTTGAGATTTTTTTTCTTGCTCTTCTTTTTGCCTACGCTGTTCTTTAAGATTTTTTTCTCTTAAAATTTCAGTATCTCTTTTAACTTCTGCTTCTTTTAATCCAATATTGCTAAGTTTTTTAAACTTAATACAATTTTCAAGAGATTTAAATAAAGAAAGACATAAAGAATCTTCAATTTCTAATCCATCTAGTTGCTTGCCAATTTTATACTGAAACCAAATATTATCCATGTGTAATTCCTTGTGAGAAATTATTATTCTACCAAAAACAATAAGACAAAAATTCTAGCCATCTCTAATTTTAATACCCCATTAAACTTAATGAAACCTAAACTCAACGAAACCAAAACCCAACATAAATATTACTAAAAAGATTTTTTCTAAAGATCTCACCACCAACAAAGCGATAACTCGCAATTCAATCTTAAGCTTCATCTGCAACCATACAATCTTTAGCAATCAAGCCATCTGTTATGATTAGACATGAATTTAGATTTTATTTTTAATAGTAAAACTCATTCCCCCTACAACCCCAAACTAAACCCCCTAACCCTAAAGAGCGCTTTTTTAAGAAGTTATCATTTAACTAGCGTCAAAATCTTTTATATTTTATTATAAAAAACGCTTTTAGTATTTCTTAAAATATTATCACTCAATAGGAAATCCTTTACTGATTTATTTCAACCTTTCTTTATACGCCGCTTCCAAACTGCTATACCCTTTTTTCAATTCTCCCACACCCCCAAAAGCCACCACTTTAGCTTCTTTTAAAAAAATCGCGCTGTCTAAATACTTTTCCACATCCACCACCAAATGCGTAGAGACTAGCAAACTTGCGTTTTGGCTAAACTCCTTAGCGATTAACTCAAAAATCTCTTCTCTTGCAATAGGGTCAATCCCAGCCACCGGCTCATCAAAAAGATATAAAGAAGCGTTTCGTGATAGGGTTAAAATCAGCTGTAATTTTTCCCTCATGCCTTTTGAAAGGGCTTTAAACTCTCTTTTTAAAGGCACGCTGAAGCGTTTGAGTAAATCTAGGGCTTTTGATGAATCAAAATCGCTGAAAAAATCCTTGTAAAAAGCGATCGCTTTTAAAGGCGTTAATTTAGGATCTAAAAAATCGCCATCGCTTAAAAACGCCACGCTTTTTTTAGTCTCTATGCCGATCTTTTGATTTAAAATTTTTACTTCCCCTTGATAGTTCAAATTCAATCCGGCTAAAATCTTTAACAGAGTGGTTTTACCCGCCCCATTAGGGCCTAAAAGCCCTATAAATTGCTGTTTGGGCAGTTTCAAATTGATATTGTCTAACGCTTTTAAACTCCCATAGGTTTTAGTCAAATTCTCTATTTCTACTAGCATTTTAATTCCCCGAATTTGCGCACTCTTTTGTAAAAATCGCTAATGATATTTTCTAAATCTTTAGGGGTGAAATCAGGCCATAAAATCGGCGTGAAAAACAATTCCGCATAGCTGGACTGCCACAATAAAAAATTAGACAAGCGCATTTCCCCCCCTGTTCGTAACAACAAATCCACTTCCGGCAAATCGCGCGTGTCTAAACGATTAGAAATTTCATTTTCTAAGCTTTCTAAAGGGTTTATATGGCTAGGCGGGCTTTCTAGCAAGCTTTTAAACGCCCTTGAAAGTTCGTTTTTAGATCCGTAATTGAGAGCTAAAACTTGCGTAAAATCCTTAAAATGCCTGGTATCGTTTTCAAGCTGCAAGATCGTGTCTCTCAATTCTTGAGAAAAGCCCTCTAAATCCCCTATCGCCCTGAAGCGTATGTTATTATCCAAATAAGTGGATCGCTCATCTTTAAGGTATTTTTTAAGCATTTTCATCAAAAAATCCACTTCACTTTTAGGGCGTTTCCAATTTTCCGTAGAAAAAGCGTATAAAGTCAAGCATTCTAGCTTATGGTTAGCGCACCAGATCGTGATGTCTTTAAGGGTTTTTACGCCCTTTTTATGCCCATAAGCCCTAGCTTTATTCTTTAATTTAGCCCACCTGCCATTACCATCCATAATAATGGCAAGGTGTTTGAGAGTGTTATCCAATGCCTTTACCCTTTAAAGAAAGTCTTTAATTATACACCATTAAAGCGTGCAAGCATCCACTAAATAAGCGATATGCTGCCAAGCAAATCGGGTTTTTTCACTCAAACCGATCTCGCAAGTGCTAGAAGTGGAAAAGCCCCTTTTAAGATCATAGGATTGGTAAAACGCTTGAAAGCCGTTTAAAGCGCTCTCGTTCAATTCAGGGGTAAAAAAGCCCTTATTCCCCGCAAAGCCGCAACAACCCGTCTCTTTGTGGATAACAATCTCGCCTAAAGTGCATTTTTTAGCCAAATTGAATAACAACTCTTCTTTATTTTCTAACTTTAAAGCGCACATCGTGTATAGCCCTATGTCTTCGTTAATGGGGTTGAATTTTAATTTAGGGCTTAGAACTTCTTCAATATAGACGCTCAAATCATAGACTTTCAAATCCTTATAAGCTTTCATTTGCTTGAAAAAATGCGTCGAACATGCGCTATGGTCTAAAACGATCGGTATCTTGCCGTTATCGCTTAATTGTAAAAAAATCGCATGGTTTTTTTCGTTGTTCTGCTTGGTTAAGTCGGTGTAATTGATAAAGGCTTTCCCGCAACAAAGCGCATCCAATCCATTAGGATACACCACAGAAACCTTGGCTTTTTGGCATAAGGATTCAAACACTTCTTGAATGCATCTTTTATCCGCCATTTTGGTTGATGGAGCAAACGAGCGGTTGATGCAGGTGCTGAAATAAATGACTTTTTCTTCGCTCTTAAGCGTTTTATTTTCTAAAGGATAGGCGTTGTTTTTGGGCATGTAATGAAAGGCTTTAGGGAAGGGTTTGATGAACTTTTTAATCCCTTTGGTTAGGCTCACTAAGTTGTGAGAGCCTATGAGGTTTTGAACTAAGCGAGCGCTTTTTAAAGAAAAACGAGCCATGCTTGTGGTTGTTTGCATGTGATTAAGGATCTTTGAAGCAATCTTTTCGCCTTTAGGGTTTTTTTGATAATGATTTAGGGCGATGCTCCCGGTATCAATTTTTAAAGGGCATAGGGTAGAACACATATGGCACACCGCACAAGTGGCGTGCGCTAAATATTCAGACTCTTTTAAAAGCTCATCTAATAAAACTTGATCTTCATTATGACCATGACTGACCCTTTCTTTTAAGCGCTCTACCTCTCTGTGGATAACGATTCGTTGTCGTGGCGTTAAAGATAAATCTTTACTGGGGCAAATCCTTTCACAAAACCCGCATTCCATGCACATGTCCAAATGCTCTTCAATAGGGTAAATGCTCTTTAAATTTTTAGTGTGGATTTCTTTATCGTTTGTGATGATCACATCAGGGTTTAAAAGGCCATTAGGATCAAACAATTCTTTGATTTGTTTATGGATTTTATAGGCTTTTTCTCCCCACTCCATTTCCACAAAAGGGGCTACCATCCTGCCTGTGCCATGCTCGGCTTTAATAGAGCCAGAGCTTTTGCTCACCATTAAAAACATGTCAGAAACTAAATTTTCAAACGCCTTCCCTTCAGCTTCATTTTCTAAAATCGGCGTAACGACAAAGTGCAAATTCCCGCTTAACGCATGCCCAAAAATAATGCCATTATCCTTAAAGCCATGTTTTTTTAAAAGCCCCTCAATCGCTTTTGCCCCCTCTACAAAATTTTCTTGACTGAAGCAGATGTCTTCAATGATCACAGAGCTTTGGCTTTTCCTTTTTGACGCTGCGATAGGGAAAATGCCTTTTCTGATCTTCCACCATGATTGATAAACATTAGGATCACTGCTGATTTGAGAATCTAAAACGACCGGTATCGCATTCAAGGCGTTTAAAATCGTTTGCATGTTGTTTTCTAAAATTAAAGGATCATCGCTTTCGCTTTGAATGAGTAAGCATGCGTTAGGCTCTTTGATTTCTAAAATCACTCTAGGCATGCCCTCCAAACCTTTCACGCTTTTTAAGCACGCATAATCCATAAGCTCTGCTGAAGAAATCATTTCAGGTTGTTTGGCTTTTAAAACGGCTAGAATTTGAGCGGCTTTGGCGCATGACTCTAAATTTTCATAAAACAATAACGCGCAAGTTTTGTAAGCGTAGTCTTTCACGCATTCTAATTCCACGCTTGAAATAAAGCCTAAAGTCCCCTCAGAGCCTATGAACAAATGGCTAATGATTTCAATCGGATCTTCAAAATCAATGAGAGCGTTTAAGCTATAGCCGGTGGTGTTTTTGATCTCGTATTTTTTCTTAATTAGAGCATGCAATTCTTTGTCTTCTAAAATCTCTTTTCTTAAATTCAAAACCCCTTCAATCAAATCTTTACGCGCGTTTTTGAAATTCTCAACGCTCTTATGATTGGCCGTGTCTAAAAGCGTGCCATCAGCTAAAATCACTCTTAAGGATTTTAGGGTTTTGTAGCTGTTTTGCTCCACCCCACAACACATCCCGCTAGCGTTATTAGCGACAATCCCCCCTATCATAGCGGTGTTTATCGTAGAGGGATCCGGGCCTATTTTTTTATGATAAGGTTTCAATAAAGCGTTCGCGTTGCTTCCTATGACTCCGCATGAGAGCTGAATGCTTGTAGCGTTGTCTAAAATTTTAGCGTCTTTGAAAAAATGCGCAACCACCACCAGCACCCCATCACAGACCGCTTGCCCTGATAAGGAACTCCCAGCCGCTCTAAAAGTCAGAGTTACGCTGTGTTTTTGTGCTAAAACACAAAGCTTTTGGACTTCTTCTTCATCTTTCACCCAAGCGACTATTTTAGGGATATAACGATAACATGACGCATCAATGCCATAAGCCAAACGGCGTAAATAATCCTTAAAAATCCGCTCGTTTAAAAACCCACTCGCTTCGGTAAAAAAAGCATCATAATTTTCTTCCACACACGCTCCTTAAACATTCCTATTTATCAAATCATTGTAACATAACCTAACTTTAAAAATTAAGGATAAACATGCTTGAAGATTATGCAATCAGTTTAGAAGAAGTCAATTTCAATGATTTTATTGTCGTAGATGTGCGCGAATTGGACGAATATGAAGAATTGCATTTGCCTAACGCTACGCTCATTAGCGTCAATGACCAAGAAAAGCTCGCTGATTTTTTATCTAAGCACCAAGATAAAAAAGTGTTGCTCCATTGTAGGGCTGGCCGCAGGGCTTTAGATGCGGCTAAAAGCATGCATGAATTAGGCTATACGCCCTATTATTTAGAGGGCAATGTCTATGATTTTGAAAAATACGGCTTTAGAATGGTCTATGATGACACTTGCGACAAAAAAGATAAAAAAAACTAGGCATGAGGGAGGTTGTATGGGTGCATTCTCAAAGAATCGCCCCTTATAAGACTCTCATTTTAAATGAATTGTGCTACTATCCCTTAGAATTAGATCCAACCCCTTTTAACGCTCTTATTTTCACTTCTAAAAATGCGGTGTTTTCCTTGCTAGAAACTCTAAAAAACAGCCCCAAACTCAAAATTTTACAAAACATTCCTGCTTACGCTTTGAGCGAACCCACCGCAAAAACTTTACAAGATCACCATTTTAAAACCGCCTTTATAGGGAAAAAAGCCCATGGCAAAGGGTTCGCTAAAGAAATCCTTCCTTTATTGGAAAAAAAAAGCGTTTTATATCTCAGGGCAAAAGAGATTGCCTCTTCTTTAGACACCATTCTTTTAGAGCATGGCATTGATTTCAAACAAGCCGTTGTTTATGAAAGCAAGCTCAAACATTTGACCTTAAGCGAACGAAACGCCCTAAAACCCAAAGAAAAGAGCGTTCTTATTTTTACCGCTATAAGCCATGCAAAAGCTTTCTTGCACTATTTTGAATTTTTAGAAAATTACACCGCTATAAGCATTGGCAACACGACCGCTCTTTATTTACAAGAACAAGGCATTCCAAGCTATATTGCCAAAAAGCCTTCCTTAGAAGCGTGTTTAGAGTTGGCTTTAAGTTTGAGAATTAAGGAATGTTAAAAACATCTCATTATAATGCTCTCAGCTATTTTTTAAAGGATGATGCATGAATTTTGTCTTTTTATGGGCCGCTTTAGGGGGGGCTATAGGGAGTTCGTTAAGGTATTTTGTGGGCAAAATGATGCCCAGTAAATTTTTAATGTTTGAAAGTTTTCCTTTAGGGACTTTTAGCGTGAATATCATAGGGTGTTTTGTCATCGGCTTTATGGGGCATTTGGCTGTTAAAAAGGTTTTTGGTGATGATTTTGGGATTTTCTTTGTAACTGGGGTTTTAGGGGGTTTTACGACCTTTTCTTCTTATGGGTTAGACACTTTAAAACTCTTGCAAAAATCCCAATACATTGAAGCCGTTTCCTATGCCTTAGGCACTAACATTTTAGGGCTTATTGGGGTAGCCATTGGTTGGCTTTTGGCTAAAAATTTTGTAGGCATTAATTAAGAAACGCTTTTTAGCGTTTTATTAACGCTTGATTAAGCAGAGCCTTACAACAGCCACAAAGCCATTTCATCGGCCATGAAAAAATCGCTCGCTACCAATCGGTTATTTTTAATGAAAGCCTTGTTTTCTTCAATCAAAAACCTTACTTTATTTTCATCTAAGAAACTAAGCTCAACCCCCAGCGCGCACCTTAGGCCTAAAAACAGCTTTTCTAAGCGCTTGTCTTGTTTATTAAGCGTCTCAACTTGGCGTTTTAGGGGGTCTTTGATGTAGTTTTCTATGAGTTTTTTCGCATAAAAACGCTCATTCGCCACGCAGCCTACAGCCCCAGCCCCGCACCCTAAATAATCTTTAGCCCCCCAGTAAGCTAAATGGTGCTTGACTTGATAATTTCTAGCGTAATTAGACACTTCGTATTGCTTGAAAGAAAAGCCCTCTAAAACCTCTTTTATTATATTGTCAAAATGGGTGCATGAGGGTTTTTTGGCGTTTTTTTCTAAATTCGTGTTTTTTTCAATGCTCAAAGCATAAGCGCTCAAGTGGTTGATAGGGAGTTCTTTAGCGAGCTTTAGTTCTTCTTTTAGAGAGTTTTCATTGTCTAATGGGGTGTTATAAATCAAATCAATGCTGACATTTTCAATCCCGCTTTTTAAAATAGTTTCTATTACAGGAGCGATATTTTTGGAATGCTGGCGCTCTAAAAACAATAATTTATCCTCTCTAAAACTTTGCACCCCTAAACTCAAGCGGTTGATCCCTAAATCTTTTAAGCCTTGACACCAAGCTTTAGAAATCAATTCGGGGTTGGCTTCAGTGGTGATCTCACAATCCATGCTCAAGTTTGCATTGCGATGAATGCTTTCAAAAATCCTTTCAAAAGACTCCACGCTCAAAGTGTTGGGCGTGCCGCCGCCAATAAAAACGCTCTCAATGGGTTCATCAGTTTGGCTTAAGGCATGCTTTAAATCCAGGCATAGCGCTTGAATGTATTCTTCTTTTAGCCCATGCTTATTTTCATAGGAATTGAAAGCGCAATAACCGCATTTATTTTCACAAAAGGGGATATGAATGTATAAAATCATATTTATTTCTCTCATTTTCATTTCATTTTAAGCGAAACTTAAACTTGTAATTGTATCATTTTAAGATTATTTTGATAAGCATGAGGAGACACACTATGAAAAAGGTTATTATGGCTTTAGGCGTTTTAGCGTTCGCAAACGCTTTAATGGCAACAGATGTTAAAGCTCTTGCAAAAGGCTGTGTCGCTTGCCATGGGGTTAAATTTGAAAAAAAAGCTTTAGGCAAAAGCAAAATTGTCAACATGATGAGTGAAGCGGAAATTGAAAAAGAGCTTATGGATTTTAAAAACGGTGCCAACAAAAATCCTGTCATGACCGCGCAAGCTAAAAAATTAAGCGATGAAGACATCAAAGCTTTAGCCAAATACATCCCCACTCTCAAATAAATTCTCTTATTTTTAATAGCGCTATTGGGGCGCTATTAAAATGAGTTTCAAGCCCTTTTTTTTAATTTTTGATTTTAATGGCATTCTTAACCCTACTTAAAGCCAGCATACACTATAATATCATCTTAATCAAACAAGAAAGAGCTAAAATAAAGACCTATGCTACATAAAAAATATCGTCCTAATGTTGCGGCCATTATCATGTCGCCAGACTACCCTAACGCATGCGAAGTTTTTATCGCCGAGCGCATAGATATTGAAGGGGCGTGGCAGTTCCCCCAAGGAGGCATTGATGAGGGCGAGACCCCTTTAGAAGCGCTTTATAGGGAATTATTAGAAGAAATTGGCACGAATGAAATAGAGATTTTAGCGCAATACCCCAGATGGATCGCCTATGATTTCCCAAGCAACATGGAGCATAAATTCTATGCGTTTGACGGGCAAAAGCAACGCTATTTTTTAGTGCGCCTAAAGCATGCTAACAACATTGATTTGAATAAACACACGCCAGAATTTAGGGCTTATCGATTCATTCATCTTAAGGATTTGCTTGAAAAAATCGTTCCCTTTAAACGCCAAGTGTACCGCCAGGTCATCGCTTATTTCAAAAGAGAGGGGTATTTATAGGGTGTTAATCGTTCAAAAATACGGCGGCACGAGCATGGGCAGCATAGAAAGGATCCACAATGTCGCTCAAAGGGTTTTAGAAAGCGTTAAATTAGGGTATCAAGTCGTGGTGGTCGTTTCTGCGATGAGCGGCGAAACGGACAGGCTTTTAGAATTTGGCAAGAATTTTAGCCATAACCCTAACAAGCGAGAAATGGACAGGATTGTGAGCGCGGGGGAATGGATTTCAAGCGCAGCTTTGAGCATGGCGTTAGAGAGGTATGGGCATAGAGCCATTTCATTGAGCGGGAAAGAAGCGGGTATTTTAACCAGTTCGCATTTTCAAAACGCCGTGATCCAATCCATTGACACTAAACGCATCACAGAGCTTTTAGAAAAAAACTACATTGTGGTGATCGCTGGGTTTCAAGGCGCTGATATTCAAGGCGAAACAACGACTTTAGGGCGTGGGGGGAGCGATTTGAGCGCGGTCGCTTTGGCCGGGGCTTTAAAAGCGGATCTGTGCGAAATCTATACGGATGTGGATGGCGTTTATACCACCGATCCGCGCATTGAAGAAAAGGCTCAAAAAATCGCGCAAATCAGCTATGATGAAATGCTTGAACTGGCTTCTATGGGGGCTAAAGTGTTGTTAAACCGCTCGGTAGAATTGGCCAAAAAACTCAGCGTGAAATTAGTGACTCGCAATTCGTTTAACCATAGCGAAGGCACGCTCATTGTGGCTGAAAAAGACTTTAAAGGAGAACGCATGGAAACCCCTATAGTGAGTGGGATCGCATTGGATAAGAATCAGGCTCGTGTGAGCATGGAGGGCGTGGAAGATCGGCCAGGCATTGCCGCTGAAATCTTTGGCGCTTTAGCGGAGTATCGCATTAATGTGGATATGATAGTCCAAACGATCGGCAGAGACGGCAAAACCGATTTGGATTTTACGATCGTCAAAACCCAAATAGAAGAAACCAAGCAAGCCTTAAAGCCTTTTTTAGCGCAAATGGATTCCATTGATTATGATGAAAATATCGCTAAAGTTTCCATAGTGGGCGTGGGCATGAAGTCGCATTCTGGGGTAGCGAGTATCGCTTTTAAAGCCCTAGCCAAAGACAATATCAATATCATGATGATTTCTACAAGCGAGATTAAAATTTCGGTTTTGATTGACATTAAATACGCTGAATTAGCGGTTAGAACTTTGCATGCGGTGTATCAATTAGATCAATGAAAAATTTCTACGACTGGATCAAAGAATTTGTGCGCGATCAAGGGGAATTTATCGCCCAACAAAGCGGGTGGTTGGAATTAGAGCGATCAAGTTATGCAAAACTCATCGCGCAAACCATCTCGCATGTGCTTAATGGCGGATCGCTGTTGGTGAGCGCGGATTCTTCTAGGCGCTGGTTTTTAAACTACATTCTTTCTAATCTCAACCCTAAAGATTTAAAAGAGCGCCCCTTATTGTCAGTCATTGATTTTAACGCTTCTTCTTTCTATCCTAAAAACGATGCGAATCTCTCTCTAGCCACCATAGAGATGACTTATCAAAACCCCATGTTTTGGCATGTTGGGGAAATTGAAAATGAAGGCTTAAAAACCTTACTATTGAGTAAAATCCCTAGTTTTTTATGGCTTTTTGAAGAGCTTAAAGAAGATTGCTTGCTTTTAAAAGAGCATGACAGATTGCTGGACTATAAATTATTGCAACTCTTCAAACTCTTTGAAAACGCGCTTTTTAGCGTGCTATACAATAAGGTTACTTTGTGAAAAACTCCAACCGTCTCATTTATACGGACAATCTTGAAGAGAGCCTAGAAGAGGCTGCAAGCCTTTTTGAACACCACATTAAATTCTACACCGAGATTATTGAAAAAGACAAAAAGGTGATCAAAACTTTTAACAAGGATTTTAAAATAGAGCATGCCAAAGAAGTCCTATCCAAAGCCAATCTCAAACACAGCGAATTAAACGCCTTTTTAATCGCCGCGCCCAGCTATGGCGTAGAAGCCCAAAACGCGCTTTTAAAAATCTTAGAAGAACCCCCTAATAATGTTTGTTTTATCATGTTCGCTAAAAGCCCAAACCATGTTTTAGCCACCATTAAATCCCGCCTGATCAAAGAAGACAAACGCCAAAAAATCCCCATAAAACCTTTAGATTTGGATTTATCAAGGCTGGATTTGAAAGATATTTACGCATTTTTAAAAAATTTAGACAAAGAAAATTTTGATTCTAGAGAAAATCAGAGGGAAAAAATTGAAAGCCTGTTAGAGAGTATTCACAGACACCAAATCTATTTGAGCGAGCAAGAATTGCAAGCCTTTGATTTAGCGATCAAGGCTAACAGCTCTTATTACAAGCTCAGCTATAATCTTTTACCCCTGCTTTTAAGCCTTTTATCCAAAAAGAAAACGCCATGATTGTAAAACGCCTTAACCCTGATGCACTCAAAAGCGCTTTACAAAAAATAGGCCCAGAAAAGATCGCACAAGATCGTATGTGCCAAAAAGGCGTTAGCTTTGTTTTTGAAATCCAACATCTGCCCTTAAGCGCAACGCTGATTTTAAAGCAAGAGGCCATAAGCGTTGGGGGCGATTTTGCCACGCCAAGAGATTGTATTTTAGCTAAAGAGCCTTTTTATGATGGGGTGTTGGTTGCGAGCGCTAGCCAATTAGAACGCCTTATTGTCAAGTGCCATTCCCAACCTTTTGGGCTTAAACATTTAGCGCAAGAATTAAAAAGCCACCTCAAAGCTCAAAAACCTAACGCTCCACAAATCATGGCGGTTTTAAACCTGACTCCGGATAGTTTCTATGAAAAGAGCCGGTTTGATAGTAAAAAAGCGCTTGAAGAAATCTATCAATGGCTAGAAAAGGGTATCAAACTCATTGATATAGGCGCAGCCAGTTCAAGGCCACAGAGTGAAATCATTGATCCAAAAATAGAGCAAGATCGCTTAAAAGAAATTTTATTAGAAATCAAATCCCAAAAACTCTACCAATGCACTCAATTCAGCATAGACACCTACCATGCCCAAACCGCCCAAATGGCTTTAGAGCATTATTTTTCCATCCTTAATGATGTGAGCGGTTTTAGTAGCGCTGCAATGCTAGAAGTCGCCAAAGATTACAAGCCCACTTGCATTTTAATGCATGCTCAAAAAACCCCCAAAGACATGCAAGAAAATGTTTTTTACCACAATTTATTTGATGAAATGGATCGCTTCTTTAAAGAAAAACTAGAGGTTTTAGAAAAATACGCGCTTCAAGATATTATTTTAGATATTGGGTTTGGATTCGCTAAATTAAAAGAGCATAATTTAGCCTTAATCAAGCATTTAAGCCACTTTCTTAAATTCAAAAAACCCCTATTGGTGGGAGCGAGTCGTAAAAACACGATCGGGCTTATCACTGGGCGTGAAGTTCAAGACCGGCTCGCTGGCACTTTGAGTTTGCATTTAATGGCGTTGCAAAACGGAGCGAGCGTTTTAAGAGTGCATGACATCGATGAGCATATCGATCTCATCAAGGTGTTTAAGAGTTTGGAAGAAACGGATTGAACCAAAATTTTTAGCTTTGATCCCACTGGGTGTTGGTTATCATCAAAACGCTTAAAAGCGTTTTTGATGATCAGTTCTCCATTTAACCCTAATCTTTAAAGGATCACATCCATCGTTGAAGGGTTGTTATAAGCGTTTTGATAGCGTTGCAAAAAAGCGTTATGGTTGGTAGCGTTAAAGGTTTGAAAGGCTTTTTTGTGCAAGCCATTTATCGGTTGTTTGGGGGCGTTTTCCACTTCTTTAGAGAATTTCCCGTTATAAAAATCCGTCAAACTATAGAGCGACTGAGCGGCCAAGCGTTTTTGGCTCTCATCCATTCCGGCCGTAGCCCTTAAAAAAGCCTCATACTCTCTATCGCTCATCAATTCTAAAACCAAAAAGCCGTAAGTTTCCCGCTTGTCAGGGTTAAAGGGGAGGTTTTCTGTTGGAGCGTCCTTTTTTTCTCGCTCTATTTTTTCTGTGTTTTCAATAGGAGCCAGGTCTTCTTTAGGAGCGCTTTTAGCGTTTAAAAGCCCATAGAGATTAGAATCAAACTGATTGATAGAAGAAACAGCCATGCGAATTTCCTGAAATTGAGTTTTACGCTGATATAAGCAAAATCCATTCCCTAATGAGATGAGATCTTATGGCATGGGTTTTTAACAAAACAAGAGACTTGAAAAGCTTAAAAGAGTTTTCTTAGTGGCGTTCAAACCCTTTAAAAAGGGTCTAGGAGTTTATTTTCAAAAAGGATTCGTGTTTTTATGTTTTCATATTTCTATAAGGAGCTTGAAATGCTGAAGCTTCTAGAATTATTCTAGACAAAAGGTAAAACTCCTAGAGTATTGTTATAGCATGATTTTACCAATCAATGCAACTTTTATGCTTTTAGAGCTTAAAAACTTTAGTCTTAATTAGAGATTTTAGGTTAAACTACCCTAAAATCTTTATGGGTAAAAGGCATGCGTAACACCATTTTATTTGGCGTTTCAATGATACTCTTGGCAAATTTTTGCTTTGGAATCATGAGCGCGTTTGTTAAAATCACAGCGGATTATTTTTCCCCTATGGAAAATGTGTTTTACCGCTCCATTACCATGACGCTCTTACTCTTACTTGTTTATCCTTTCAAACCCTACCGCTTAAAGAGTTACAAGCAAGGCGGTTTTAAAAAGCTCGCTTTTAGGGTCGTTGTAGGGGGATTGGCCATGTTAGCGTTTTTTTATAATATTGAAAAAATTTCGCTCGCTACTGCGACGGCTTTCTCGCAATGCGCGCCGATTTATACGGTGCTTCTTTCCCCTTTGCTTTTGAAAGAAAAGCTCAAAAGAAGCGCGTTAATTTCCGCATGCATCGGGCTAGTGGGGGTGGTGTTGATCTCCGATCCTAGCGTGGAAAATGTGGGGCCGGTTGAAATTATTATGGGCTTATTGAGCGGGATTTTTGTGTCTTTAGCGTATATCACTTTAAGGGATTTGAGGGAATATTACGACAAGCAAGCCGTGATTTTAGCGTTCGCTTTTGGCATGAGCCTTCTTGGATTAGCGGGCATGTTCATTGATATTCCTTTTTTATCCACAGGCATTCATATCCCTAGAAAAGAAGACATTTTGTGGATTTCTTTAATAGGGATTAACGGGACTTTAGGGCAGTATTTCTTAACTTATGCTTACATGAACGCGCCCGCTGGGATCATTGCCCCGATTGAATACACCCGCATTGTTTGGGGGCTGTTGTTTGGGCTGTATTTAGGCGATAAATTTTTGGATCTTAAAAGCTCTTTAGGGGTGGCTTTGATTTTATGTTCAGGCTTACTCATTGCCTTGCCCGCTCTTTTAAAAGAATTAAAAAAAATTTAAGCCATGCAACTAAGCCCCTTACAAAGCGCTCTGTTATACTTTAGCTATTTTATTTATCCAGAGAAAAAAACAAGAAGCTTTGATTTAAGCGATTTAGTCTTTACCATCATGGTTTTTTTAATCCTGGCTTTGGGGTTGTTGATGAGTGGAGAAATTTCTATCAGCTACAATGAAGCGAAGGATTTTTTTTATAGCAGCGCATGGTTTGTTCAAATCGCTCAAAAAAGCACTGAAATTTTGGGTCAAAACGATTTGGCTTTGAGATTGCCTTTTTTGATCGCTCATCTCATTAACATGTTTTTATTTTATTTGATAGGGCGAAAGATTTTAAAAAAGCCTAAAGACGCCCTTTATGTGGTATTGACTTACGCTTTATTGCCTGGGGTGAATCTCTTTGCGATTTTATTGGCTAAAAGCGTGCTGGTGTTAAGCCTTGGGCTTTTAGTCAGCTATTTATATATCAAAACCCAAAAAATCCCTTATTTAACCCTCAGCGCTTGCGCGTTTTTAGACGGCGCGTTCATCCCGCTTTTACTAGGGGTTTTTGCCTACGCTTTAAGAAAACGCTATTTTAAGAGTGCGATCTTTATTTTGGTGGGTTTAGGCGTGAATACCGCTCTTTTTAGCGGGAGTTTCAATAAGGGCTTGCCTAGTGGGTATTTCATAGACACATGCTTAGAACTCATGCTTTTATACTCGCCCTTATTGTTCCTCTACTACCCTTATACACTCTATAAAGCCCTTTTGGATAAAAAGCCATCGTTATTAGCCTTTATGAGCGCGAGCGGTTGGCTTTTCCCTTTGCTTTTGAGCATGCGCCAAGAGATAGATTTAAGAACTTTCGCCCCCTTAGCGTTAATCGGTTTGCCTTTGTTTGTTAAAAGCGTTTTAAATAGCCTTAGGGTGCGTTTGAAGGAATTTAGGGGGCAATATTATTTGCGCATTTTTAGTTTGTATCTTTTAATGCTCACTGAAACGCTTTTTTTATGGGGGAGTAAAATTTCTGGCGCTAATGAAAAATTATTAAACCGGCATTTCTTAGCCAAAGAAGTCGCTACAGCCTTGCAATTAAGGGGTATCCATCAAATCCGCACTAACGATAAACAACTCGCTTTAAGGCTCCAATTCTATGGCATTAAAGAAGGGGGGAGGTTAAGACTGATTAACACTAAGATTTCTAAAAAACGCCCGGATATTACAATCATCTACGCTGATAAAATTCTACAATCCTATAGTTTGGTGTGCCATTAAATTAATTCTTTAAAAAGCGTTTTATCTAAAAAACGATAAAATACACTCTAAAAATAAATAAAATACGCGAGAAAAACCATGAGACTCAAACTAACCCATATAAACCATATAAGCCATAAGATTGCCAATGACTTTATCCATTCAAAACTATTAGAATTAAAAGCCCCTAGAGAATTATTGTGCGAATTGATAGAGGGGATTTTGGAAAAAAGCGTTAAAAAAGAAAACGCCATAGATGAGCAAGCCAGAGAGCTTTTAGAAGAAAACACCGATGAGATAGAATTCATGCGGATGGATGAAAGGCAGCTTTTTTGGATGATTAAAAGACAGATCGCTCAAAAAGAGGGCTTCCATTTGTTTTGGGAAGAAAGGTGCAACGATTTGTCGCACCAGATTTTGAATAAAATCTTAGATGAGGATTTGATCATGTTTAGCGTGTCAGAGAATTTGATAAGAAATTTGATTTACAAATCCATTGACACCTATTCTAAAGCGTATGAAAGCATTGAAAATAAAGTGCATGAAAAAATCAAGCATTACAAACGCAAACTGCCCGTAGGGAGCGATGAATACGAGTTGGTGTTTGAAAGGCTCTATGAAGAAGAATTAAGGCGTAAGGGCTTTTTATAATGGTTTCTCTCTATTTAGAAAACGGGCTTTTTTTGCAAGCGCAAAGTTTTGGGGCTAGCGGCACGCAAGTAGGCGAGCTTGTTTTTAACACTTCTATGAGTGGCTATCAAGAAGTCATTAGCGACCCTAGCTATAAGGGGCAATTTGTGGTTTTTAGCATGCCTGAAATTGGGGTTGTGGGCGCTAATTCTAAAGATGATGAATCCTTTTTTTCATGTGCAGGGATTTTAGCGCGCCATTACAACGATTTTTTTTCTAACTCAAGGGCGGATTTTAGCTTGAGCGCTTATTTGAAAGAGCGTGGCGTTTTAGGGGTTTGTGGCGTTGATACCAGAAGTTTGATCAAAACCTTACGCCATCATGGGTGCTTGATGATGGTCGCTTCCACGATAGAGCATGACAAAAACAAGCTTGAAGAAATTTTAAAAAACGCCCCTAGAATTTCCCAATCCCCCCTAGTGTCTAGCGTTTCTACGCCAAAAATCATCACGCACCAGCGCGCGACTTTTGATTTCAAAACTCTAGATTACAAGCCTTTTGATGAAAAAGCCTCTCATAAAATTATCGCCGTGTTAGACTTTGGGGCTAAGGGCAATATTTTAAACGAGCTTCAAAATGTGGGGTTAAAAGCCCTTATTTACCCGCACCACACTAAGGCTAGCGAGCTGATTAAGGCCTATGAAAAAAAAGAAATTAGCGGGATTTTCCTCTCTAACGGGCCTGGCGATCCTTTGAGCTTGCAGCAAGAAATTGGAGAAATCAAACAGCTCATTAACGCTAAAATCCCCATGTTTGGCATTTGCTTAGGGCATCAATTGCTCTCTATCGCGCAAGGCTACCCTACTTACAAGCTCAAATTTGGCCATCATGGGAGCAACCACCCCGTTAAAAACCTAAAAACAAACGCCGTTGAAATCACCGCACAAAACCACAACTATTGCGTCCCTGAAGAAATTGAAGAAATCGCCATTATCACGCACCGCAATCTTTTTGACAACACCATTGAGGGCGTGCGTTATAAAAACGCTCCCATTATCTCTGTCCAGCACCACCCAGAAAGCAGCCCCGGCCCCAAAGAGAGCCATTATATTTTTAAGGAATTTGTGGAATTGTTAAAGGATTTTTAGGGGTTTTTAAAACAGCACCTATAGAGGCTGAAAAAGCGCTTTAAAAATAGATTTAAATCTTTTTATCAAAAAATCTCACATTTACTCTAAATTAGTTCTCTTGCAATAGTATTCTCTCGCAATAATTGTTATTGTTATTGCGACAAAACTTTTAGAAGGAGTTATTATGGGAAGTATCGGTAGTATGGGCAAACCTATTGAAGGGTTTTTAGTGGCAGCCATTCAGTTTCCTGTGCCAATTGTCAATAGCCGTAAGGATATTGATCACAATATTGAAAGCATTATCAGAACCTTGCATGCGACTAAAGCGGGGTATCCGGGAGTGGAACTTATCATTTTCCCTGAGTATAGCACGCAAGGTTTGAATACCGCTAAGTGGCTTAGCGAAGAGTTTTTATTAGATGTCCCGGGTAAAGAGACAGAGCTATACGCTAAGGCGTGTAAAGAGGCGAAAGTTTATGGTGTTTTTTCAATCATGGAACGCAATCCTGATTCTAACAAAAACCCCTACAATACCGCCATTATCATCAATCCGCAAGGTGAAATCATTTTAAAATACCGCAAGCTATTCCCATGGAATCCCATTGAACCATGGTATCCTGGGGATTTAGGAATGCCTGTGTGCGAGGGTCCGGGTGGATCAAAATTAGCCGTGTGCATTTGCCATGACGGCATGATTCCAGAGCTCGCTAGAGAAGCAGCCTATAAAGGGTGCAATGTGTATATCCGCATTTCAGGCTATAGCACTCAAGTCAATGATCAGTGGATTTTGACCAACCGCTCCAACGCATGGCACAATTTGATGTATACCGTGAGCGTGAATTTAGCCGGCTATGATAATGTCTTTTACTACTTTGGTGAGGGGCAAATCTGTAACTTTGATGGCACGACTCTTGTTCAAGGGCACCGCAACCCTTGGGAGATTGTAACCGGGGAAATCTATCCTAAAATGGCAGACAACGCTCGCTTAAGCTGGGGCTTAGAAAACAACATTTACAACCTAGGCCATAGAGGGTATGTGGCTAAACCGGGCGGAGAACATGACGCAGGCTTAACCTACATCAAAGACTTAGCCGCTGGTAAATACAAATTGCCTTGGGAAGATCACATGAAAATCAAAGATGGCTCTATTTATGGCTACCCTACCACCGGTGGGCGTTTTGGGAAATAATCCCTAACCTTGTATTTTTGCTAGAACCTGTTTTTAAAGGTTCTAGCGTCCCCCCTATTTTAATTTTTCCAATCAATTTTTACGAATAGTCTTCCATTGTAGAACATGTAAAAAAACCCATAATAAGCGTAAGCCCCCATAAAGCGATATAACCCATGCAAAACCATGTTATTTTTGATAAAGACCACCACCCCATTGCGGCTGATAGAACGCTAAAATCTGTAATAATTTTATAGCCACAATAGATCATTCCCGCTAAACATGCCAATTTATGAGCATGGTAGTAAGCGCTAATCCCAAAACCACCATCAAGATTGATAAAAGAATACGAGACCAAGACCCCATGACAACTCCTTAAACATCAAATGTTGTATTATATCGTTTTTTTTTATTTGTCAAGGGGGTTTATCAGTTAGATAGAGTGTTTTTAATGTTTATAAAACAATAGCATTTATAACGATGCAATTTCAGCCCCTAATTTTAGCGCCCCTAACAAGCCTTCCACATTCAGCCCTAACCCCACGCTCAAATTCTCGCTTGAGCTTTTAATATAGGGCCTATGAAAGTCTTCTAACCGCACGCAGCCCGTGCTTTCTTGCCACAATCCGCTCTCTAAATATTTTTCTATCTCGCTAGAATCAAACGCCTTTAAACGCGCTCTAAAAACCGATAGATCCAACCATTCTAGTTTAGGAGAAATCAATGCAGAGCAGGTTAAAACCTCTATTTCATTGCCATTTTGGAGTTTTAAAAATTCAAGGGCTTCTCGCTTGTTTTTAGCTTTTCGTTGCATGCGATTACCCACGCTCACCACGCTATCAGCCACCACGATAACGCAATTATTCGCAAGTAATTCTTTAGCTTTTTCCAATTTCCCCTTGCACGCCAGATAGACAAACTCTCTAGGGTCTGTGGTTTTTAGGTTTTCTTCATCAAAATAGAGTGCTTTTTGTTCAAACTTAATCCCATGCTCTTTTAAAAGATTCGCCCTAGCGCTGGATTGAGAGCCTAAAATAAGCTCCATGCTATCCCTCTAAAGCTTTAAGAGCGGTATTTTTCGCTAAATTGAGCGCCGCTTGCAAATTTTCAATATCCTTGCCCCCAGCGCTCGCAAAATCATCTCTCCCGCCCCCTTTACCCCCTAAAATTTGCGCCACTTCATTAGCCCATGCGTTCGCTTTTATGGGCGCGTTTTTCACCCCGCATGCGAGAGTGATTCGCTCATTTTCTTTTTTAAACACCATAGCGAGCAATCTTTCATGCTTACTTTTCAATCGGTCAATCATTTCTTTAATGTCGCCTTGTTCCACTACGCCCACCACCAAACTCACGCCATGGATTTTTTCAATCGGTAAATCCATAGAAACGGGGGCTTTTTGGCTGTTTTTCACGCTCTCTTTAAGCTTGTTGATTCCGGCGATCACATCGTTATTTTTCAATAAAGTCTTAGCGTTTTTAAGCTCTTTATTTTCTTCTTTAGCCAGTTGGTAAAAGGCTTTCCCGCACACCGCTTCAATGCGTCTGACCCCACTACTCACCCCGCTTTCTTTTACAATCCTAAACCCCCCAATAAGCCCGGTATTTTCCACATGAATGCCCCCACACAATTCAATGGACGCTTCTTTAAAGCTCACCACCCGCACATTTTCAGCGTATTTTTCACTAAATAACGCTAACGCTCCCTTATCTTTAGCTTGGTTTAAAGGCATATGCTCCACCTGGCTATTTAGGTGCTTGAAAATTTGAGCGTTGACTAGATCTTCTACTTTTTCTAGCTCTTCATCATTGAGCGCTTTAGGGTGCGAGAAATCAAAACGCAATCGTTTGGATTCCACTAAACTCCCCGCTTGACTCACATGCGAACCTAAAACTTCTCTTAAAGCGCTCTGCAATAAATGCGTCGCGCTATGGTGTTTGGCGATTTCTAAGCGCTCATCGCTCACTTGCGCGATCACTTGATCGCCTTTTTTTAGCGCTTTTTTGATTTCAAGGAGCGAAAAATTAAGCCCAAAAAAATTTTTTGTGTCTGACACTATAGCCGCTTCTTCATTGTCTTTAAAAAGCGCACCCCTATCGCCTATAGCCCCCCCACCTTCTGCATAAAAAGGGGTTTTTTCTAATAAGACCCAGACTTCTTGGTTAGGATTTGCTTCTGTTATTTCTTTAAAATCGCTATCAAAAAACCCTAAGGCTTTAGCAGGACATTCTGTCGTTTCATACCCCACAAATTCATTAGGTGCATAAGCGTTTAAAATAGCGCTAAAATCGGCGTTGTTTTGTTTGCCTTTCCATGAAGCTTTAGAGCGTTTCACTTGATCTTGCATGCAATTTTCAAAGCCTTGCATATCCACACACGCCCCATGACTTCTTAGCATGTCGTTTGTCAAGTCTAAAGGGAAACCAAAAGTGTCATAAAGCTTGAAAGCGATCTTGCCATCAAAAATTTTATTTCCATTCAAATGCTCTAAAGACAAGTTAAACAATTCCATGCCCGATTCCAAAGTTTCTAAAAAGCGCTCTTCTTCTTCAAAGCATTCTTTCATTACCATTTCTTTAGATTCTTTCAAATACGCATGCGTGTTAGAAAATTGCTCGCACACCACGCCCACGACTTTGTATAGAAACGCTTCTTTTAAGCCCATTAAATACCCATGCCTTAAGGCTCGCCTTAAAATGCGCCTTAAAACATAGCCACGGCCCTCCTTATTAAAATGCACCCCTTGAGCGAGCAAGAACGCTACCGCTCTTGCATGATCGGCCACTACCCTAAAACTTGGCTGGAACCCGCTCGCATAATCTAGGCTTGTAAGCTCGCTGATTTCTTCCATTAAGGACGCAAATAATGAAGAATCAAAATTATTGAGCTTGCGTTCTAATAGCGCTTGCACCCTTTCTAAGCCCATGCCCGTATCAATGCTAGGCTTTGGCAAGGGGGACAAAACGCCATCATTAGAGCGTTCGTATTGCATGAACACCAGATTCCAAATTTCTAAAAACCTATCGCCCTCGCCCCCAAAATAATCCTCGCTCCCCTTAAAGTGTTTTTCACCTTGATCAATGTAGATTTCACTGCAAGGCCCGCAAGGCCCGCTATCGCCCATTTGCCAGAAATTATCTTTATCGCCCATTTTTTTAATCCTATCAACAGGCACAAACTTTTCCCATAGTTTAACGGCTTCATCGTCTTTTTCATGCACGCTGATGTATAAATCTTTAGGCTTAAACCCTAAATTTTTGGTTACAAATTCCCACGCAAACAAAATCGCTTCTTCTTTGAAATAATCCCCAAAAGAGAAATTCCCTAGCATTTCAAAAAGCGTGTGGTGTCTTGCGGTATAACCGACATTTTCTAAATCGTTATGCTTGCCCCCTGCGCGCATGCACAATTGCGAGCTTGTCGCTCTAGGAATGCTAGGGCGTGGCACAATCCCGGTAAAAATATCTTTAAATTGCACCATGCCGGCATTGGTAAAAAGCAAGGTAGCGTCATTAGGCACTAAAGGCATGCTGGGATAAATCTCATGCCCCTTATTTTGAAAAAATTGTAAAAATTCGTTGCGAATATCCATGGGTATTCCTTTTTGTTGTTTTATCGCGCATTTTAAGGCTATTTTATAGCTCTTTTAAGTTGTTTTTTTAAAAAGATAGTTTATTATACTTTAAACATCCAAAATTAAAGGAGAAAACCATGTTCCATGAATTTAGAGACGAAATCAGCGTGTTAAAAGCGAATAATCCGCATTTTGATAAGATTTTTGAGAAACACAACCAGCTTGATGACGACATCAAAACCGCTGAGCAACAAAACGCTAGCGACGCTGAAATCAGCCACATGAAAAAACAAAAATTAAAATTAAAAGATGAAATCCACAGCATGATCATAGAGTATAGAGAAAAACAAAAATCTGAACGCGCTTAAGCCATCTTGGTGAAAACACGCTAAAACGCTTTTTAGGGAGTGTTTTGGCTTTATTGCTTGGTTTGGATTTAACGCTTTGATTTGGATTAAAGCGTTAGGTTGTTTTTAACTTTATTTTCACCATAAGCTTTATTAATTTTAATATTCTTTACATTTTTAAAAATGGGGTTTTGAAACTTTATTTTATCGTTCTAGCTCTCATTTTATTGTAAAAATCATTTTATTAAAGTTCTTAAAGTTTTATTTTATTTTCTTGAGAATATAGAAAGCGCTTTGAAATCGTTCTCTCTCCCTTTTAATCTCCAACTTAATCCCCCTATAAAAAAGTGCTTTCTAAGAGATTATTGCTTAACTTAGCGTCAAGTTTTTCACTAATCAATCATCAAAAACACTAAAAAGGGTTTTGCATCAAACCCCCCAAAAAAACTAAAGATTAAAAAGCGAAAGCAGTGGGGATCAGCAAAAAAGATCAAAACCCCCCCAAAAAAAAATTTAAAAAAAAGACTTCAAAAAAAGAATTTAAAACAAAGAATTTAAAACAAAGGGTTCAAAAAGAAATCCCTTAAAAAAGAGAGTTCAAAAAAAGAAAAAAGAAAGGCTTCAAAGAAACCCCTTAAAAGAGAGAGTTTCACAAAAGGGGTTTAATGCGAGCTTTTAATAAGCGAACACATAATTCAAATACACGCTATAGAGCCTTCTGTATTTGAGTTCAGCCCCCATAAAGGAATAGTAGTTCGTGTTAATGGTAGGGATTTTAAGCCCTAGTTCAATGCCATGCTGAGCGGCATGATCGCTGCCTTTTTTCTTAGACCTGGCTAAATTCATCCTCACTCCCATGTTGAATAAGAATTGGAAGTTCGCCACATTCATTTTAGCGTTATAGACATTATTCACGGTGGCTAAATTCACATATTCAGAATTAAGCCATGAAGTGCCAGCTAACGCAATCCCGCCAAAAAGCCCTACAGAAAGCTTGTTGTTCTTGCCTAAGAAATTGGTGGCTTTATCGTTGATGAAGTTATAGAGAGCGTCCGCTCCAAAACCATAAGTCCATACATCAGAAGCGGAGTTGAAAAAGCTAGACTTGATGAACGCATGGTTGTAATCAAAAAAGCCGTAATACCTAGCGCCCCACTTTCTTTTTTGCCCAAAGAATTGTTTGTAGCCCACTTGAATACCGATCCCATTCATCGCGCCGTTGTTGGTTTGAGAACTGACGATGCCCACTTTCCTAAAGGGGTTTCGCCCTAGTTCTTGATTGATGGTTTGGATTTGGTTGTAAGAATTTTGATTGAGGTAGTAATTGGTTTCTATGCCTTGCGGGCTGTAGGGGTTATTCTTTTGACTCACCACATTTTGCAAGCTTTGCGCGTTAGGGACTTTAGAGAGCGCGGTGGTGATGCTGTTATAAGTGTTGCCCAATTCGCTGTATCTAGATTTGAAATGCACTAGAGTGTCAGCGATATTCTCTGCTTGCTGTATTTGCTGTTCTTGAGTGCCAAAATGAGCGATGGAGTTGTTTAAATTCGTTATGGTTTGTTCCACATAGGCGCAACCGGAAGCGAAAGTTTGAGTGGTAACCGTGCCAGGAGCTGAACCTTGTTTGCCACCAGTGCCAGCTGTTGAGGGGTTGTTGCATGTGGCTAAAAAGTTTTTAACAAAATTTTGAAAATCCCCGGTAAGCCTTTCAGGGTTAAGGGTTTGCCCCACTTGTTCGCTCAAACTGAGCATTTTGGCTTGCGCGCTAGCGTTAGCGAACATGCCTTGCGCGAAGCTAGCGTCCGTGAAAGGGTTGAAAGGCTTGCCTCCACTGCCTCCCACTTGAGCTGTTTGTTCATTGCTGTTAATGGCGCTCGTTTGATTGACAAGCTCTTGCGCGTCTGTGATCATCTTTTGGATCGCGCTGATTTCATCTGTAAAACCGCACAACTTCCCTCTAGTCGGTTTCATCTGTGGGCCACCACTTGTATTAGTTACACTAAAATACGGGCATGCCGTGTTGATGGTGTTGATGAGCGTGCTCGCTTGCGCCAAGAGCGCTTGAGCGCTATCAGGCACTCTGTTTAATTCGTTAGTGATTTCGGTGTAGGAAACCTTTGATGTGTTACCTGATGCGTTACTATCAACGACTTTTGAACTGATCTTGGTGGTTACTTGTTTGCCGTCTATGGTTTGGGTTTCAGTTTTGCTTCCGTTTTGTTGTTCCACCCCGGTTATAGTGCAGTTATTATTCCCTTCCCCTGAGCATGTGTAGGTGTAGGTTACAGAGAGCGTCCCGTTGTTTTCTTTGAGCGCGGGTAAGCCTTTCTTTAAAGCTGTTTGGAGGATTTGATAGGCTTCGTTAAGCTTTTTGAAATTCTCAATGCTCATAGGGCCATAGTATCCAGGCGTATACCCGTTCAAAGAACAAGTGATGGAAGTGGATCGATACCCTGGCTCGTTGTTGAAGATGGTGGTTGAATGGGTGCTTCTTGTGCCATTGGCATTACCCCCGCATTGCGTAGCATAGCCTAAGACATTCCAAAACCCCACCGCCGCATTAATCGCTAAAAGCACGGCTTGATAGGCGGGGGAATTTTTGGTATCGCCGATCAAGTTCTTCGCGCTCGCGCCCAGATTTTCACGCGCCGCGTTGATCGCGCTCGGATCAGCGGACAATTTGATGAGAGAGTTTAGGGTGCTGTATCTGGTTAAAAGCTTGCTCAAGTTTTCATAATTGTCTGAAAGCTGTTGAACGCCTTTGGTGTTTTTCACCACTTGAGCGGCTTCACCGATTTGATAGCCTGCGCTCATGTAAAAGCCGTCGTCTTCAGCGCTCAAAGTGGAAACTAAAAGCGAGCCTAAAGCGAATGAAAGGATGTGTTTTTTCATGTTTTCTCCTTGGAATTAAAATGGTCTAGGTAAGTCTTGTAAAATTATAAGATCTTATCACAAGATTTCGTTAATATAGCATGGATTGATAAGATTTTTGTGCTAATGGGGGTTTTGTTGTTTCAAAAAAAAAAAAAAAAAAAAAAAAAAAAAAAAAAAAAAGGTTTTTGGGGTGTTTTGGAACCATTCTCAATATTAAAAAGGGTTTAAAATGGGATTTAATAGGGATAAAAATGGGGGTTTTTTAACTTGGTGGGATCGTTTTAGATTTGGCTGTAAAACTCTTCAAGGGGGTGTTTCAAAATAACATTCCCACTAGTTCAATAATGACGCTTAAGAAATCACCGCTAAAATCAAGCTCTTTCATTTTGTTATGAAGCGTCCAAACACTAGAGATATTTGGGATTTCTGCTCGGGTGGTTTTAAAGGGGATTTTTATCGTTTTTACCGCTAGAGCTCCATAAAAGCCAAGCCAAGATTAAATAAGATTAAATAAGATTAAATAATATTAAATAATATTAAATAATATTAAATAATATTAAATAATATTAAATAAGATTAAATAAGATTAAATAAGATTAAATAAGATTAAATAAGATTAAATAAGATTAAATAAGATTAAAAGGGGGCATGCCCCCTATTAGCCCAAAAATTTAGTGCTGTTTAAAAGGGCTATCCACGACTTTTTTCCTATCCACAATGTAGGGGATTAAAGCCATGTGGCGGGCTCTTTTGATCGCTACTTCCACCCTTTCTTGCCACTTTTTGCTGTTGCCTGTCAACCTCCTTGGCATGATTTTATAGCGCTCTGATAGCGTGTGCTTGAGCATGTCTAAATCTTTATAGTCAATAAAGCTGATTTTAGCTTCAGTGTATTTGCAATAGCGTTTTGAATAGCGTTTTCTTTCCATAATGTCTCCTTAATTTTAACCCTTAAAAGGGGATTTCTTCTTCATCAATATTGATTTCAGGCACGCTGTTTTGATACTTGGACGGCTGTGCTTGTAAATTCTCTTTAGCGTGAGCGTTTTGTGCATAACTTTGGGCTTGGTTAAAAGGATCTTGGCTAGGAGCGTTATGATTAGCGGGATAAGCGTTGTTGGAATTCTCATGCATCACGCTATCTTGCATAGCGTTTGCTTGGGGATTGTCTGACTTTTTATCCATAAATTGCAACGAGTCCGCTGTGATAGTGTGGCGGGAATTTTTTTTGCCCGTTTGATCCATCCAACTTTCATAAGTCAAACGCCCTTCTATCAAAACGCTTGAACCCTTGCTCAAATACTGGTTAGCGATTTCAGCCGTTCGCCCAAACAAACGCGCATCTATAAAGCACACCTCTTCGCCTAGCGTGCCGTCTTGTTTTTTAAAACGCCTGCTTGTGGCTAAACCTATTGTAGCCGCAGCCGAACCGCTAGGCAAATATTTCAACTCCACATTCCTGGTCAAACGCCCTACCATAATCACTTTATTAAACATGATAAGCCCTTATTCGCTATGAGATCCTACGCTTTCTGCTTCCTCTACATGGTGAGAATGCGTGTGTTCGGTTTTTTCGTGTTTTTCTTTGGCGTGCGATGGCTTTTTATTAGCCCTATCCACTAACGCATGCCACGCTTCTACTTCTTTCTTGCTTTCGTATTTGATCACAATGAAACGCAACACGTCTTCATTGATGCGATACAATCGTTCAAGCTCTAAAATCATTGACGGCTCTGCTTTGAAATACGCCACATAATAATAGCCTCTTTTGTGCTTTTTGATTTCATAGGCTAAATTACGCATGCCCATATCCAGGCTCGTTTCAATCACGCCGTGATGCTTAGTGATCACTTCTTTATAAAACTCAATTTTGGATTTAATCTCTTCTTCTACTAAAGTAGGTTTGAGAATAAACATCGTTTCATAATGCCTCATCCATTCTCCTTGTGGTTGTATAGCCCTTTTTTTACTAAAAAAGAGCAAGGTCTAAAAAACTTTCAATTATACCTTGCTTTCGCTTGTTTTTGGATTAAATTTAGTTTTATTGGAATATTAAAGCTCAAAACGAAAAACGCCTTAGGCATTTTTCAAGGGTTAATGATTTTTTGAATGGGGGTCAAATACAAAAAGCCCAATTCCTTTTGCCCTTGCATGCTTTGAATGTGCCATAACCTAAAAATTTCAAAAACCCTCTTATAGCCGGCTTCTTTCAAACGCAAGGCGTTTTTAGCGTAATTTTCGGTGATTTCTTTAGGAGGAGCGTAGCCTAAAACCTCTTTAGCGTCCACCAAGCCGGTCGTTTTAATGTGGGCGAAAAATAAAAAAAGCTGGTAAAAATACCGCTCTAACCCCCTTAAAATATCCGCATCCTTTTTGCCCTCTTTTAACAAATAATCATAAATATCAAGCACGCTTTTTTTCAAAAAAAGCCCTAAAATGAGCTTTTGCAAATCCATATCCCCCGCATTGGAGCTTAATTCTTGAATGTCTTCTAAAGTGATGGGTGTATTTAAAATCGCTAGCTTGTCTAAATCGTTAAACGAAATGCTTAAATCTTCGTTATTAATTTCAAAAAGAGCGTTTAAAAGATGGCTGCTGATGTCTAAATGTAAAAAATTAGCCATTTCTTGTAAGAATTTCAAACTCTCCCAAGTTTTAGGGGTAAAAAAGCGCGCGCAGATCGCTTCATCTTTCAAGGGGCTTTTTTGGAAAAATTTAACGATAAAATCGCTAGTGTATTTGTATTTGGTGGTGTCGCTTTTAGCATTATAAAGCCCTATGATAAGCCTGTTATGGCTAGGCCGCTCTAAAGCCTTTAAAAAAAGATTGATATCATTTTCTTTAAATTTCTTATGCAGTGCAAAATCCAGTTTTAAAACGACTAAACTGCTCCCTCCAAATAAAGAATCCTGCTCTAAAAGGGTCGCAATCTGGCTTTTTTCATAATCGCTCGCATAAAAAAGCGAAGTTTCTGTGTCAGGGTTATTGCGTTTAAAAAGCGTGCTAATCGTTTGAATATAATAATGGATAAAAAAATCAAACTCCCCATACAAAAACACCGCTTTAGGGAGTCGTTGTTTTAAATAATGGTCCAAATCTTTACGATACATGCTCTTTAATCCTTTCTGCGATTTCGCCTCTAACTTGCCCTAAAATCAAATCCGCATGCGTGATTTTAACGCATACCTTTTCTAAAGGCTTAAAAACCTTGTTCGTTTTGACTAAAACTTTAAGCCCTATAAATTCTTTTAACCCCACCACCACCCAATCTTTAACCTCCAAAACAACGCCCAAAAATTCTTTTTCTAAAAGTTCTAAAGCTAAGCGGGCGAATTTGCGCTTGATGAAATCCCTTTCAATCAAAGCGGCCTTTTTTTGCAAAGCGTTCAACTCAGTGCATAATTCAGGCGTTTCTTCTAACAAATACGAACAGCCTTTAGCTTGATGGAATAATAATTCTTTTAAAAGCCTGTGTAAGGCTAGATCGCTGTATCGTCTAATGGGCGAAGTGAAATGCGTATAGCTGGCAAACCCCAAACCAAAATGGCTTTCTTGCATAGGGCTATAAAGGGCTAAATTTTGAGATTTAATGATTAAGCGCGAAACTTCTCTTTCTAACTTCTTTTCTTTGGCTATCTTTAAAGCATGCTCTAAAAAAGAAAAAAAGCCCATGTTTTTAGGGCGCATGATCTCATAATCAAAAAGCTTGTCGTAGAGGCGTTTTTGCTGCTTTAAACTTGGCTCTTTATGGGTGCGGTATATCCCCTTATTTTGAAAATGCTTATCTAATAACCCTGCGCTAGATTGGTTGGCTAACAGCATGGCTTCTTCTATGAGGGTGTGCACATCGCTTTCTGTTTCTGTTTCAATTTTTTCTATACGCCCTTCTTTATTCAAATACAGCTTGTTTTCAAACGAATTGAAATTAAACCCTTTTTTTAAACGCTCCTTTTTTAACTTTAAAGCCATTTCTAAAAACCCCAAAAGGCTTTGTTGCAAACCTTTATCTAAAGAGCTTTGTTGGGTGGTTAAAAAATGATTGATTTCTTCATAAGTGCAATTAGCCCTAACTTCAATAACGCCTTGAAACAATTGGGCGTTTTCCAAATTATCTAAAGGGATTTCATACACTAAAGCCAGGCGTTTTTCAAACGCTTTTAGTGAGCATGCCCCTTGAGATAAACTCAAAGGCAGCATGGGATACACGCTATTAGGGAAATACACGCTAAAGCCCCTAATCCTAGCTTCTTTATCCAAACTGGAATATTTCGGCACAAATTCGCTCACATCAGCAACCGCCACAAACAAAACCCTTTTTTCTTGATCATAAAAAATCGCATCGTCAAAATCTTTAGCGTCTTTGGGGTCAATGGTGATGAAAGGGATGTGAGAATAATTGATCCTGTTTTTAAAATCGCTCGCTTTAAGTTGCGCGTAATGTTGGGCTAAATTCAAACAATCTTTAGAAAAACCTTTGATCCTGTCAAAAAGGCTTAAAGAAAGGTTTTCATCTATTAAAGGGTCTTCTAAAGCCCCTAAAATTTCGCTGATTTCACGCTTTTTAAAATCGATCTTTACCACGCAATGCCTAGGCAATTCTAATAAGGATTTTTGGCTGTGCTTTAAAAGAATGGGTTTTTTAAAAGGCTCTTTAAAAGGGATGGCCACAATCTGGTGATTTTTTTTAGCCAGGTAAGCTATCATCGTGTGATCTGTGTTTAAAAGAGCGGCTTTAAAAAAGGCTATGGGGCGTTTTTTAGAACATTCTATTTTGCATAAAATCAAAGCGTCTGTTTTAAAAGAAGAGGGTAAGTTTTTGATGAAAGGGTCTTTGGGGTAATTTTTCGCTAAAGAAATGAAAAACGCCTTATTTTCTACCCATTCAATTCTGCCTATATCAAAGCCTTCTTTTAAAAAATAGCGTTCCTTGTTGCATCCAAGCGCTTCTTTTAAAACGCCCTTTTCTATTAGAGGGGCGAATGATTTAGGGATCTTTTTAACCCCAAAAAACAAGCTTCTTAAAAACCCTTGCATCAAAAAACACTTCGCATGATTTCAAACGCTTTTGAATAAGGGATTTGAGAAGCGCTGAACTTTTCAAAACTTAAAGCAGCTTGATAGATAAGCATGTCTTTCCCGTCTTGAAAAGGGGTTTTTAACTCTTTGGCTAAAGACAAAAAGGGCGTTAAAAACCCATACGCCAAATCATAAGCGAGCTGGCCCTCTTTAAAATACCCTTTCAAAACCTCTTTATTTAAAGGCAATTTGTTATTCAAACTCGCTGAAGTGGCGTTAATAATCAAATCAAAAGCGCTTTTAGGAGGCTCCATGAAACAATCACAACCCAAGCGTTGGAAAAAATCCAATCCCCTAGCAGAGCGGTTCAACACGCTCACTTGTAAGCCTTGTTTTTTCAATTCACACGCTAGGGCTTTAGCGCTCCCCCCAGAGCCTAAAATCAGAGCGCTCTGGTAGCCCTCATTCCCCAAAGAGAGCCAGAAACCTAAAGCGTCGGTATTGTAACCCACAAGCTCATCATTTTCTAAAACAAGCGTATTGACCGCTCCGCATTCAAGCGCGATGCCCTTGATTTTGTCGCAAACCTGAAACGCCCTTTCTTTAAAGGGTAAGGTTACATTAGCCCCACTAAGCCCTAAAGTTAAAAACTCGTTTTTGATACGGCTTTCTAAAGGGAGTAATATGGGGTGGTAATGCCCCAAAAACCCTAATTCTTTTTGAAAAGTTAAAAAACAAGCGTTATGGATTAAGGGCGATTTGGAATGCTTAATGGGATTCCCAAAAACCCCAAAAGATTTTAATTTCATTATTCTTTCATTCAGCCTTTTTTAAAAGTTTTAAAAACACATAGCCCTTTGTTTCGTGAGAAAATTCAATTTCAGCCCAATCGTTTTGGATTTCTAAAACCTTCACGCTTTTATTTTTTAAAAGCAATCCCAAGATTTTACCTTTTGTGCTGGGAAAAGCGCGCACATTCACGCCACTGACTGCGACTTTATACTCTAAAGGTTTTTTTCCCATTAAGGGGGTTGTAGGGGTTTTTTGGTTGTTTTGAATGGGCGAGGCGCTGTCTTGTTTAGGCTCGTTTTCTTTTTCTTGCTCTTGTTTAGTTTCTTGTTTAGTTTCTTTTTCTTGCGTGGCTGTTTCTAAAGGTGGTGCTGTGTCTTTGGTGGGGCTTTCTTCTGTGGCGGTTGTGGTCGTGTTGGCTTCTTCTTGTTTGGGCGAAAGCGCGCTGTTTTGACGCTCTGTTTCGGTTTTTTCTGCATTTGGGCTTATTGGAGCGCTGTCTTTTTTCGCATAAAAACCAAGAGCAGCATGCGCTAAAGCATACAACAACATGAACGCCAAAACCACCAACAAAGGCCGCATAAAAAGTTTTAAAGAAGATTTCATCTCAGTTTTCATTCCTACTCTCAACGCTTTTCAAAATCAATCCTAGGGTCAATCACCACGCAGAGCAAATCGCTTATCAAACTCGCCACCAAACCTAAAAGCGTGAAAATATAAAGCGAGCCAAACACAACAGGATAATCCCTGCTCACAATGCTTTCATACCCTAAAAGCCCTAACCCATCTAGGCTAAAAACAATCTCTATCAACAAGCTTGAGCTAAAAAACATGCCCAAAAAAGCCTGCGGGAAACCCGCCACCACTAACAAAATCGCATTGCGGAATACATGTGCATAAAAAATACGCCCCACTGAACAGCCCTTAGCCTTAGCGCTCAATACATAAAGCTTGCCCATTTCATCTAAAAAAGAGTTTTTCACTAAAAGCGTAAGGCTTGCAAAACCCCCTAAAGAAATGCAAAGAACGGGCAAAGTGATATGCCATAAATAATCCTTGATTTTGCCTAATGCGCTCAAACTTTCAAAATTATCGCTCACCAGCCCCTTTAAAGGGAACCAATGCCAATAATTCCCTCCAGCAAAAAACACGATCAACACCACTGCAAACAAAAAGGCCGGGATAGCGTTAGCGACAATGATCACCACGCTGCTTAGCATGTCTAAAGGCTCGTTATTGCGTTTGGCTTTAAAAATCCCTAAAGGGATAGAAATGAGATAAATCAAAAGCGTGCTAAAAAACCCTAACGAAATGGATACCGGCAATTTTTCCTTAATCAAATCTATCACTTTAATCTGGCGATAAAAGCTCTCCCCAAAATCAAATTGTGCGTATTTTTTGAGCATGAGAAGGTAGCGCTCCCCTATAGGCTTGTCAAAACCATAGAGTTTTTTTAAATTTTCTAACAAATCGCTCTCCAACCCTTGAGACGCCCTATACGAACGCTCTTTAACAACGCCTTGAATCTCTTTGGACTGCGTGTTATTGATTTTAGCCATCATCTGCTCTATAGGGCCTCCAGGAGCCGATTGGATCAGAAAGAAATTAATCGTCATGATGGCCAATAAAGTAGGGATAATCAAAAGCAAGCGTTTGAGAATGTAAGCAATCATTTAGGACCCCTTTCTTTTTTTATCCACCATAAATACGGCGAAAATCCATAGCTAGGGCTGACTTCAGGCATGCCAATGTAATTATACGCCACGATCCTGTAATTAGGCAAATAAAAATGCGGTATCACATAAAACCCCCACAACAGCACCCTATCCATCGCTTGAATGGCGGCTAATTGCTCTTTATAATCTTTAGCGTTAATGATTTTTTCAATCAAATCATCTACCGCTTTACTAGAGATCCCCGCATAATTCCTTGAGCCTTTTTCTTTAGCACTCAAAGAGCCAAAATAAAAGCGTTGCTCATTACCCGGGAAAGACGATTGGCCTATCACCCCTACAATCATGTCAAAATCATAGCTTTTGACCCGATTGACATACTGGCTTAAATCCACTCTTTGGATTTTCATTTCAATCCCTAACACCCTTAAGTTTTTAGCAAAGGCTAGAGCCAGTCTTTCAAAAGCCGGGCTGTTTAAAAGCAAAGTGAAACTAAACGGCTTGTTATTCTTATCCACTAAACGCATGTTTTTGTAAGAAAAGCCCGTGCTTTCTAAAAGCTTTTGAGCGTATTTTAAATTTTCCCTCAAATTATAGCCCAAAACATCAGGCCCATCGGTTCTAGGCACGACATAAGGCTCTTTAAAAACCCTTTCATCCAAACTCTTTTCATAAGGGGCTAACAGAGCTTTTTCTTCAGGGCTTGGAAGAGGAGGGGACGCATAAATAGAATTGCTAAAAAAACTGGTGGTGCGTTTGTATTGCGAAAAAAACAAATTTTTATTCGCCCATTCAAAATCAAACGCATAAAATAAGGCTTCACGCACCCTTTTATCCTTAAAAATTTCCCGGCGCGTATTGAAGAAAAACCCTTGCATGCCGCTTGGCATTTTATGGGCTATTAGGTATTTAGTGATTTTTTTATTGTCCATAGCTTTCCCCACATAGCCCCTAGCCCAAACCTTAGCCGTGATTTCAATGCGCCAATCATACGCCCCGCTTAAAAAAGCCTGTAAAGCAATGGTTTCGTCTTTATAATACTCAAATTTGATCTCATCAAAATTGAATTGCCCCTTTCTGCTAGGCAAATTCCTCGCCCAATAATTAGGGTTTCTTTGGTAGGTGATTTTCTTGCCCACATCAAAAGAAGCGATCACATAAGGGCCGCTAGAAACAGGAATGAGTAAAGGGTTTTTGGTGAAATAATCCTTTTGAAACGCTTTTTTGGAAAAGATTTGCAACTGCCCTAAAATGAGAGGCAATTCTTTATTTTCAGTGGTTTTGAAAATGAACTTAACATGGTGCTTGTCTAAAATAACCGCCTTTTTAACATCTTGGTAATACTGCCGATAGAGAGGCGATCCTAATTCCATTATCGTATCAAAACTAAACTTCACATCGCTCGCTAAAATGGGAGCGTTATTGCTGAATCTCGCTCTTTTGTCTAAGGTAAAAATCACATAGCTGTTATCCTTAGCCACTTCTGCGTCTTTAGCGATTAAGGGGTATTCGGCAAAAGGTTCGTCCAAACTTTGCACCATTAAAGTGTCATAAATCAGATCCAAGCCTTCGGCTTTAGTGCCTTTAAGTATAAAAGGGTTAAGGCTATCAAAAGTCCCTATAGCGTCATTCCTTAAAACACCGCCTTTTCTAGCGTTAGGGTTAGCGTATTCAAAATGCGTGAAATTGTCTTTGTATTTAGGCTCTTCGCCCAAGTATAAATAAGGCGTAGCCTTAAGGAAACAAAACACCCCTAACCACAAACCTAAAATTTTCATCTAAACCAACCCCATCAATTCTTTAGCCTTTTGGTAAGTCGCTTGCGCTAAAGGCCTGGCTTTTTCAGCACCGCAATTTAAAACGGCTTTCACCTCATCATCGCTGATTTCTTTGTATCTTTCTTGGATGGGTTTTAAAGCCTGGATCACCACTTCAGCCAATTCCTTTTTAAAATCCCCATAGCCCTTATTTTTGAAGCGTTCTTCTATGTTTTCTGGGCTTTCATTGCTTAAAAGCATGTAGATATTTAAAAGGTTAAAAACGCCCTCTCTTTTTTCATCAAAGGCAATAACGCCCATAGAATCAGTGGCCGCTTTTTTGATTTTTCTTACAATAATGTCTGGCTCATCTAAAAGAAAAATCGCATGGTTAGCCCCTTGATGCGATTTACTCATCTTCACTTTTGGATCATCTAGCCCCATAACCCTTGCCCCCACTTTAGCGATCAAAGGCTCTGGCACTTTAAAGCAACTCCCAAAATCCCTGTTAAATTTTTCTGCAATGTTTCGTGTGAGCTCTAAATGCTGTTTTTGATCTTCGCCCACTGGCACTAAATCGCTTTGGTATAATAAAATATCTGACGCCATCAAAATAGGGTAATTGAAAAGCCCCACATTCACGCTTTTAGGGTTTTTTAAAGACTTGTCTTTGAATTGCGTCATTCTTTGCATTTCCCCCATAGACACCTGGCAATTTAATAGCCATGCTAAAGCCGGGTGCTCATCCACTTCACTTTGAATGAATAACCCCGATTGTTTAGGATCAATCCCGCAAGCCAAAAGCAATTTGACTAATTCATAGCTTTGGGATTTTAAAAATGCAGGATCTATGGGTAGAGTGATCGCATGCGAATTGACGACGCAAAAAAGGTTTTCATATTCATCTTGCGCCTCTACCCAATGCTTGATCGCTCCTAAATAGTTGCCCAAATGGATTTGCCCGGTCGGTTGGATGCCTGAAAAGACTCGTTTTTTGTGCATGTTGTTTCTCGCTCATTAGTTTAGCGTTTATTGTAACCACCTAATTTTAATATTTTAATTTATCTTAGTTTTTGAGAACGCTTGATTCCAGAAAAGAGTAACACTTCATAGCTCAATTTTTCAAACGCCATGTTTTGAAAAAAATGTTTTTTTTGCTTGAAGCTCAGCGTTGAGCCCCCCAAAAGACCGCATTTTTTAAGGTAATTCAAAGCGTCTTGTTTGCGGTTGAAATAAAGAGCGAAGCGCTTGTTTTCCAATTCTATTTGAAAATTTTTAAAAGCATTTTTGATTAAGGATTTGAGCGTTTTAAGATCCCTTAAAGGCGAAGGCGTGCCTAAAAACTCATGCACTTCATGCAAACTAAAATCCGTATGGATAGCTAAAGCCACCTCCTTACTAGAAAGAGCGATTTTTTCTAAAACGCTTTTTAAATCCCTTGCCCATTGCAAAGAAGAAGAAGACACAACCAGATCGTAATCGCAAAAAACATGTTCTTCAAAATCCGCATGCTCTAAAGAGATTTTTTGGATGTTGATAGAATGCGTGGGGTGTAATTTGAGCATGTTTATGGAATTATCCAAAGCGATAAAATTTTCAATCACAATATTTTGCCGCTCTAAAGCGTTAAAAACAGCCCCACTCCCCGATCCTAGATCCAAAACTTTATCGTAACGTTTTTGTTTTAAAAATTGAACAAGACAGATAGCGATTTGTTGCTGGATATGAGCAAAAAGGTGATAAGTTTTGGCATGCTTATTGAATGAATGCTGATTGAATGCAAGCTGATTGAATGAATGAAAAGAGTCCAACACCACCGCCTTTAACGCACCACGCTTGAAATTAAAACTAAATTTTAGTGTATTCTTAGCAAATTTTAGATAAGATCAAGCGTAATTTTTTCTAAATTTTAGGCATTTAAGGAATCAGTGTTTATGACGAGTGCTCTGTTAGGCTTACAAATTGTTTTAGCGGTATTGATTGTGGTAGTGGTTTTGTTGCAAAAAAGTTCTAGCATCGGCTTAGGGGCTTATAGTGGGAGTAATGAGTCTTTATTTGGCGCTAAAGGGCCCGCAAGCTTTATGGCGAAATTGACCATGTTTTTAGGGCTGTTATTTGTTGCCAACACCATCGCTTTGGGCTATTTTTACAATAAAGAATACGGCAAAAGCATTTTAGATGAAACTAAAACCAACAAAGAGCTTTCGCCCTTAGTCCCTGCCACCGGCACGCTTAACCCTACGCTCAATCCCACACTAAACCCAACGCTCAACCCTTTAGAGCAAGTCCCCACTAATCCTTTAATGCCAAAACAAACGCCTAACGAACTCCCTAAAGAACCAGCCAAAGCGCCTTTTATTGAAAGCCCCAAACAGAATGAAAAAAATGGTGCCAAAAAAGAGAATAAAGAGAATAATAATATAAAGGGCGTTGAAAAAACCAAAGAGGATACAAAAACGCCCCCAACCGCCCACCAAAAGCCTAAAACGCACACGCAAACCAACGCCCATACAAACCAAAAAAAGGATGAAAAATAATGTTACAAGCCATTTACAACGAAACCAAAGATCTAATGCAAAAAAGCATTCAAGCTTTAAATAGAGATTTTTCCACTCTAAGGAGCGCGAAAGTTTCAGTCAATATTTTAGATCACATCAAAGTGGATTATTACGGCACGCCCACGGCATTAAATCAAGTCGGCTCCGTGATGAGCTTGGATGCGACCACTCTTCAAATCAGCCCGTGGGAAAAAAACCTGCTCAAAGAAATTGAAAGATCCATTCAAGAAGCCAATATCGGCGTGAATCCTAATAACGACGGCGAAACGATCAAGCTTTTTTTCCCGCCCATGACAACCGATCAAAGAAAACTCATCGCAAAAGACGCCAAAGCGATGGGTGAAAAGGCTAAAGTGGCTGTAAGGAATATCCGCCAAGACGCTAACAACAAGATAAAAAAATTAGAAAAAGACAAAGAAATCAGCGAAGATGAAAGCAAAAAAGCCCAAGAGCAGATCCAAAAAACCACCGATGAAGCCATTAAAACAATTGATGAAAGCGTGAAAAACAAAGAAGACGCGATTTTAAAGGTCTAAACCATGGATATTAAGGCATGTTATCAAAACGCTAAAGCGCTGTTAGAGGGGCATTTCTTGCTCAGTAGCGGGTTTCATTCTAATTATTATTTGCAATCCGCTAAAGTTTTAGAAGATCCCAAACTGGCCGAACAATTAGCCAAAGAATTAGCCAAACAGATCCAAGAAGCCCATTTGAATATTGAATGCGTGTGCTCACCTGCTATTGGGGGGATCTTGGCTGGGTATGAGCTTGCAAGGGCTTTGGGCGTGCGTTTTATTTTCACTGAAAGGGTGGATAATATCATGGCTTTAAGGCGTGGTTTTGAAGTCAAAAAAAACGAAAGAATTTTAGTGTGTGAGGATATTATCACTACGGGAAAATCCGCTATGGAATGCGCTAAAGTTTTAGAAGAAAAGGGCGCTCAAATCGTGGCTTTTGGCGCTTTAGCTAATCGGGGCATTTGCAAGCGCACTCATTCTCATTTAAAAGCCCAAGATGATGCCTGTTTGCCTAGCCATTTGCCCCTTTTTGCTTTAGAAGATTTTGTTTTTGACATGCACAAGCCTAGCTCTTGCCCTTTATGCGCTACTAGCACTGCTATAAAGCCAGGAAGTCGTGGCAACTAAAAAAACCAAAAAAAATAAAACCCCCAAAAAAAAGCAAGCGTTAGAAAGCCCTTTAAAAGGGCTGTATCTCTCTTTGCGCTTAAAGGCCTTTATCACCGATATTTTTATGATTTATACCCCCATGCTTTACATAATGACCTATGCGATTTTAGGGAGTGCGAAGGATTTTAGGGAAAACCAGAGCGCGATTTTTTTATGCTTGCTTTTTTACGCCCTAACGCACAGCTTTTTTATCGCTTTTAAATCCCAAAGCCCTGGCATGCGTTACGCTCAGTTTAAATTAGTCAAAAACAATCGCAAAGAAGTGGGCTTTTTTTTAGCTTTGTGGCGGTTTGTTTTGTGGGTGTTGAGCATGGGGTTACTCATAGGGTTTGTTACGCCTTTTATTTTTAAGTTTTTTTTGCATGACAAACTCAGCGGCACTCATATTGAAATCATCAAGGAGGAAACATGAAAAATTTAGTGATCCTAAGCGGGGCTGGCATTTCAGCAGAAAGCGGGATTAAAACCTTTAGAGACGCTGATGGCTTGTGGGAAGGGCATGACATCATGGAAGTCGCCTCGCCTTATGGCTGGAAAAAGAACCCGCAAAAGGTGTTGGATTTCTACAACCAAAGGCACCGACAGCTTTTTGAAGTTTATCCAAACAAAGCCCATAAGGCTTTAGCGGAATTGGAAAAACACTATCAAGTTAATATCATCACCCAAAATGTAGATGATTTGCATGAAAGGGCGGGTTCTTCTCGCATTTTGCACTTGCATGGGGAATTATTAAGCGTTCGCAGCGAAAAAGATCCAAATTTGGTTTATAGGTGGGAAAAGGACTTGAATTTAGGCGAATTGGCCAAAGACAAATCGCAATTACGCCCTGATATTGTGTGGTTTGGCGAAGCGGTGCCTTTGCTTGAAGAAGCGATTTCTTTAGTCAAACAAGCGCATCTTTTAATCATCATTGGCACTTCTTTGCAAGTCTATCCGGCCGCTAGCCTCTACACGCATGCGCATAAAGACGCTCTCATTTATTACATTGACCCTAAGGCTAAAAACGCCCATTTACCCCAGAATGTCCAATGCATTAATGATAGTGCGGTGCATGCCATGCAAGATTTAATGCCCAAACTCATAGAAATGGCTTCTTAAGAGATGCTAAAAAGATGCTAAAATAATTTTTATTTTTTCAGCTAACGATTAGCAAAAACATGGTTTAATTGGCTTTGTCATTTGCTAATAGTTAAAGGAGTTTGAGAGTCTGATGCAACAAGCCACAGAAGCATTGAATCACCCCTATTTTGGCGTTTTTGTTTTGTTGGTATTCACCTTTTGGGTGTTTAACTTGACTTTAAGGATTCAAAGGTTTTTAAGCCGTAAAATGGCTCAAAAAAAGGGCGAAAAGCTCAAGCTCGCTCCCTATGAATGCGGGCCTGTGGCTCTCAAACAGCCTAATAGAGTGTCCCATCATTTCTATATCATGGCCATGCTTTTTATTTTATTTGATGTAGAAATCGTTTTCATGTTCCCTTGGGCGATTGGTTTTAAAAAATTAGGCTTGTTTGGACTCGTTGAAATGCTAGGCTTTGTCTTCTTTTTAACCATTGGTTTTATTTACGCTTTAAAGCGAAACGCTTTGAGCTGGCAAAAATTAGAGGTGAAATAATGCAACAAGCACCGGTTGTTCTAAGCACTTTGGATAAATTATTGAATTGGGGGCGTTCTAATTCGCTCTGGCCTTTAACCTACGGCTTGGCGTGTTGCGCGATTGAGATGATGGCAACAGGGGGTTCAAGGTTTGATTTTGACCGGTTTGGCACAATTTTTAGAGCGAGCCCTAGGCAATCTGATGTGATGATCATCGCTGGCACGCTCACTAAAAAGCATGCCGAATTTATGCGCAGGCTTTATGATCAAATGCCTGAGCCTAAATGGGTGATTTCTATGGGGAGTTGCGCTAACACGGGCGGGATGTTTAACACTTATGCGACCGTTCAAGGAGCAGATAGGGTAGTTCCTGTGGATATTTATTTGCCCGGTTGCGCGCCACGCCCAGAAACTTTACAATACGCTCTTATGGTTTTGCAAGATAAAATCAGACGCTCCAAAGCAATCAAACAAGACGCTCCTAAAAGGTTGGTATGATGGTAAGAAAACAATCCCCCTATGAAGATGTGCAAAAACAATCGCGCCAGCATGATCCTTATAAAATCATAGAACCCACCCCTAAAAAATATTTAGAGGGTAGCGCTTATGAGGTCATTTACAACCACCTTTCTTACAAACATGAGATTTTAGACAAATATATAGAGACTAACACGGCTGTGTTTTGGATCAAAAAAGACGATATTTTTTCTGTCGCTACGATTTTAAGGCATTTGGGTTATGAGTGTTTGAGCGAAATGAGCGCGATAGATTTGTGTGCTAAAAAAGGGTATTTTGAATTGTTTTATCAATTTGTGGGTTTTAGCGATAGCTGTAAGAACCGCCGTAGGGTGCGCGTGAAGTGTGTTTTGTTGCCTAATGAGAGCGTGGATTCTTTGAGTTTTTTATACCGATCGGCTAATTGGAGCGAGAGGGAAGCGTATGATTTGCTGGGTATTGTGTTTGACAAACACCCTTATTTGAAACGCCTTATCATGCCGCATGATTGGGTAGGCCACCCTTTATTGCGTTCTTATCCACTCAAAGGCGATGAATTCGCTCAATGGTATGAAGTGGATAAAATTTTTGGCAAAGAATACCGAGAAGTGGTGGGCAAAGAACAGAGAGACAGCGCGAGAGTGGATGAAAAAGACACTTTCAATTTTGCAAAAATTGGCTATGAGCAGGGCAAGGGTGAAGAATTAAAAGAAGTAGAAGAAAAACATGCGTTTAAGAAAATCCCTTTTGTCAAAGATTTGCACAAAATCGCCCCCACTATCTTAAAAAAGAGGCTATAAAATGGCTCAAAATTTCACGAAACTCAACCCTCAGTTTGAAAACATCATTTTTGAACATGACGACAACCAAATGATTTTAAACTTTGGCCCTCAACACCCCAGTAGCCATGGGCAATTGCGCTTGATTTTGGAATTAGAGGGCGAAAAAATCATTAAGGCTACCCCTGAAATTGGCTACTTGCATAGAGGCTGTGAAAAGTTAGGCGAAAACATGACCTATAACGAATACATGCCCACTACTGACAGGTTGGATTACACTTCTTCTACCAGTAATAATTACGCTTACGCTTATGCGGTAGAGACCTTGCTCAATTTAGAAATCCCACGCCGAGCGCAAGTGATCCGCACGATTTTACTAGAGCTTAACCGCATGATTTCACACATCTTTTTTATCAGCGTGCATGCTTTAGATGTGGGGGCGATGAGCGTGTTCTTGTATGCGTTTAAAACGAGGGAATACGGGTTGGATTTGATGGAGGATTATTGCGGGGCTAGGCTCACGCATAACGCTATAAGGATTGGGGGCGTGCCTTTGGATTTACCCCCTAATTGGCTAGAAGGCTTGAAAAAGTTTTTAGGCGAAATGAGGGAATGCAAAAAACTCATTCAAGGCTTATTGGATAAGAATCGCATTTGGCGGATGCGCTTGGAAAATGTGGGCGTTGTAACGCCCAAAATGGCGCAAAGTTGGGGCATGAGCGGTATCATGTTAAGAGGGACTGGGATCGCTTATGACATTAGAAAAGAAGAGCCTTATGAGCTTTATAAAGAGCTTGATTTTGATGTGCCGGTGGGCAATTATGGCGATAGCTATGATCGGTATTGTTTGTATATGTTAGAAATTGATGAAAGCATTCGCATCATTGAACAACTCATTCCCATGTATGCTAAAACCGATACGCCTATCATGGCTCAAAACCCGCATTATATTTCCGCCCCTAAAGAAGATATAATGACGCAAAACTACGCCTTGATGCAGCATTTTGTTTTAGTGGCTCAAGGCATGCGCCCGCCTGTTGGGGAAGTGTATGCTCCTACAGAAAGCCCTAAAGGGGAATTAGGGTTTTTTATCCATTCAGAGGGCGAGCCGTATCCTCATAGACTAAAAATCAGAGCCCCTAGCTTTTATCACATTGGGGCTTTAAGCGATATTTTAGTGGGGCAATATTTAGCGGATGCGGTAACCGTGATTGGCTCAACCAATGCGGTGTTTGGCGAGGTGGATAGATGAAACGCTTTGATTTACGCCCCTTAAAAGCGGGTATTTTTGAACGCTTAGAAGAATTGATTGAAAAAGAAATGCAACCTAATGAAGTCGCTATTTTCATGTTTGAAGTGGGGGATTTTTCTAATATCCCTAAGAGCGCTGAATTTATCCAATCTAAAGGGCATGAGCTTCTCAATTCTTTGCGTTTCAATCAAGCGGATTGGACGATTGTCGTAAGAAAAAAGGCTTGATTTTGAGCGGCTTTAACCCCTTAAATTCTCCCTTAAGCGCAAGCTCTTCAATTAGTTTGAAAGAAGCCTATTATTTAGAAAAATTATCTCTTCAAAAAGGGTTTGAAATCAATTACAAATTGAGCGAAGATAGCTTAAACCTTTTAGAAAAAAGCGATTTGTGCGTTTTGTTTGGGGGGTTTTCAAACGCTTGTTTGAATGAAAACGAACGATTGATTTTAGGAAGCATTAACCAATCAAAACGCCCCTATGCCCTGTTAAGACCCTTACAAGATACAAGAGACTTGCAAGAAAATTGCCTTTTTGCGTCGTATGAAATCCACACGGAAGCGGCGATTTTAGCCTTGATTTTAAGGGGCATTTTAGAAAAAACTTCCCAATTAAAAGGGCATGTTTTAGAAAAGGTTGATGTGGGGTATTTAAGCTCTGAAGCGAACATGAGCGAAGAAGAACTACAAGAACTTATCGCTCTTATCATTAAAGCGAAAAAAAGGGCGCTTGTTTTAAATAGAGAAATCACTAAGCATGCTGACAACGCCTTTTTATACACCCTTTTAAGCGAGTTGCAAAATTACCTAGAAATTTTGCATATCCCTTGCAATAATTCAAGTGCAACCTCCGCTTTTTATGATTCTAACGATCAAGAATGGCTTCTAGAAACCGCCTTAAAAGAGGGCATTTTGCCTTTTGAATCGCAACTCCAATCAAAAGATTTAGAGCTTTTAGAGCGAATGAGTGAGGCTAACGGCTCGTTTGTCTATGTTTCTTATAAGAGCCTTGAAACCCCCAAATTATCTTTTTCCAAGCAATTTAAGATCGCTAACAAGATTAAGCATTCTAAAGCAGAGTTTCAAATCTCAAATAAGACGCTAGAATGCGAGTTAGAAGAAAGCCCCCATTTGAAGGGTTTGATTGCGATTTTAGAGGGGGCGTTTTTTGACGCTTACCCTTATATCCCTATTTTATCCCACTCTCAAGGAATTTCATGATCACAATGAATATCAATGGCAAAACGATTGAATGCCAAGAGGGACAAAGCGTTTTAGAGGCTGCTAGGAGCACTGGGATTTACATCCCTACTATTTGCTATTTAAGTGGTTGCTCGCCCACAGTCGCATGCAAAATGTGCATGGTTGAAATGGATGGCAAACGGGTTTATAGCTGCAACACGAAAGCCAAAAATAACGCCACCATTCTCACTAACACCCCAACGCTCATGGATGAAAGAAAAAGCATCATGCAAACTTACGATGTCAACCACCCCCTAGAGTGTGGCGTGTGCGATAAGAGCGGGGAGTGCGAATTGCAAGACATGACGCATTTAACCGGCGTAGAGCACCAACCTTATGCGGTGGCTGATGATTTTAAAGCGCTAGATTCATGGGCAAAAGCCTTGTATGATCCTAATTTGTGCATCATGTGCGAAAGGTGCGTAACCACTTGCAAGGATAATGTGGGCGAAAACAACCTCAAAGCCACTAAAGCCGACTTGCATGCTCCGGATAAATTTAAAGACAGCATGTCCAAAGACGCTTTTAGCGTGTGGAGTCGTAAGCAAAAAGGCATTATTTCTTTTGTGGGCAGCGTGCCTTGCTATGATTGCGGGGAATGCATTGCGGTATGCCCTGTGGGTGCTTTGAGCTATAAAGATTTCGCTTACACGGCTAACGCATGGGAACTCAAAAAGATCCATTCTACTTGTTCGCATTGCTCAGCCGGGTGTTTAATTTCTTATGATGTGCGCCATTTTGATACTCTAGGCGAAGAATCTAAAATTTTTAGAGTGCTTAATGATTTTTACCATAACCCTATTTGTGGGGCAGGCCGTTTCGCTTTTGATGTGAGCTCTAGCCCTAAAGGCAGTGCTAATCTTAAAGAAGCACAAAACGCTCTCAAAGAATGCGAAGCGGTGCGAATAGGTGGAGACATCACGAATGAAGAGGCGTTTTTAATAGAGCGTTTGAGGAAAAAACTTGATTTTAAAATCTACAATCAAGAAGCGTATCATTTCCAGCAATTTTTAAAAGTATTGGGCGAAGTTAAACGCCCCAGTGTTGAAGAGATTAAAACTTCTCATTTAGTCATTACGATAGGATCTTCTATCAAAACAGAAAACCCTTTGGTGCGCTATGCCATCAATAACGCCCTCAAACTCAATAAAGCTTCTTTGATCGCTATGCACCCTATCAAGGATAACGCGTTAGTGAATTTGTGCCGAAGCTCTTTTTGCATCACCCATGAAGTGGGGGCTGAAGAAATCCTTTTAGGCATGCTTTTAAAAATGCTTAACATTGAAAGCATGGCCCTAAAAAGCTTAGAAGATTCCAAGCAAAGCATTGTAGATGAAGCGGCCCTTAAAGCCTTAGAAGAAGAGCGAAAAAAAGCTTTAGAACAAGCCAAGCAAGGGTGCAGTGTTGGAGAAGGAGAAAATAAAACAGAAAATCAAGAAGAGGATAAAACAGAAGCAGCCACCCCAAAAGAAGAAAATCAAGAAGGAAACAAGACAGAGGTTAAAGAAGAAAGCGTTGAAGTCCCTACCAAAACCACTTATTTGTTGCTTGAAGAAGCGGGCATCAATTTAGAAACTTATGAAAAAATTCTGACTCTTTTGCAAAAATCAAATAACACCCTGCTAGTGGTTGGCGAAGAAATCTATAGCCATAAACAAGCCCACAATATCGCTAAAATGTTGCGTTTGTTAGCCCAAAAAAGCGCTATTAAACTCGTTCTTATCCCCCCAAGCGCAAACGCTTTAGGCATCGCTTCCCTTTGTGAATTGAGCGAAGAAGTTTTTGAACATGAAAAAATTGTAGGCATTCGCGCTCAAGGGGATTTCACCATTAATAGCGATGATAGGGTTTTTGGAAAAGACGCTGTCAGCAAAGTGGATTTTATTTTACCCAGTCTCAACCAGCTAGAAGGCACGATCACTAATATTGAAGGGCGCGTGTTGCCCTTAAAACCGGCTTTAAGGTTTGAAGGCTATGATTTGAGCGATATTATGCAAGGCTTTGGCTTTGTGGAAGAAAACCTCACAGAATGCACCCACAAACTCCCTACAGAAGCGGGCTTTAAAGCCATAGAATTTGACCATCTAACCAACTATTTCACTAACGACAGAGTCAATCACAGAGGCTATCTGCTAGGAACAAGCCCTTTTGAAAAGAGCGCTAAAGAATGCGAAACCACAGAATGCGAACCTATCAAGCCTCTAAAAGAAAAAATCGCTTTCAACGCGTATTTGAAATACCCAGAAACGCAATTCAATAACGCTACCAATAAAAGCGAGAATTTGCAATTAAAAGCCGGTGTCTATGTGTCTAAAGCTTTCTTAAAAAAATTGAATAAAGAAGTGGGGCAAAGCATCACTTTATCTAAAGAAGAAGAGGAATTAACAGGCGTTTTGTATCTTGATGAAAGCTTGGATCAAGAGGTGTTCGTTATATCGCCTTCTCTTTTGAAAAACCATTCTGGCTTTTTTAGAGAGGGCGTGTTTGATAGCGTGGATTTAAAGGAGCAAGCATGAGCGCTTATATCATTGAAACCCTGATTAAAATTTTGATTTTAGTCGCTGTTTTTTCAGCTTTAGGAGGCTTTGCCACTTATATTGAAAGGAAAGTGTTAGCCTATTTCCAACGCCGTTTAGGGCCTTGTTATGTGGGGCCTTTTGGGCTTTTGCAAGTCGCAGCAGACGGCATTAAGCTTTTCGCCAAAGAAGACATTATCCCCCAAGGTGCTAACAAGTTCATTTTCACGCTAGCGCCCATTATTGCGATGGTGAGTGCGTTTGTGTCCATGGCGCCTATCCCCTTTTTCCCTAATTTCACTCTGTTTGGCTATGAGATCAAGCCCCTTATTTCTGACATTAACATTGGCTTTTTGTTTTTCTTAGCCGTGGGTGCAGCAGGGATTTATGCGCCTATTTTAGCCGGGCTTGCTTCTAATAACAAATACTCTTTAATCGGTTCAGCAAGAGCGACGATCCAATTACTCAGCTTTGAAGTGGTCAGCACTTTAACCATTCTAGCCCCTTTAATGGTGGTAGGATCGCTCTCTTTAGTGGAAATCAATCATTACCAAAGCGGTGGGTTTTTAGACTGGCTTGTGTTTAAGCAGCCTCTAGCGTTTGTTTTGTTTTTGATCGCAAGCTATGCTGAATTGAATCGAACCCCCTTTGACTTGTTAGAGCATGAAGCCGAGATTGTAGCAGGGTATTGCACCGAATACAGCGGCTTGAAATGGGGCATGTTCTTTTTAGCGGAATACGCGCATTTATTCGCTTTTTCTTTTGTGATTTCTATTGTGTTTTTTGGCGGGTTTAACGCATGGGGCTTTATCCCTGGAGGCATAGCGATTTTGATTAAAGCGGGCTTTTTTGTCTTTTTATCCATGTGGGTTAGAGCGACTTATCCGCATGTGCGCCCAGACCAACTGATGGATATGTGCTGGAAAATCATGCTGCCTTTAGCGTTATTGAACATTGTGCTAACAGGCATTATCATTTTAATTTAAAGGAGGTTTTATGGCCAAACAAGAATACAAGCAACTTCCTAAACGATCTGAAGTCCATAGTGCGACCGAGCAATTTAAAGACACCCTTAAAACGAGCTTAGGTTTGGATCTATTCAAAGGGTTAGGGCTTACGATCAAGGAATTTTTTAGCCCAAGCGTAACCATCCATTACCCTATAGAGCAACTCCCTTTAAGCCCTCGTTATCGCGCGGTGCATAACTTGCAACGGCTTTTAGACTCAGGCTCTGAAAGGTGTATTGGCTGCGGGCTGTGCGAAAAGATTTGCACGAGCAATTGCATAAGGATCATCACGCATAAGGGCGAAGACAACCGCAAAAAGATCGATTCTTACACGATCAATTTGGGGCGTTGCATTTATTGCGGATTGTGCGCAGAAGTTTGCCCAGAATTAGCGATTGTTATGGGGAATCGGTTTGAAAACGCCAGCACCCAACGCTCCCAATACGGCTCTAAAAGCGAGTTTCTAACGAGCGAACAAGACGCTAAAAACTGCTCTCATGCCGAGTTTTTAGGCTTTGGTGCGGTAAGCCCTAATTACAACGAACGCATGCAAGCCACCCCTTTAGATTATGTCCAAGAGCCTTCAAAAGAAGAATCAAAAGAAGAAACTCCAACAAACCCAGAAAGCAATAAGGGAGATGAAAATGTTTGAAACCATTGCCTTTTATTTCTTTGCGATCCTTACTTTAAGCATGGCGTTAGTGGTGATCACCACCACAAATATCCTCTATGCCATTACCGCTCTTGCTAGCAGCATGGTTTTTATTTCCGCTTTTTTCTTTTTACTAGACGCTGAGTTTTTGGGCGTGGTCCAAATCACGGTGTATGTGGGCGCAGTCATTGTGATGTATGCGTTTGGCATGATGTTTTTCAACTCCGCTGCAGAAGTGATTGAGCGCAAGCAAAGCCCTAAAATCTTGTGCGCGCTTTCATTTGGCGTGGCGCTATTACTCACCTTGATTTTAAGCGCTCCTAGCATTGGCGAAAACCTTTCTAAGCAAGTCAATTCCAACGCTATTGATGCGCAAATCCCTAACATTGAAGCCATTGGTTATGTGCTTTTTACCAATTACCTCATCCCTTTTGAAGCGGCGGCTTTAATGCTTTTGGTCGCTATGGTTGGAGGCATCGCTACAGGGATTCAAAAAATCCATGGGAAAAATCACACGCAATTTATAAAGGAATCTCTATGATAGGGTTAAACCACTATTTGATTGTTTCAGGGTTGCTCTTTTGCATTGGTTTAGCGGGCATGCTGAAACGCAAAAACATTCTGTTACTCTTTTTTTCTACAGAAATCATGCTCAATGCGATCAATATCGGTTTTGTAGCGATCTCTAAATACACGCATAATTTAGACGGACAGATGTTTGCGCTCTTTATTATCGCTATTGCCGCTAGTGAGGTGGCTATTGGTTTGGGCTTGGTGATTTTGTGGTTTAAGAAATTCAAGAGCTTAGATATTGATTCTTTAAACGCTATGAAAGGTTAAGCATGCAATATTCTTCTTTGCTGTCAGTGGTGTTGTTTTTGCCTTTAATCGGTGCGCTTTATGCGGGGCTGTTTGGGGCTAAAGCTAAAGCGTTGCATGTGGGCGTTTTCAATTCTTTGTGCGTGCTGGTTTCTTTCATTGGCGCTGTGGTTCTTTTCATTCAAGCATGGCACAATCAAAGCTATGAAAAATATTTATTTGATTGGATCGTGGTAGGGAATTTTAAAGTCGGCTTTTCTCTCATGCTGGATAATATCAATGCGGTCATGATTGTCGTGGTAACTTTAGTTTCTTTCTTAGTGCATGTGTATTCTATAGGCTATATGGAGCATGACGCAGGGTTTAACCGCTATTTTTCCTACCTCAGCGGCTTTGTGTTTTCCATGCTGGTGTTGGTGTTGAGCGATAATTTTTTAGGGCTTTTCATTGGCTGGGAAGGGGTGGGGCTATGCTCTTACTTGCTCATTGGCTTTTGGTATCATAAGACAAGTGCGAATAACGCTTCTATTGAAGCCTTTGTGATGAATCGAATCACGGATTTAGGCATGCTCATGGGGATTATTTTGATCTTTTGGAATTTTGGCACTCTCCAGTATAAAGAAGTCTTTAGCATGCTCAATAACGCCGATTATTCCATGCTCTTTTACATTAGCGTGTTTCTTTTCATTGGCGCTATGGGGAAGAGCGCGCAATTTCCTATGCACACATGGTTAGCCAACGCTATGGAGGGGCCTACCCCCGTGTCCGCTCTCATCCATGCAGCAACGATGGTAACCGCTGGGGTGTATCTAGTCATCAGAGCCAATCCTTTGTATAGTGCGGTGTTTGAAGTGGGGTATTTTATCGCATGTTTAGGGGCGTTTGTGGCTCTTTTTGGAGCGAGCATGGCTTTAGTCAATAAGGATTTAAAGCGCATTGTGGCTTATTCTACGCTTTCTCAATTAGGCTATATGTTTGTAGCGGCCGGTCTTGGGGCTTATGCGATCGCGCTTTTCCACCTCTTTACGCATGCGTTTTTCAAATCCCTCCTTTTCTTAGGATCAGGGAATGTCATGCATGCGATGGAAGACAATCTGGATATTACTAAAATGGGCGCTTTATACAAACCTATGCGGATCACAGCTATCTTTATGATTATAGGTTCAGTGGCTTTGTGCGGGATTTACCCTTTCGCAGGATACTTTTCTAAAGACAAAATTTTAGAAGTGGCTTTTGGGATACACCACCATATTTTATGGCTTGCGCTTCTAATTGGGGCGATCTTTACCGCTTTTTATAGCTTCAGGCTCATCATGCTTGTGTTTTTTGCACCCAAACAGCACGCTATCAACCATCCCCATGAGGCTCAAAATTTCATGCTTTTAAGCATGCTGCCGTTAGGGGTTTTAGCGGTCATTGCCGGGTTTTTTGAAGAGCCGTTTTTCCATTTCATCTCTCAAGTGATCCCTAGCGTTGAAGAGTATCCCGTCCCGCTCGCTCTTTTAATCAGTATCACCACCATAGTGGTGTTATTAAGCATCGCCTATGCCATATTTAAATATAAAAATGGTATCACTTCCAAAAAAGAGGGGGGCTTTTTATACAAGCTCTTGCTCAACCAATACTATATCCCCAAGCTCTATCAAGGGATTGCAAAAGTTTTTGGTGCCATCGCTTCATTCTTGCACCAAGTCGTGGAATTAAAGATCATTGATGCGATAGTGGATGCTATAGGAAGAAGCGTTTTTGTCATAGGGCGTGTGTTTAGGATCAGTCAAGACGGGAATTTAACTTCCATGCTGCGCTTCATGGTAGCCGGGGTTTTAATCTTATTAGCGTTTGTAGCTTTTTTTGGGAGATAAGAAATGCAGTTTTTACATGCGCATCTTTTAAGCGTGGTGATCTTTTTCCCCATGCTGAGCGCGCTATTAGCGTTCTTTATGAGCGATCAAGCGAGTAGGGCGTATGCGATTGTCATCGCTTTGATTGAATTGTTATTAGTCTTGTTGTTGTGGCATGGGTTTGATATTCAAACAGCGGGCATGCAGTTTGAAGAAATGAAGGAATTGATCTATCAAATTGGCGTGAATTACCATGTGGGCGTTGATGGCATCGCGCTCTTTTTGTTGCTCTTAAACGCTATCGTGGTGTTATTGTGCGTGATTTATGTCAAAGAGCATCGTAAAGACTTTGCGATCTGTCTTTTGTTGTTAGAGGGGATTTTGATGGGCGTGTTTTCTTCTCTTAACATGATCTTTTTCTACGCTTTTTGGGAAATCTCGCTCTTGCCGGTTTTATACCTCATCGGTCGTTTTGGCCGTAACCATAAAATCTATTCTGGCATGAAGTTTTTCCTCTACACCTTTTTAGCGTCATTATGCATGCTCTTAGGCATTTTATACATCGGGCATGACTATGCGAATAATTACGGCATGATGAGTTTTGATATTTTAGACTGGTATCAATTGAACTTTTCTAGCGAGGTTAAAACCTGGTTCTTTGTGGCTTTCTTAATAGGGATTGCAGTTAAAATCCCACTCTTTCCCTTACACACATGGCTGCCTTATGCGTATTCTAACGCTCCTACTTTAGGCTCCGTCATGCTTTCAGCCTTGCTTTCTAAAATGGGGACTTACGCCTTATTGCGCTTCTTGCTCCCGCTTTTTCCTGAGCTTTCAGAAATTTATTTAACCCCCATAGCCATTGTGGCGCTATGCATGATCATTTATGGAGGTTTTCTAGCCTACGCTCAAAAAGATTTAAAAACCCTCATCGCTTATAGCTCGTTCTCGCACATGGGAGTCGTGGTGCTTGGGGTTTTTTCTTTCAATGTTGAGGGGATTTCTGGGGCGGTGTTTATGATGTTTGCGCATGGCGTTATCGTCATGGGGTTATTTTTACTCGCTGGTATCTTAGAAGAGCGTGCCAGCAGTTTAGAAATCGCTCGCTTTGGATCAATCGCTAAAAGCGCTCCTATTTTTGCCGCCTTTTTTATGATCGTTTTAATGGCGAATGTGGGCATGCCTTTAAGCATTGGCTTTGTGGGAGAGTTTTTAAGCTTATTAGGGTTTTTTGCCACCTACCCTCTTTTAGCTATCATTGCCGGAACAAGCATCATTCTATCAGCGATTTACATGCTCACTTCATATAAAGATGTCTTCTTTGGCAATTTGAAAGCCGGGAACAATCAAATAAGCGTGTTTGAAGATTTGAACGCTCGTGAGGTAGGGGTTTTAAGCGTGATTTTAGCTTTGATCTTAATTTTAGGGATTTATCCTAAAATGCTTTTAAAACCGATTGAGCAAGGCTCTAGGCAGCTTTTAGAGGTGATAGAAATCCGCTCGCTCCCTTTTTTAGGTTCATTGGATACTAAGATAAAAGAGGTTTCTTATGTTAATAGATAGTCTCCACATCTCTTTTGACAGCTTTAATTTTGAGAGCATTTTACCCATGCTGGTGTTGGTGTGTGGGGGGATTTTCACGCTCTTAATCAACGCTTTCACTTCCAGGTTTTCACGCAATTTGAATGTGTTTTTATGCATGCTCTTTTTGGTTTTGGATTTTTTGGTGGTTTTAGGATTAGAAGATCAAGAAAACGCCTTTTTTGGGTTTTTGAGCTTGGATACTCTCTCGCTCATCTCTCAAAGCATTGTCTTGATTTCAGCCTTCTTGCTCATTTTCTTAGCCCTTTCAAAAGAGCGCTTCAACGAATTTCAGACCGCTGAATTTTATTCCCTATACTTGTTTATTGTCGCTGGCTTTCAATTCATGGTTTCAAGCAACCATTTATTATTAATCCTTATCGGGTTAGAAACAGCGTCCTTACCCCTTTGTGTGTTAATGGCGTTGAGCGATAAACGCTACGGATTAGAAGCAGGGATCAAATATTTCACTATGGGGGCGATGGCGAGCGCGTTTTTTGCTATGGGGGCGATGGCTTTCTATCTCCTCACAGGGAGCTTGAATCTTGAAGTCATTACCCTATACTTACACACTGAAGGTATCACAAACCCCATGCTCTTTGCGATGGGCGCTATCTTTTTGATTGGAGCGGTTGGTTTTAAGGTTTCTTTAGTGCCTTTCCATACCTGGATGCCTGATGTGTATGAGGGCAATAACCCGGTCTTTGCGAGCTATATTTCCATTGTGCCTAAAATCGCTGGCTTTGTGGTAGCGACTCGCCTTTTTGGAGCGTTTATAGACACTCGCACCGCTTGGGTAGAAGACATTTTTTATGCCCTCATTCTTATGACTATCACCATCCCTAATTTCATTGCTTTATGGCAAGAAGATGTCAAAAGAATGCTCGCTTATAGCTCCATTTCGCATTCTGGTTTCGCTTTAGCGTGCGTGTTTATCCACACTCAAGACAGCCAACAAGCGATGTTTGTTTATTGGTTCATGTTCGCTTTCACTTACATTGGGGCTTTTGGTCTTTTGTGGCTCTTAAAAAGCCGGGAAAAAACATGGGATGAACGCTACGATCACCCCTACTCTAAATTCAACGGCCTTATCAAAACCCACCCCTTAGTGGCGATCTTGGGTGCTATTTTTGTTTTTGGGCTTGCAGGGATTCCGCCTTTTAGCGTGTTTTGGGGGAAATTTTTAGCCGTTGAAAGCGCTTTAGAGAGCAACCACATTCTTTTGGCGGTGGTGATGTTAGTTAATAGCGCGGTGGCTGCGTTTTATTATTTCCGTTGGCTCGTGGCGATGTTTTTCAATAAACCCTTACAAAGCTACGCTCAAAACGATATTTACACCCAAAACGCTACCATGCCCATTTATGCGGTCATTATTGCCATGGCGTTAGCGTGCTTGTTCTCTGTTTTTATGATGCGAGGGCTTTTAGAGTTTGTGGCTTAAATCAAAAATCTTTCTTTTAATGGGCGTGAGTTTGCTCTCCCATTCTCTCAACGCCTTAAGCCTCACGCTCACGCAAGGCAAGGAAGGGGGGGAAGATTTTTCTGTTTTAACCTTACGACACAACAAGGCGTTTTCTTGTTTTTATGCTAATGAAAAACCGCCAAGCGGGATTGAAGCGTCTTTATCCATTATACGCGCTAAACGCCCCATAGAATGCGTGATAGACTCTATCCCTAAGGAGGGCTTTACCCCTTTAGAAAACGCTTTTTTCCATATCACCTATTCTATGCGCCAACAACAATTCATTTTACACATCAAACCCAAAGTGATGCGAAGGCTCACCCTTTTTTCTTTTGACAGGGATTATAAAAAAGCGATCCCCCTTTTTGTGGAAAACGATCCTAAAGCCAAAATGTGGCAAATCATAGGCTATGATCAAAATATCCCTTTTTTGAGTGAAAAAAACAACGCTCAAAAAGGCTTGAATTTCCCCATTGTCATTAAAGACGCTCAAACCCCTATCATTCAAGAGCTAGATGTGAATAACAAACCCCTACTCACCACAAAGGGCTATGATTTAAACGCTTATTTAGAGGCTAAAAAACAAATCAATTCTCAAGCCTATTTTGACGCTTTACGAACGATTAGCCGCGCGTTTAAAAACTACCCTCAAACGATGTTTAAAAAAGATTTGTATTTATTAGAAATTATCGCATTAGGCCAATTAGGCATTAAAAAATCCTTACTTATAGACATTGGCACCAAGTGGATTAAAAATTACCCAACTGATCCCAATATCCCTGAAGCGTTATATTATGTCGCCAAAGCTTTAGACGAGAACAACAATTACAAACAGGCCATGCACTATTACAAACGCATTCTTTTAGAATACAAAAACTCCCGCTACGCTCCCTTAGCCCAAATGCGTTTAGCCATTGAAGCGGCTGAAGGCTCTGATTTGAGCAACGCTAGTATGCTTTTTAAAGAAGCTTTCTCTAACGCCAAAGACAAAGAGAGCGCGAGTGAAATCGCGCTTAATTGGGCTGAAGTAGAGATAAACTATCAAAACTTTAATAACGCTAAATACCTCATTGATAAGGTGGTTCAATCCAACCCAGATTATATTTCTACGCATAGCGAATCAGCCCTAGACTTGCTCAAGTTATTGAAAAAAAACCAGATGAATGAAAGCGCGATTGAGATCGCTCACTTGCTCCTTAATCAAGACGATGACTTGAAAGCTAAAGAGCAAGCGCTCTATGATTTAGGGGCGTTGTATGCAAGGATCAAGGACTTTAAGAACGCCCACCTTTACAATCTGCAATATTTGCAAGACCATGCGGAATTGGATAAAGCTTCTGTCGTTAGAGCGCGCGATGAAAAAGCCCTTTTTTCCATGGAGGGGAACACGCAAGAAAAAATCGCCCACTACGATAAAATCATTCAAAATTTCCCTAATTCTAATGAAGCCCTAAAGGCTTTAGAATTGAAAGCCCAACTCTTGTTTGAAAATAAGCGTTATGCTGAAGTGTTAGGCATGCAAAAAAATTTGCCTAAAGATTCTCCTTTGATCCAAAAAACGCTCAATATCCTTGCTAAAACCCCATTAGAGAACCATCGTTGCGAAGAAGCCTTAAAATACTTATCCCAAATCACCGCCTTTGCATTTACTCCCAAAGAAGAAATCCAAGCCTTTGATTGTTTGTATTTCGCATCGCTCAAAGAAAAAGCGCAAATTATTGCCCTAAACGCTTTAAAAACAGCTAAAACCCCTAGCGAGAAATTAATATGGCTTTATCGTTTGGGGCGCAATTACTACCGCTTAGGGGATTTTAAAAATTCCACTCTGGCTTCTAAAGACGCTTTAACTCTCGCTCAAAGTTTAAATAAAAAAGAATTTTATGATATTGCTTTTGTTTTATTTTCAGATTACATGCAAAACAATGAAAAAGAATTGGCGCTCAATCTGTATGCGTTTTTAGAAAAGCATTTCAAAGACGATAAACGCATGGCGTTGGTTTATTTTAAATTGCTAGAAAATGAAAAAGACCCTAAAAGCGTCAAAATTTATGCCACAAGCTTACTCAAGCTCCAAGACACTTATAAGGACTATTCTTACACACCCTTTAGCGAATTTGCTCTTATTGACGCTTACAGAACCACCAAAGACTATTTAAAAGCGTTAGAAACGCTAGACAAGCTTTTAAACCGCAGGCTTTCTTTAGAAGATCACCAAAAAGCCTTATACTTGCAATCCAGCTTATTAGATCTAACCCATCAAAAAGCAAAATCTAGAGCCAGTTTAGAAAAATGCGTTCAGTTAAAACAAAAAGATCAAACAAACGCATGGCAAAATTTATGCGAACAGGGTTTAAATTTATTCAAAAACAAGGAGTCATAACTATGGACATTAGCATTTTTAGAGAATACGATATTAGAGGCATTTACCCCACCACGCTAGATGAGAAGGGGGCTTTTAGTATCGGCGTGGAGTTGGGGAAAATCATGCGAGAATACGATAAAAGCGTGTTTGTAGGGCATGACGCCAGGGTGCATGGGCGCTTTTTGTTTGAAGCTTTGAGCGCGGGGCTGCAATCAAGCGGCTTGAAAGTGTATGATTTAGGGCTAATCCCCACACCGGTAGCGTATTTTGCGGCCTTTAATGGAATCAATGGCATTCAATGCCCTAATTCCATCATGATCACTGGCTCTCACAACCCCAAAGAATACAACGGCTTTAAAATCACGCTCAACCAAAACCCGTTTTATGGCAAGGACATTCAGGCTTTAAAAGACACGCTTTTAAACGCCAAGCATGAAATAAAACCCCTAAAAGAAACACCAGAGAAAGTCAATGCCCTAGAAGCCTATCATCGCTATTTGATCAAGGACTTTAAGCATTTAAAAAATCTTAAATACAAAATCGCCCTGGATTTTGGTAATGGCGTGGGAGCGTTAGGCTTAGAGCCTATTTTAAAGGCTTTAAACATTGATTTTAGCAGCCTTTATAGCGATCCTGATGGGAATTTCCCTAACCACCACCCAGACCCTAGCGAAGCGAAAAACTTAAAAGATCTAGAAAAACACATGCAAGAAAACGCTATTTCTATAGGTTTTGCTTTTGATGGCGATGCGGATAGGATTGCAATGTTAAGCTCTCATCATGTTTATGCGGGCGATGAATTAGCGATTTTATTCGCTAAACGCTTGCATGCTCAAGGCACCACCCCCTTTGTGATCGGCGAAGTCAAATGCTCTCAAGTGATGTATAACACGATCAATACTTTTGGTAAGACGCTCATGTATAAAACCGGGCATAGCAATTTAAAAATCAAACTCAAAGAAACCCATGCGCATTTTGCAGCTGAAATGAGCGGGCATATCTTTTTTAAAGAGCGCTATTTTGGCTATGATGACGCTCTTTATGCATGCTTAAGGGCTTTAGAATTATTGCTCGAACAAACCCCAAGCGATTTGGAAAACACCATTAAAAACCTCCCCTATTCCTACACCACGCCTGAAGAAAAAATCGCCGTGAGCGAAGAAGAAAAATTTGAAATCATTCATAACCTACAAAAAGCGCTTAAAAACCCGCCAAGTCATTTCCCTAAAATCAAAGAAATAATCAGCATTGATGGCGTGAGAGTGGTTTTTGAACATGGTTTTGGGCTTATTCGTGCAAGCAACACCACCCCCTATTTAGTCAGCCGCTTTGAAGGCGAGGATGAAACAACGGCGTTAGAGTATAAAAGGGCGTTGCTCAATTTATTAGAAAAACTTTAAAATAGAGCTTGGGATAATCTCATTTCATATCCCTTACTCTTAAAGATATTAAATCAATTAAACAAGTTGCTTTAAAACCACACATAAAATCATAAGATCTCAAATTTTTTTACACTATTTAAGCTAAGCCTAAGCCTATTATAATGAAAAGTTTTAAATTAATCGTAAAGGATTTTAATGGATAACAACAAAAATAACAACAAAAACGCTTCTCATCTCACTCACGAAATGAAAAAGGAACACGGAGGTCTTGCAAAAGCAAGTGAAAAAGCTGAAATGCAACCAATCTTGGAAGCACTATACTATGTGGCTAAAGAAGAATCTGAAGGATATAAAAAAGCAGCTGAAGGATATAAACAGGTGCTTGAAGCAAAAGAAAAGGCAGATAAAATCTTAAATACTTTGAAAGCAATCAGCCATGACAATAACATAATAGACATAGAACCCGAAGACGAAAAGGACTGAGTAATCAATAGTTCTTTTTAAAAGCATTATAAAAAGCTTATGGCTTGGTATGTATAAGAATTAGCCTTTTTTGTTATCAAAATACCTGTGATTTTAAGCCGCTATCAACCACACTACAGGGTTGCTTTTATATTGTTGTTAGGCTTATGGCGGTAATTTCTACGCTAACGCCACAATAATGCACATGCAATAAAACCTGATGATGATTGTTAATCTGTGATCTTTAATTTTTAACGCAACAAAGCCTAAAAGCCCTTAAAAAATCATTCCTCCTATAAACCCTTTAATTTTTTCTAGCATGGCGTTTTCATTGTTTAAATTTTCTTCTATGATTTTGACTAACGCTGAGCCACAAATCACGCCATCAGCACCCATTTCTTTAGCGTTTTTGATGTGTTCTTTTTGAGAAATGCCAAAGCCCAGTAAGGCGGGGGTGGGGCTAAAAGTTTTTAGGGTTTTGATGATCGTGCTTGCATCGTTCTCTAGAGCATGGCTTATCCCTGTAACCCCACTCCTGGCTAAAGTGTAGATATAGCCTTGCGAATGCATAGCGACTTGTTCTAAATCTTTACTGCTCGCATTAGGACTAGCGATAAAGATTTGCTTGATTTGGTGTTTTTGAGCGGATTTAATGACTAATTCTTTTTCTATTAGGGGCATGTCCGCTATTAAAACGCTATCTATACCGCATTCTTTGATTTGAGCGTAAAAGTCATCAACGCCATAAGAAAAAATTAAATTCGCATACGCTAAAAGCCCTATGGGAATATCATCGTTATAGCCTCTAATCTTTTTTAAAAGCTGGAAATTTTTAGCCATGCTAGCGTGTTTTAACGCTCTTAAATGGCTCGCTTGTATGGTAACGCCATCCGCTATCGGATCTGAAAAAGCAAACCCCAATTCTAAAGCGCTCACCCCGCTAGTAATTAGGGTTTTAACGATTTCAAAACTCAATTCATAGTTAGGATCGCCCAAGGTTACAAACGGGATAAACGCCATTTTTTCGTGTTTTTTTAAGGTTTCAAACATGTTTTGATACCTCATTTTAAACCTCCTTTTAAAGCGTTATAAACGGTGCTTAAATCCTTATCCCCCCGACCGCTTAAATTCACTACGATGATACTTTCTTCTTCGCATTTTTGAGCGAGTTTTAAAGCATACGCTAAAGCGTGTGAGCTTTCTAGCGCCGGGATAATGCCTTCTTTTTGGCACAACAAACTAAAAGCCTCTAGCGCTTCAAGATCGCTTGCACTTTCATAAATCGCGCGCCCACTCTCTTTTAAATAGCTGTGTTCTGGCCCCACCCCTGGATAATCAAGCCCGGCGCTAATGCTATGGCTTTCTGCAATCTGGCCTTCATCATCTTGTAAAAGATAGGTTTTATTCCCATGCAAAATCCCCACACGCCCCTTATTCAAAGTCGCCCCATGCTTATTGGTTTCTAGCCCTAAACCCGCCGGCTCTACGCCTATGAGTTTAACCTCTTTGTCGTTTAAAAACGCGCTGAATATCCCTATAGCGTTAGACCCCCCTCCAACGCATGCGATAACATAATCAGGCAAGCGGTTTTCTTTTTCTAAAATTTGGCTTTTAACCTCATCGCCTATCATTTTTTGAAAGGTTTTAACCATCGTAGGGTAAGGGTGTGGCCCGGCGGCTGTGCCTAGCAAATAATGCGTGTCCTTGTAACTGCTCGCCCAATCCCTTAAGGCTTCATTCACAGCGTCTTTAAGCGTCGCGCTCCCTGAATTAACCTCTCTCACTTCAGCACCTAATAAGCGCATTCTAAAAACATTCATTTCCTGGCGCTTGATGTCTTTGCCTCCCATAAAAATCACGCATTTTAAATTCAATAACGCGCAAGCGATAGCCGTTGCAACGCCATGTTGCCCAGCGCCTGTTTCAGCAATAATCCTTGTTTTACCCATTTTTTTCGCTAAAAGGGCTTGCCCTAGAGCTTGATTAGTCTTGTGCGCCCCGCCATGGATTAAATCTTCTCGTTTTAGATAAAGCTTGACTTTAGGGTTAGAAACGATATTTTGACACAAGGTTAAAGGGCTAGGACGGCCCACAAAATCTTTTAAAAGATGAAAATATTCTTTTTGGAATTTTTCATCTTTCAAACACGCATCAAACGCCTGTTCTAACTCTCTTAATGCAGGCACTAACAATTCTGAAACAAAACTCCCTCCAAACTCCCCAAAATACGCTTTTTTATTCATTTAATACTCTCTTAAAATTCGGGCTAATCGCTTGATTTTATCCTTATTTTTAATCCCAGGGCTTATTTCTAAACCCGAATTGAAATCCAAACCCAACGCTTTAACTTTCAAGGCTTGTTGAATATTATCCAAATTAAGCCCGCCAGCTAACATGAAAGGCGTTTTGACATTTTCTAAAATACCCCAATCAAAACTCACGCCATTGCCTCCCATTTTATCCCCCTTAGTGTCGTATAAGATTAGAGAGGCTTCTTTAACTTTAGGCGCTAAATCTTTGGCGCTCATCACACTCACTACTTGCCAAATCGCGCAAGTTTTAGGGAGCGATTTTTTTAATTGAGCGATTTCTTGTTGCGAATAGCCATAAAGCTGCACCGCTTTTAAATCAAGCTTTTTAGCGATTTTTTGAATTTTTTTAATCTTATCTTTCACAAACACGCCCACAAAATCCAATTTTTTAACCGCTTTTGTGATCTTTAGGGCTTCTTTAGGCTTGATGTATCTTGGCGAAGATTTTTCAAAAATCAAACCCCCATAAATAAAATGGTTTTTATAAACGGCTTTAGCGTCTTTAATTTTTGTAAGCCCGCACACTTTATTTTCGCCTAAAATCAATTTAATACACGCTTTTTTCAAATCCTTTTCTTTCATTAAAGAGCTGCCCACTAAAAAGCCATTCACATAAGGGGCTAGGGCTTTGATTTGCGTGTGCGAATAAATACCGGACTCACTCACCACGAGCGCGTCTTTAGGTAAGAGAGAGCGTAATTTGAGCGTGTTGTTAATGTCGGTTGTCAGGGTGTGCAAATCCCTATTATTGATGCCTATAATGTCGTATTGGAGTTTGAGTAAGCGCTTGATTTCTTGCTTATTGGAAACTTCAGTCAGCGTGCTCATGTTTAAGGATTTAGCGAGGTTAAAAAGCTCTAAATAATTTTTATCGTCTAATACGCTTAACATTAAAAGCACCGCATTAGCCCCCATCATTCTAGCGAGTTTGATTTGAAAAGCATCAATGATAAAATCTTTGCATAAAATGGGCTTAATGGAATGCTGCGAAACCATCTTAATGTTTTCATAAGAGCCTAAAAAATATTTAGAATCGGCTAAAACTGAAATGCAAGAGGCAAATTTTTCATAAGTTTTGGCTATTTTTAACAAATCAAAATCTTTTCTGATTAAACCTTTAGAGGGCGATGCTTTTTTGCATTCTAAAATAAAGCTGGTTTTTTTTTCTAGTAACGCCTTTTTAAAATCCCTATCGCTTGGGTTTATGTTTGTCGGTAAAGTGTGGTTTTTTTTGAGATCAGAGACTTCTAGGAGCTTGTCTTTAAGGATGTTTTCTAACACGCTAGGCATGGCTTAACCTTATGATTTTTTGCAAATGCACATAAGGCGCTTTGGTTTTTAAATGCTCTAAAGTCATGCTCACGCCCTCTTTTAAATCTTTAGCTTTATGGCTTAAATACAACAAACTCGCCACATTCGCCACAACCACCATTGTATGCGAATCCTTGCCTTTATTTTCTAAAATATCTAAACACGCTTGAACGCTTTCTTGTGCGTTTTCAATCTGTAATTCTTTCAAATCATAGGGGGGTAAATCAAAATCTTTAGCGCTCAAGTCATACTCTAAAATTTCATTATTTTTCAATTCACACGCATGCGTAATGTCGTGCAACACGATTTCATCCGTCCCCCCTCCATTAATTACCATCGCCCTTTTAACGCCTAAAGCCTTTAATGCTAGCGCCATAGTCTTACACAAGGATTTATCATACACGCCTAAAAGCTGGATTTTGGGCCTTAAGGGGTTGATTAGAGGCCCTAAGCAATTAAAAATCGTTTTAGCAAAAAGCTCTTTTCTTAAGGGGGCGGATTTTTTAAAACTTTGATGGTATAAAGGCGCGAATAAAAAACCAAAATGCGTTTGTTTGAAACAATTCTCTAATTGCGTGGGATTCATTTCAATATTCACGCCTAAATTTTCCAACAAATCCGCGCTCCCGCTATGACTAGACACGCTCCTTGATCCGTGTTTAGCCATAGATAATCCCATAGAGCTGGCAATGAGCGCAGCAATCGTGCTGATGTTAATCGTTTTTAACCCATCGCCTCCTGTGCCGCAATTGTCTATTAAATCCAAGCCGCTATCAAAAGGCTTATGGGCATGCTCTAAAAGCGTGGTTGCAGCAACGCTAATTTCCTTAAAGCTCTCGCCCTTGATTTTTAAAGCGCATAAGATCGCCCCAAGTTGTGCGGGGCTTACTTTTTCGTTGATAATAAGGGTGAATAATTTTTTGACTTCTTCATCGTTTAAGTCTTTTTGATGGTATAGAGCGTTTAAAATCTCTTTCATAATAACCCTTCTAAAAACCCCACGCTTTGTTCTAACAACGCCCTCCCTTGTAAAGTCATGATGCTTTCAGGGTGGAATTGATAGGCTAAAATCTTATCTTCTTCATTGATAATAGCCATAGGGATATTGTCATGCTCAGCGATCACTTCCAAATTTTTAGGCAACCCGCTTGCCATTAAAGAATGGTAACGCCCCACCACCATGCTCTCCCCTAAACCTTTAAAAACGGCATGCTTTTTGAGCGCGATGGTCGTCGCTTTGCCATGCACAATTTCTTTACTCCTTATGATTTTAGCCCCATAGCTTTGCGCTAAAGCTTGTAAGCCTAAACAAACCCCTAAAATAGGGAATTTCTTTTTAGCCATTTCAATGATTTTTAAAAGATTGCCTGAACTGCTAGGATTACCAGGCCCTGGTGAAACGAACAATAAAGGCGTTTTTGATTCTTCATTCATCAAATCCATAAGATAACTCGGATCAATATCGTTTTGATAAACAGCAACTTCATAACCCAAACATTCTAATTCATACACCAAGTTATAAGAAAAAGAATCAAAATTATCTATAAAAAAGATTTTCATAAGCTTGTTTTCCTGATCGCATCAATAAGGGCTTGTGCTTTGGCTCTTGTTTCATTCGCTTCGTTTTTAGGCACGCTGTCTAGCACAATACCAGCTCCTGCTTGGATCACGGCTCTATTGTTTTTAATAAAACATGAACGGATAGTGATGCAAGAATCCATAGAACCCTCGCTATTTAAATACCCCACACTCCCCCCATAAGAGCCTCTCCTTTGGTTTTCTAATTGGTAAATGAGCCTGATCGCAGAGATTTTAGGCGCTCCGCTAAGCGTGCCGGCGTTCATAAAGCTCCTGTAAGCATGCAAACTATCGCACTCTTTTTTCAACTCCCCAACAACCCTTGAGACTAAATGCATGACATTGGAATACTTATCCACTTTTAAAAGCTTATCGCAGTAGCGTTTTTTTGAAACTCTGGCCATGTCGTTTCTGGCTAAATCCACTAGCATGATGTGTTCAGCCCTTTCTTTATAGTCGTGTTGCAAATCAAATTCCATTTTACTATCTAAATCGTAATCAATATTCCCTTGTTTGTCCTTACCTCTTAAACGAGTGCCAGCAATGGGATAAATTTCAGCCGTATTCATTAGGGCGTTGTATTTTAAAGCGCTCTCAGGGCTTGCCCCAAAAAGGATAAAATCGCTGTCTTTGATATAAAACATATAAGGGCTAGGGTTAGTTAGTTTTAAATGATAATACGCGCTCAAACCCTCCAAGCACTCCATATAAAAGCTGCGCGACAACACCGCTTGAAAAATCTCGCCCTTTTTGATTTCTTCTTGTAAGGATAGCACTCTTTTTTCAAACTCGCTATCATCACAACTAACGCTAACTTCTCTACTTTGCTTGGATTTTTTAGGGATAAAGTCGCTTTTGATGTTTTTAGCCAACTCTTTTAAATCCTGTAATTCTTTAGCTATCTCTGTTTTAAAGCGTTCATCAAAACACGCCCCCAAGATTTCAGTGCTTTTTTCTTTATGGTCTATGATGATCAAATTTTGCGCGACATAAAAAATAAAGTCATGCGCGGTGTTGTCTTGCGCTTTTAAGTGGGGCAAGTCTTCAAAAAAATTGAGCATTTCAAAAGAAAAAACGCCCGCGCTAAAAAGCGTAAAAGGGTGTTTGGGTTTTGTTTTAACGCTTTTAAAAAGCCCCCTTAAAGCGTCAAAAGGGCTAGGCTCAAAGAGTTTTAAAAACTCATCTTGCGTTTTTTTATTTTTGGTGTAGGTTAAAATTAGGGCATTATCTTGTATAGGCGTTTTAAAAAATGCGCTCAATTTTTGCAAAAATGCTCCGCCATTAGGCGTTAGGCTAGTGATGGTTACGATATTGTGGTTGCAAATTAGCTTCAAACAGGCTTTAGCCATTAATAGGGATTTGGTGTGCGCTTTGCTCTCAATCTCAGCGCTTTCAAAAAGCAAGGTGTGCTCGCGCTCTAATTTTTCATAAAGAGCTAGGGGGTAGGGAATATAAGGGGCTTTTTCTACTAGACTGATCATCAATTTCTTTATATTAAAAATAAACTCGTATTCTACAAGAAATAGATAAATAGGCAATAAATTAATATCCCTATTAGAGTTTGCAAGGACTAATCTAACTTAAACTCAAATGGGATCTTCAAGGCTCAATTTATGAGGAAATTAGAAATTTTAAGCGACAAGAAAGATTGGGTGCGATAAATTCAATAATATTCTCGCTTTCTTTTTTGATGTCAATCAAACCCATATCGTTTGAGCCATTAGGCGGGGTGATGCCTAAAAATCGTTCATTGAAAGGCCGCCATCTGGCAATAGAAGCGCTGAGTTCGTTAGGATAAAACCCGATAGATTGGTTGTCAAATAAAGCGTTCACATGCAAAGGGCCTGAAGCGTTCCCGATATAAACAGACAAATTCGCGCACAATTTGGCTAAATCCACTAAACTATGGCTCGTATCATAGAGGTGGGCGAAAGGGACTTTTTTAAGGAGTTCTTCTGTGGCTTTTCTCTCGCCTGGCCCGCAAATAAGAATGATCTCACAATTCAAATTCTTGTATAAAAAATCAATCAGCTCAATAAAGTTTGAGGTAGGCAATACGGGCGAACTGCCTCCGCTATGCATATGCACGCCAATCCACAACAAACCAACATCAGCGTTGAGTTTTGAAGCGATGATGGATCGCTCTTGCACTTTGTCTTTAAGCTTCCATGCGATTTTTTTAATTGAAGCGTTAGGGAGATTGTGATCTTTACAAAACGCATGGATTAAGTCCAAATTGTATTCGTATTCGGTTTTTAAGCATAACGATCGGCTTTGGCGCACGCTCTTTTGATACAGCCAAGAATAGATTTTAGTCTTTGGGGCTAGGATATAAGGAATAAATTTTCTCAAACTAAAAGCGAGTCTGGCGTTTTTAAAATTAGAAAATAAAAAGATAAGAGCGTCAATGGATTTACTTTTGAGAGTGGCGGCCAAATGGTTGTCTTCTATGATGACTTCATCAATGAAAGGGAATTCTAAAGCTATTGGGGTGGTATAGCTAGGCACAACCACGCCCAAATACACTTCCTTGCCTTTTTCTAAAAAAGCATGCTTTAGAGCGATTAAAGCGGGTATGGCTAAAATAAAATCGCCTAACTTGTCGTTACGGATCACAAAAACTTTTTGAGAGTTTTCTTTATCTTTGCATTTTAAATCTTCAAACCCTACAAAATCCATAACTCCGCCTAAGAGATCAAATTTTTTGTCATGTTAGCAAAAATCGTTCTTATGCGATGGATAAATTTTATTTTTTATTCTGCCATGCTTTTATGGGTTCATCTTCCCATGTGCCATAAAGAGAGTTGGGTAAAATGATCCACTCTGTGCCGAATTTTTGAGCGTTTTGCAAGACTTTAGCTCGTTGCTCTTGGCTGTTTTTAGCGTCTTTAGCAAAAAGTGCGTCAAAATCATGCAAAGTATCGCCCACCTGTAAAATAATCGCATAATCCTTAGCGACTAATTCTCGCCTAACGGCTTTAGGCTTGCCTTTTTCTTTCAATAAAACGGATTCTTCACTCACTTGGGGGAGTTTAAAACTTTTGAGCGTTTTTAAGGTGAATGCCTTATTTTTTTGCGTGCGGTTAGAAATGTAAAAAATCTTAACGCCCTTAGAATTAGCGTATTCTAAAAAGTCTAGCGCTCCAGGAATGAGCGTAAGAGAGCCTTCTTTTTCAAATTTATCCCAAGTTTCTGGGGTGTATTTGATGCAATGTTTGGTCAAATAGCCCGCATAATCAAAAGTGTTTAAAACGGTTTCATCTAAATCCAAGATGACGGCTGGCTTTTTGTCTTTAACGAGCTTGAGATTATTGTCTAGCGCCATTTTCGCCATTTTGTAACTTTGCAATTGCAAGGCCCTAATTTCAGCGCTTTGCTGATGATACTTAACGCTTCTTGTTAGGGGCGAAACGCATTCTTTGGCATTTAACACACTCATCAAACTCAATCCTAATAAAACTGATGCAAGGGTCTTTTTTATCATAACAACACCTACCTAATGGGGATTTTTTGTATTATACCTTAAAACAGATGATTAGGAGTATTTTACCATTAACCAATTTGTTGTATAGTTGGCGTTTTTAATTCAAAATGAAGTGAGGAAACAATGAAAAAAGCGTTAATGTTCACCCTTTTGGGCGTTAGTCTGGCGTTTGCAAAACCTTATACGATTGATAAGGCAAACTCTAGCGTGTGGTTTGAGGTTAAGCACTTCAAATTCAATGAAACAAGAGGCGTGTTTGATAGTTTTGATGGCAAAATTGATGCCGATCCTAATACCAAAGCCCTCAATGTTTTTGAAGGCAAAATTGATATTAAAAGCATTAACACTAGGAACAAAAAAAGAGATGACCACCTAAAAACAGCAGAGTTTTTTGATGCCATGAAATACCCAAAAGGGAGCTTTAAGATGACAAAATACGAAGATGGTAAAATCCATGGGGATTTGACCCTTCATGGCGTAACCAAACCTGTCGTGTTAGAAGCCAAAATCCAAGCCCCCTTACAAAACCCCATGAATAAAAAAGAATTCATGGTGTTACAAGCTGAAGGCAAAATCAACCGCAAGGATTTTGGTATCGGTAAAACCTTTAGCGACGCTGTCGTTGGAGATGAGATAAAGATTGAGCTCAAACTAGAAGCTTACGCTCAATAAACTTTTTGCAAGAGATAGATATATTCTTCTCTTGTGTTTTTCTAACGGCACAAAAACCTTTATTTAACTTTGATACGCCATATCCCAAAACAGATATTCGTATTCGCTTGTAGTGATAAAAATCTCCTTTAATTTTTCAATTTCTTGTTTTGAAGAAGCATGAGTGAGAAAATCAAGCAAATTAATATTCCAATTTACGCACGCTTGAAATTCTTTGGAACTATAGCCCTTAATCCAATGCCCATAAAAGGCATGTTCTAAAGCGTTTGGGATTTGACTCAAATTTTGCGCGATCACTAAATAGCTCCAACCACAGGATAGAACAGCCGCCGCAACTTCTTTGATAGAGCCCTTAAACCCTTCAGCGAGCATGTAGCTTGTATAGGATTTATTCGCTAGAGTGGGGTGCGCGTTTTGCAATTCTTTTTGAGTGATTTGAAGTTCTCTAATGTAATGGTTATGGATACTCATCTCGTTATTTAAAATATCTTGTATAGCGTTAGAAAACTCCCTCATCACCGCTTCATCACAAGCCTTAACTACGCCCAAAGCAAACACCTTAGCGTATTCTAAAAGAAACAAATAATCCTGAATAATATAAAAACGGAATTTATCTCTTTCTAAAGTCCCACGCCCTATGCCTTGAACGAACGGATGGGAAATACAATCCCCCCAAATAGATTGCGCGTTTTGATACAGATATTGTGAAACTTGCATTTTTACACTCCTAAATCCATTCAACGCATTATAACACGAAAGCTTGTGATATGGTATAAAAATTTGTTTTTAAAAAGGCTCGTGAGTAAGCTCTTGCTTTCAAAAATTGAACGCTGTATTAAAATATCTGTGATTTTGAATAGCGATTAATGATATTATAAGGCTTGTATTGCCTCTATATTGTTTAAGATTGGCTATCCTTTGTAATCATAAAAAGGTTAATTCCATCTCGCTCTGTAGGTTTTGATTTTTAGAAGTTTTTATTATGGGAACTTGTAGTATGGCACTTACAAGATAGGAGTCAATCTTAGATGCATGGTTTCAAACCTATTACAGAGCGAGATGGAATCAACCTTACTATTTATGATTGGTTTAACCTCTGTATTGAGTCATATCGACCAAAACTTCAAATAGTTTAACATAAAAATAAAAAAGCGTCTAATATATTCAAAATAGGCGTTCAATTTTTAAGCGGTTGGTGTAAAAACGCAATTAAAGGCTTTAATGCTTGAAACTTAACGCTCTAAAACGCTTAAAAAATGCTAAAACCATAAAACCAATGATTTACTTTAATCCTGTAATTTGAGTAGAAACAAAACGCTTATTGAGATTTTTGTGATATTTCGCTGATCTGTAACAATGCTTTTAATAGGGTTGTGGTATAAATATTCTTATCAAGGTGTGTCCAACATGCCTTGAATCTCCATTTTATGAAAGGATTTGTTATGAGTGGATTAAAAGCATTTAGTTGTGTAGTGGTTTTATGCGGTGCAATGGTTAATGCGGCTATAGCTGGTCCTAAAATAGAGGCAAGGGGTGAATTAGGCAAATTTATAGGGGGTGGTGTTGGGGGTTTTGTTGGTGATAAAATGGGCGGATTTGTTGGTGGTGCAATAGGAGGATATATTGGGTCTGAAGTAGGCGATAGGGTAGAAGATTATATCCGTGGCGTTGATAGAGAGCCTCAGACTAGAGAACCGCAAGCCCCAAGAGAACCTATCCGTGATTTTTATGATTACGGCTATAGTTTTGGGCATGCTTGGTAATCTTAAATGAGTCAAGGTGATGGGGGGAAGGAAATAACATGGATACTACAAAAGAGAACTTGAATGGTTCAAAAGAGCGTTTGAGCGACTGGGAATATCAATGGGCAGTGGCTCTAGTCTATACGATATGTATCTCCATAAACGCTAGGATTTTTTATGACATAAATGGTTCAGCTAGCGATCCGCTTTTTGACCCTAAATACAGCTATTATATGTGGCTAGTGGGTCTAATAGCGGCTTTGTTGTCTAACCTTTTATTTGACCCACGAGGTAGGGATTGTTATAAATCTTTCCAAGTAAGATACCCTAGGTTTCTCAAAGCCATTTTTAAGGCTAGGTTTTTTGGCGCGTTTTATAACGCTGTGTTAGGATCAAGGCTAAGGGATTTTTATGTGATGCTTTTAACGATGCCCTTTATTGCCGCTATCCATGAGGTTTCGGCGTATTGCGGGCATCCTAGCAACTTCCTTGTAGAGGGTTTGGTCATTCTTGGCCTTGTGTGTGTTTTTGGGATTTGTGTTAGGCTTTGTGCTAAATTAGGGTGGTGATTTAACCCAAATGCCATTAAATGGAGGGGGGAGTAAAAAATTAAAGAAATTTTAAAGTGCGTTCTCACTGATTTGTGTTACAATAAGGAGCATTTAAGGGGTGCTTTTTAAAACGCTCAAGTTTTTAAAAGGCTGAGATCAAACCCGTAGAACTTGTCAAGGTAATTCTTGCGTAAGGAAATAGCATGTTAATAACCACCCAACTATCCAAACGATTTTACGCCACGCTCATTCTCGCTTGCGTGTTTTTAACCATCACTAACATTCTTGTCAAAGGCTCGTTTATCAATCTTTTAGCGGGGCTTAGTGGGGTTTTGTATGCGTTTTTTGCCGGAGAAAGGCAAACGATTTGCTTTATATTTGGTCTTGTTTATAATTTGAGTTACGCTTATGTCGCTTATCAGTGGAAATTAAACGCTGATGTGATTTTATGCCTTTTTTTGTATATGCCAGTAACGATTTATGGGCTGTTCGCATGGAAAAAGACAGAGCAGCATGAGGGCGTTATCAAGGCTCAAAAACTTCCCAAAAATTGGCGTTTTGCGCTCGTTTTAGGCATAGGGGTTTTAACTTATGTGAGCGCTTTGTTTTTTAAAGAGATTAAAACGAATTTTTTATGGGCAGAGAGTTTTAATTTTGTCATCTTTATTATTGCTTTTATTTTACAGGTTTTGCGCTATATAGAAAATTATGCGCTAGTAACTTTGGGGAATATCGTGTCCATTATCGTGTGGTTTTGTATTTTTCAAATTTCAACAGAGAGCTTGGTGCAACTCTTCACAACGATCCTATACCTTTTTATTGGTTTGTATTATTTTAACCGCTGGAATAAGTCATGCAAGCAGTGATTTTAGCGAATGGGGAGTTTCCTAAATCCCAAAAATGCTTAGACCTTTTAAAAAACGCTCCTTTTTTAATCGCATGCGATGGGGCTGTTATATCATTGCATGCGCTTCAATTCAAACCCAGCGTTGTTATAGGCGATCTAGATAGCATTGATTCGCATTTGAAAGCCTTGTATAACCCTATACGCATGAGCGAACAAAACAGCAACGATTTGTCCAAAGCCTTTTTTTATGCCTTGAATAGGGGCTGTGATGACTTTATTTTTTTAGGGTTGAATGGCAAGCGAGAAGACCACGCTTTGGCGAACACTTTTTTATTGTTGGAGTATTTTAAATTTTGCAAAAAAATCCAAGCCGTAAGCGATTATGGTCTTTTTAGGGTGCTAGAAACCCCTTTTACTTTGACCAGTTTTAAAGGGGAACAAATCTCGCTTTTTAGCTTGGATTTTAACGCCCAATTCACTTCCAAAAATCTCAAATACCCTTTAAAAAACTTGCGTTTAAAAACGCTCTTTTCTGGCTCGCTCAATGAAGCTACAGATAGTTTTTTTAGCCTTAGCTCTACACCTAAATCGGTGGTGTTGGTGTATCAAAAGTTTTTATGAGCGGGTTTTATTAGGCGAATTTTTATCTGTATATTGCGCCAAGTTAAGGAGCATTTGAGTTAGCAAGTAGAGAAAGATTGATTCAGTTTCGCTTTGCGTGGAGATGGTAGGTTTAGTGTTTTTAATGTGCATTGTGTGGCGGACACAATAATAGGAGTTCATATTTTTTCAACAAAACCACTACAAAGCGAACAAATCAGCCCATCACCTACATCGGCTAAAATCCAAAGCAGTTTAGCATAAACGAATAGCCAATATCTAGCGTGTCTCAAAATACGCTTGAATCCATCTGGCTCAATCTCCAGCAGTTGGATTTCTTAAAATCATCAAACCAATTAGAAGCCTTAATAAAAATGCAAGAAATACCGCTCAATTAAAGGGTGGGATAGAAGCCGGTGCGAGTTTTGAGTTTATTTTGATTTTTTAAAATTTATTTTTGCAGTTTGGAGGTTATCGCTTAACTAAGCTCTTTTATATTTTGATTACAGAAAACGCTTTTAGCATTTTTTAAATTTTATAATCAATAAAACAAGATCAAAGCTTTTAACCGCTTTTTTAAAATAAAATAAAATCAAAGCGATACCAACCAAGACTAAAATCTTGGCTAGCAGCCCGTCAAATTTCACACAAATTCAATGGTGGCTAGAGTGGAAGCGTCCCCTCTTCTAAAAGTGGTGCGTTGGATTCTGGTGTATCCGCCATTCCTTTGCGCGTATTTGGGTGCGATTTCGGTTACAAGCTTGTGGGTGGCTTCTTTGTTTTGCAAATACGCAAAAACATGGCGGTGTGCGTTAAAATCGCCCACACGAGCCGCTGTCGTTAATTTCTCAATGTAACTGCGCAATTCCTTAGCTTTATAAATCCCTGTTTCAATTTTGTTATGCTCAATCAAAGCGATCGCTAAATTCTTTAATAACGCCTTTCTGTGCGAGCTGGTCCTCCCAAGCTTGCGGTATCCGTGTTTGTGTCTCATCAGTCGTTACCTCCTTTAATCTTCTAATTTTTCTAATCTTTTCTTTAAACTTTCTCTTTGTTCAGGGCTTAATTCTGTGCCTACCGGATAGCCCAAATCATTCAATTTTTCAGCGATTTCATCATAGGATTTTTTACCCATGTTTTTCACGCCCTTAAGCTCTTCTTCGCTCATCAACACGAGTTCGCCCACATACTTGATGCCGATTTTATCCAAGCAATTAAAACACCTAGCGCTCAAATTCATGCTTTCAATTTTAGCACTCAAGTCTTTAGCGTCATCTCTTTGGGCGTAATCGCCTGAATACTCCGTGTTAGTAATGGGTCTTTCGCCAAAAACGCCTAGTTGCTTGCTCATCACTTTCACCGCTGATAAAAACGCTTTATAAGGGTCAATCTGCCCGTCTGTTTCAATATCAAAAATGATTTTTTCATAGTTGGGATCGCCCTCAACCAAAACATTTTCAATCTCATAAACGACCTTTTTAATCGGCGTGAAAGAGCCGTCTAGTGGCATGTAGCCCTCAAGCATCAATTCCCTTGTGTTTTCGCTTGGGACATACCCCATTCCTTTATAGATAATGAGCGAAAAATTCAATTGAGCGTCTTCGTTGATTGTCGCTAGGGGCATTTCCGGATTGACAATTTTTATATGATCAGAATTCAAATCCCTAGCCCTAAGCTCCATAGGCCCTTTAAAAGAATAATCCACCACAACCGATTGGTTTTCTAAAGAGCTATCTTGCCCCACTAACGCCTTGGCTATAAAGCGGATATTCTTTAAATTCATGATAAAGAGCGACACATCTTCAGTAACCCCTCTTAATGAGTCAAACTCATGATGGACGCCTTCAATCTTTAAACCTACAGGAGCATACCCCACAGAGCTTAAAAGCAAGAGCCTTCTAATAGGATGAGCGAGCGTAACAGCGTAACCAAACTCAAATGGAGCCAGAGAAATCTTAACCCGATTGCCCTCTTTCTCTAGCACCTTAATTTCTGATGGGATCAAAGGTGCTGTTTTGATAACTTTCATGCTCTAACCCCTTACTTAGAATACAATTCTACAATGAGTCTTTCTTCAATAGGGATAACCACTTCTTCTCTTTCAGGGTAGCGGGTGAAGATACCGTATTTTTTGTCTTTTTCCACATCAATCCATGGCACAATCCCTGTTTGAGCTGTCAATTCCATCGCGCGAACCACTTGAGAGTTGCTCTTGGTTTTTTCTTTGATCTCAATTTTTTGCCCTGAACGCACGAAATAAGAGGGAATATCCAAACGCTTACCATCCACAAGCACATGCCCATGCGTTACTAATTGCCTAGCAGAGCTTCTAGTGGTCGCAAACCCCATGCGATAGACGACATTGTCCAATCTTCTTTCAATCAAGCGGATAAGGTTTTCACCCGTATTGCCGTCCAAGCGATTGGCTTCCACAAAAATACTCCTAAATTGCTTTTCAGAAATGCCATACATCATTTTAGCTTTTTGCTTTTCTTTCAATTGCAACCCGTAATCAGAAGTCTTAGCGCGCCTTTGCCCATGCTGGCCTGGTCCATAAGCCCTTTTATCTAGAGCACCCTTCCCGCTCAATCGCCTTTCACCTTTTAAGGCTAAAGAAACCCCAAAACGCCTTTCTAGTCTTTCTACTGCGCCTCTATATCTTGCCATAAAGCCTCCTTACACTCTTCTTCTTTTAGGGGGTCTGCAACCATTATGAGGGAGCGGGGTGATGTCTTTAATCCAAAGCACTTTAACGCCCTCTGTCGCGCCCACGCTCTTAATAGCGGTCTCACGCCCACTACCTGGCCCTTGAACCTTAATGCCCACTTCTTTAACGCCATGCTCTTTAGCCTTGCTTAGAGCACTTTCTACAGCTTGTTGGGCCGCATAAGGGGTGGATTTTTTAGAGCCTTTAAACCCTAAACCGCCCGCCGTGCTCCAACAAATCACATTACCCATTTCATCAGTGATAGTGATGTTGGTATTATTAAAGGTCGCTGAAATATAAACAACCCCTCTAGCAATATTCTTTTTGACTACTTTCTTTTTAGCCGTTACATTTCTCTTAGCCATTAAATCATCATCTCCTTATCCGCTACTTGCTACCCACGGTTTTTTTCTTACCCTTACGAGTCCTAGCGTTATTTTTAGTAGTTTGGCCTCTTACAGGAAGACCCTTACGATGCCTGATCCCACGATAATTCCCTAAGTCCATTAAAGATTTAATATCCATTTGAACTTTTTTACGCAAATCGCCCTCTACTAGGTAGCTTTGCTGGATTTTTTTAGCGATGCTAGACACTTCATCTTCGCTCAATTCATGCACGCGCTTGTCAAAAGAAATGCCTACCGCTTCTAAAATCTCTCTGGAACTCTTAAGCCCAATCCCATAAATATAAGTAAGGGCATACTCTACTCTCTTCTTTTTTGGTAAATCCACACCAGCAATCCTTGCCATGCTTTATCCTTGTCTTTGTTTGTGTTTAGGGGTAGCACAGATCACTCTAATAACGCCCCTTCTTTTAATGATTTTGCACTTATCGCACATCTTTTTCACTGATGGCCTGACTTTCATGATTGTTCTCCTTTGAAAAAATTAGGCACTACTAAAAACTTTCATACTAACATATTTTCATTGAAATAACCCTTAAATTCATTTATATCTAAAAGTTATCCGACCCTTGTCTAAACTATAGGGCGTAAGCTCTAGCTTGACCCTATCGCCTAAAGCAATCCTAATATAGTGCATGCGCATCTTTCCAGAAATACGGCACAACACCACATGCTTATTGTCTAACTCCACCTTAAAAGTGGCGTTAGGCAACGCCTCAATCACTTTCCCATCCACTTCTATAACATCATCTCTTGCCATTAACGCTCCGTAAGAATCACTGCTTTATTGCCAACTATGGCGATAGTATGCTCATGGTGGCTTGTGTTAAGCCCATCCACTGAAACCACGCTCCACTTATCCGCTAGTATTTTAGGCTCGCCCTGTTTTTGACACACCATAGGCTCTAAGCAAAATACCATGCCCTCTTTGATTTTAGGGCCGCTATTAGCCTTGACGCCTTTTTCTAGGTAGTTGGGGATTTCTGGCTCTTCATGGGGTTTTTTACCAATGCCATGCCCGCAAAATCCTTTCAAAGGCACAAAACCTCTTTCTACAATAGCGCCCTCTAAAATCTGACTCAACTCCTTAAAATGCATGCCCACTCTAATTGAGTTAATGGCATGCATCAAGCTCTCTTTAGAGCAAGCGAGCAATTTTTCATCTTGCAAGCTTATCGTGCCTATGGGAAGCGTGAGGGCTGAATCGCCATAATAGCCATCCACCTCCACCCCCAAATCCAAGCCTATAATATCCCCTTCTTGTAAAACATAATCCGTAGGAATGCCATGAATAACCACTTCATTTAAGGACATGCACACCGAGTTGGGGAAACCATAGAGCCCCTTAAAAGCAGGCCTGGCATGAGAGGATTTGATAAAATCTTCAGCCATTTTATCCAGCTCTAAAAGTGAAACCCCAGGCCTTACTTCTCGCTCTAAAAGGGCTAACGCTTGAGCGGTTAATTCCCCGGCTTTTCTTAGAGCTTTGATTTCTTTTGGGCTTTTAATAGAGATCGCCATTAAAAGCCTACCGCACTTAAAGTTTTATACTTGCTCATATAAATTTGCGCTTCAATCTTTTTCATGGTGTCAATAGCGACTTGAACCACAATCAGCACCGCTGTGCCTCCAAAGTAAAAAGGCACGCCCATAGCCTTAACCAAAATCCAAGGCACGGTAGAAATGAGCGCTAAATACAATGAACCCCACAAAGTGAGCTTACTCGCTACAGAATTTAAAAACGATGAAGTCCCTTCTCCAGGCCTAAGCCCTGGAATATACCCGCCATTACGCCTTAAATTATCCGCAATATCCTTAGAATTGAACACGATAGAAGAATAAAAGTAAGCAAAAAAGATAATGAGCAAGAACATCAAAATATTATATGCATACCCTTGCGGGCTTAAAAAATCCGCAACCGCTTGCAAGGTTTTGTTGCTTGTGGCTTGCTGCAAAATCGTAGAAGGGAACACGAGCAACGCTGAAGCGAAAATAGGGGGGATCACCCCGCTTAAATTCAACTTAATAGGAATGTAATTCATGATGCGCTTGTTTTGGTTTTGCATCACCACTTTACGTGCATAAGAAATAGGGATCCTGCGCTCGGCTAATTCCACATAGATAATCGCAAAAATAGTCGCTAAAACAATCAGCACAATACCAATGAGCATTAAGATATTGATCACGCCCGTATTGACCAAGTTGAATGTGCCTGAAATAGCCGATGGGATCCCTGAAACAATCCCGGCAAAAATAATGAGACTGATCCCATTCCCCACGCCCCTTTGCGTGATTTGCTCCCCTATCCACATGAGTAACATCGTCCCTGTAAGCATAGAAAACGCTGAAACAATCATAAAAACTTGCATATCAATCATGATCGCTCCATTGGCTCCTCCGCTAATGCTCCTTAACCCCACTGAAACGCTCACCGCTTGGATTAGGGTAATTAAAATGGTCAAATAGCGCACGATTTGCATGTATTTTTGCATGCCGTCTCGCTCTTTTTTCATTTTAGCCAGGTTGGGGAAAGTCGCGCTCAAAAGCTCCATGATAATTGAAGAAGTGATATAGGGCATGATACCCAAAGAGATGATGCTCAAGCGAGAAACCGCATTCCCGCTAAACATGTTAAACAACCCCAAAGCGTTGTTGGAATTGCTGTCAAAAAAAGCCTTGATCGCTGCTAAATCTACGCCAGGAATGGGGATATAAGCTAAGACTCTGTAGAGAAATAAAAAACCCAAAGTGATGAGTATCTTACTGGCAATAGCTTTATTCATATTAACTTATTCCTCTCCAATCAAGCTGATTAAGGGCATTACTTCTGCCCGCTTGTTTTGATTCTCTCATCTTTAATTTTAGAAGCCAAGTTTTTAGCGTCTTTACCAATCAATTTCACACCTTCAATATAAAGGGGGAAATGGTGTAAAGCGTGCAAGCTTGAAAAAGTGATTTCTTCTAAATTTTTAATCGCTTCATTCTTTTCTACATTGATAGAATAGATATGAGAATCTTTAGTCCTAAAACCTATTTTAGGCAAACGGCGTTGTAAGGGTTGTTGCCCCCCTTCAAAGCCTCTTTTAGCCTTATAGCCTGTCCTTGCGGTTTGGCCTTTACCGCCTCTTGTGGCAGTCTTTCCCATACCGCTTCCTTGACCACGACCCACTCGTTTGATTTTTTTAACGCTACCTTTAGCCGGTTTTAAATTTTCTAATCCCATCATCATATCCTTTTTAACTACGCCTTGATTTTCGCTAAAGCATCAAAAGTCGCACGCACCACATTATAGGGGTTGTTGGAGCCTAAAGATTTGGTTAGAATATCCTTAATGCCTGCTAATTCCACGATAGGGCGCGTTGAACCCCCAGCAATCACTCCCGTTCCCTCACTTGCCGGTTTGAGTAAAATACGGCTTGCGTTGTATTTATACTCAATATCATGAGCGATAGTCGTACCTTTAATCGTTACATGAATCAGGTTTTTAAACGCATCATCTACCGCTTTTTTAATCGCATCAGGGACTTCCTTAGCCTTGCCCAAACCAAAGCCTACAAGCCCATTTTTATTGCCCACAACCACTAAAGCGTTAAAACGAAACCGCCTACCGCCCTTAACCACTTTGGTTACACGGCCAATATTCACAACGACTTCTTGAAACTCTTCTCTGTTAATCTCTTCCATACCTTTCCTTTCTGTCATAGAGCAATCCCGTTCTCTCTCAAGCTTTCAGCAAACGCTGCCACCACGCCATGATAGAGATAACCATTCCTGTCATAAACCGCTCGCTCAATCCCTACTTTTTTCAATTCTTCAGCAAAGAGAGCGCCTAATTTTTTAGCGTCTTCTTGCGTGTTTTTAAAGCCCATTTTCCTGCCGTCAATATGCGTTATGGTGCTTTGTTTAACATCATCAATCGCTTGCGCATAGAAATAGCGATTCGAACGAAAAACGCTCACCCTAGGTCTTAAATTATCGCCCAAGAGCTTGCTTTTAATCCTTAATTTTCGGCGATCCCTTAAGGCTTTCTTTTTATACAATGCTTTTGCGTTCATCACTCCACCTTATTTATTTTTTAGCTGTTTTACCAGCTTTTCTAATAATGACTTCATCGCTGTATTTCACGCCCTTGCCCTTGTATGGCTCTGGGGGTCTGAAGCTCCTGATTTCAGCGGCGACTTGCCCTACTTTTTGCTTATCGCTCCCTTTGATCGTGATCGTGTTTTTTTCCACCACCATTTCAATCCCTGCTGGAATGGGGTATTTCACCGGGTGGCTAAAACCCAAACTCAAATCCAAAGTTTTATTGCCCAAAGCCACCTTATAGCCCACGCCATTGACTTCTAAAGTCTTACTAAAACCGGTGCTTAAGCCTATTACAATGTTGTTGGCTAACGCTCCATAAGTCCCCCAATAAGCCCTAGATTGCGCGTCTTCGCCCACAGGCTGGAAGCTCAATTGGCTGTTTTCAAGCGTGATTTTCACTCGGTTGTGAGTTTCTAATTCGTGCTTTTCTTTGCTGTTTTTAAAAAGAAGCTTGCTCCCTTCAACGCTCGCTTGCACAGAGCTTGGAATTTCAATGATTCTTTTCCCGATTCTTGACATTTTCAATCCTTTACCAAATACTGCAAAGCACTTCGCCACCGACATTTTGTCTGTAAGCTTCTTCGTTGGTGATCACCCCTTTAGAAGTGCTTACCACAATCACGCCATAGCCATTTTTAAAGCGCTTCAACTCGTTTTTTTGCTTATACACGCGACGACCAGGCTTGCTTAAGCGCTTCACTTCGCTGATTTTTGAATGCCCTTTTTCATCATAAGCCAATTGCACATAAACCGATTGTTTCTTGTCTTTATCTTTGACATTGAAATCTTTAATGAAACCTTTTTCTTTAAAAATCTCTAAAATAGAAACCACGATCTTTGCGTAATAAAGCTGTGTGAATTCTAAGCGGCGCATAGAAGCGTTTCTCAAACGAGTTAATGAATCTGCAATTATATCATTTACCATATCTTATCCTTACCAACTGGCTTTTCTCAAGCCTGGGATGAGTCCCTCACTGCCCATTTTTCTCAGGCACACCCTACAAAGTCCAAAATCCCTATAAACCGAATGAGGTCTCCCACAAATGCGGCATCTGGTATAGGCTCTTACTTGAAATTTTGGTTTCCTTTGAGCCTTTGCTATCATTGATTTTTTAGCCATATTAACCCCTTATCTCACTTTTGCAAAAGGCAATCCAAGCAATTCTAACAACTTGAACGCTTCTTTATCGTTGTCTGTAGAAGTTACCATAGTGATGTTCATGCCATGACTGACCATAATATCATCATAAACCACTTCCGGGAAAATCAACTGCTCATTGATCCCAAAGGTGTAATTCCCGCGCCCATCAAAACCATTCCGTGAAATCCCTCTAAAGTCTTTCACTCTGGGTAACGAAATCACAATCAGCTTTTCTAAGAAATTATACATGCGTTTATTCCTTAAGGTAACTTTCGCCCCTACCGCCATGCCTTCTCTGATCTTAAAGCCTGCAACGGATTTTTTCGCTTTAGTGATAACCGCCTTTTGCCCTGCAATTAAAGAAATCGTTTGCGCGATATTTTGCATGATTTTCATGTCTTTTGCATGAGCCCCAGCGCCCACGCTGATAACGATTTTTTCTAGCTTGGGTAAAAGCATGGGGTTTTTGATGTCTAATTCTTGAGCGAGTTTTATTCTCACTTCATTTTGATAAAATTGTTTCAAACCAAACATGTATCCAACTCCTTAGGCTTTCTTCACATTAGAAATGTGCATGGGCTTTTCTTTATGGATAAAGCCCCCTTTAGGGTTATCATCAGTGGGTTTAATCGCTTTTTTCACCACCTTACACCCTTCAACAACCACTTGAGAAGTCTTAGGCAACACCGCTAAAACCTTAGCGACCTTACCCTTATCGTCTCCTGCAATGACTTTCACCATGTCATTTTTTTTGATTTCGCTTTTCATTATACAACCTCCGGCGCTAGAGAAATAATTTTCATGAAATTAGCGTAACGCACTTCTCGGCTCACTGGCCCAAAAATCCTTGTGCCAACAGGATCTTTTTTAGCGTCCAAAATCACCGCTGCATTGTCATCAAAACGCACCAAAGAACCATTTTTCCTTTGGATTTCTTTTTTCGTTCTCACCACAACGGCTTTGACGACTTGACCGCACTTCACCTTGCCATTAGGGATAGCTTTTTTCACAGAAGCCACGATCACGCTACCCACGCTCGCATAGCGTTTGTGGCTACCTCCTAACACCTTAATGCACATGATTTCTTTAGCGCCGCTATTGTCAGCGACATTCAATCTTGTAAAACTCTGTATCATGCTTATACTCCCACTACTAAAATTTCTTTAAGCGTGAAAGACTTGGTTTTAGAAAGCGGTCTGCACTCAATCGCGCTCACAAAATCCCCTACTTTCACCTGATTGTTTTCATCATGAATGGTGTATTTTTTGAACTTTTTAACAATCTTGCGGTATTTTTCATGCACCACTTTTCTTTCCACAAGAATCACAGCGCTTTTTTCAGCAAACTTGCTGATGACCTTGCCTTGCACTAACCTCTTATGCGGCTCTTTCGTATTCATTGCTTACCCTTTTTTACTCAACGCTAGAAGAATAATGCGCATTAATGGCCGTGTTAATGCGAGCGATATTTCTTCTGGCTTTCTTAATCTCGTTAGGATTACTCAATTGCATAGCCTTTAACTTAACGCGCAACTCAAAAAGCTCCGCTTTTTTAGTATGCAACAACTCTTCTAATTCCTTGATACTCTTATCTTTCAATTCAGTATATTTCATTTTCGCTCTCACAAGTTACAATTTTGGTTTTAAAAGGAAGTTTGCTCTGAGCTAACGCTAAAGCTTCTCTCGCTAGTCCTTCTTCAATGCCTAGCATTTCATAAACGATTCTGCCCGGCTTGATATTCATCACCCATTTTTCCACAGAGCCCTTACCCTTACCCATTCTCGTTTCTAAAGGTTTGGCGGTCAAAGGCTTATCGGGAAATACTCTAATCCACACCTTACCCGCTCTTTTAATGTGCCTTGTCATGGCCACCCTTGCGGATTCAATCTGGCGTGAATCAATCCTCCCATGCTCTATGGCTTTAATCGCAATATCCCCAAACGCAATGGAATTACCACGATGGGCTTTCCCACGATTGCGCCCTTTCATTTGCTTTCTGTATTTTGTTCTTTTTGGCATTAACATGATTATTGCCTCCCTCTTCTGCTTCTTCTAGGCTCTCTTTCTTCTTTAGCCTCTTCTTTTTTCTCAAATTGGATGCCTTTTTGCAAAACTTCCCCTTTGAAAATCCACACTTTCACGCCAATAATACCATATACCGTCATCGCTTCAGCAAAGCCGTAATCAATCTTAGCCCTTAAGGTGTGTAAAGGCACGCGCCCTTCCATATACCATTCGGTGCGAGCGATTTCAGCCCCTGCTAAACGGCCAGAAACGCGCACCTTGATCCCTTTAGCGCCGGATTTTAACGCCGCTTGCATGACTTTTTTCATCGCGCGGCGGAAAGCGACCCTTTTTTCTAGTTGGGTGGCTACATTTTCTGCGGCTAATTGGGCGTCAGCTTGGGGGCGTTTGACTTCTTTAATATTAATGGAAACTTCTTTTTTGATGAGCGTTTTTAAGCCTTCTTTGACTTTTTCAATATCCACGCCTTTTTTACCAATGATAAGCCCCGGGCGAGCCGCTACGACCGTAACACGCAGTTTTTTAGCCGCTCTTTCAATCACAATCTCGCTCACGCCGGCATAATAAAGCTCTTTTTTAAGGAATTTCCTAATCTTATTGTCTTCATCAATATTGCTTGGAGCGGTGCGAGCGCTAGGGAACCATCTGGAAGTCCAATTCCTATTAATACCTAATCTTAAACCTACCGGATTAACTTTTTGTCCCATGCCCTACTTACCTTCTGCTTGATTTTTTTTATGGCTTTTAGAAGATTTCATTTCTTTCCCTTCTGCTACTTCTACGAATACATGAGATGTTGGCTTTCTAATGGCTGTGGCCCTGCCTTTAGCCCTTGGAATGGAGCGCCTAAGCACAGGGCCAGCATCCACTCTGCAAGAAACAATCAGAGCACTCTTAGCGTCTAAAGAGCCGTTAGCGACCGCAGAAGCCACCACTTTTGAAAGCACTCTGGCCGCTTTATTGGGCGTAAATTCCAAACTAGCGATCGCTAATTCAGCACTCATGCCTTGAATCTGTCTTGCAATCAATCTGGCTTTAGTAGGAGATAACCGCACAAATTTTAATAACGCTTTACTCATTCTACCCCCTTACTTGCCAATCTTTTTTTGGACACTACCTTTGTGCCCTTTAAAAGTTCTTGTAGGAGCGAATTCCCCTAACTTATAACCCACATGGTTTTCTGTGATATACACAGGGACAAAAACCCTTCCGTTATGCACATTATAAGTAAAACCAATCATTTCAGGCAAAATGGTGCTTCTTCTAGACCATGTTTTAATCGGGCGGTTATCCTTACCCTCTTTTGCCTTGAGCGTTTTTTTCATCAAGTGGTCGTCTATAAAAGGACCCTTTTTAATTGACCTAGACATTCTTTAACCTTTATTTATGTTTCTTTCTGGAAATGATGAGCTTGTCGCTAGCTTTTTTCTTTCTCGTTTTATAGCCCTTAGCCGGAGTGCCCCAAGGCGATACAGGATGACCGCTTGTCCCTGTTTTACCCTCACCCCCACCATGCGGGTGATCCACTGGGTTCATCGCGCTACCACGAGTTTGCGGGCGGATCCCTCTGTGGCGGTTACGCCCTGCCTTACCGATATAGACATTGATAAAATCCTCATTCCCTACCACGCCAACACTCGCCATGCATTCGCTTAAAATGTAGCGCATTTCAGAGCTTGGCATCCTAACAATGGTGTATTTATTTTCCCTACCCATGATCTGAGCACTCATCCCAGCGCTTCTGGCTAATTGCCCGCCAGCCCCCGGATGCATTTCAATATTATGCACCACCGTTCCTATAGGGATATTTTTTAACTTCATCGCAAAGCCCACTTTAATATCCAAACCGCCTTCAGCAGCGATAACGCTATCGCCTACTTTCAAGCCGCTTGGCTGTAAAATGTAGCGTTTGTCCCCATCAGGATAGACTACAAGAGCGATGCGTGCGTTTCTGTAAGGATCATACTCAATCGCAGCCACTTTCCCTTCAATATTGTATTTGTTGCGTTTGAAATCAATAATGCGGTAGAGTTTTTTAGCCCCTCTCTCTTTGTGGCGGCTGGTGATGCGCCCGTTATTGTTTCTCCCTGCTGTTGCTTTAAGCTTAGTGAGTAAGCCTTTGACACTGCTTTTTGCGGTAATGTCTTTAGAATCCAACACCGACATGAAGCGTCTGCTTGGGGTGTAGGGCTTATAAGTTTTAATCGCCATAACGCTTTCTCCTTTCTTACGCGCCAAGGGCGGCAATGCTAGCGCCCTCTGGAACTTTCACATAAAATTTCTTAAACGACTTTCTTTGTCCAAGCTTCCCTCTAAAGCGTTTCACCTTACCCTCTTGTTTCAAAGAATTGATTTTCAAAGGCTCAAAGCCAAAGTAAGTTTTAAACACTTCTTTGAGCTGGTTTTTGGTTACATTTTGAGCCGTTTGGACCACTAAAACGCCTTTTTCTTGCAATCCTAATGACTTTTCAGTGTAAAGAATTGACTTTATATCCATGATGTCTGCCATTTTTTACTCCTCTGTCTTATCTTGCACCACATGCTGAAACGCTGCTTCTTCCATCACAACAGAGCTAAACGCCGCTAAAAGATAAGCGTTCAACTCGCTCACATCAATAATGAGGCATTTTTTAAGGTTACTAAAGGCTAACTCAGTGTATTCGTCCATGTTCATGCACACAAACAAAGTGTCTCGTTGCTCTAAAGCCTGGAACATTTGGTTGGCTTCTTTAGTCAAATGCTTCCTTTTATTGTCTTCAACCACGCCTTTTATAGCGATTTTTTCCACCACAAAAAGCTTGTTCGCTTGTGCTTTTTCTTCTAAAGCGTATTCTAAAGCCAGGCGTTTTTGTTTTTTATTGATTTTAAGGTTGTAGTTGCGGTTGTTAGTGGCCCCATGAGAGACACCCCCACCCACAAATACAGGCGAAGTGATGCTCCCTGCTCTAGCCCTTCCGCCCCCTTTTTGCGCCCAAGGCTTCCTACCGCCCCCGCTCACTTCAGCGCGGTTTTTACTTTTAGCGGTATTAGCGCGCGCAGAAGATAAATAATGTTTCACATAAAGATAGAGATTATGGCTGTTGATACCCTCATATCTTTTAGGTAACTCCACGCTACCCTTTTCTTTCAAATGGCTGTCTAAAACGATGGCCTTACTCATATCAAACCCTTTATATTATATTCAATGTATGGTTTTATACCGCTCTAATGCGTCCATAAGCCCCAGAAAAGCCGGCCACTGAACCCTTTAGCACTAACACCATACTTTCTTTATCAAAAGAGAGCACCTCGTTTTGGCAAGTAACTAGCTCATTGCCATAATGCCCTGCCATTTTCCTACCCTTTTGCACTCTTCCTGGCCATTCTCTGTTACCAATAGAACCAGGGCGGCGATGGAAACGACTCCCATGAGCGGCAGGCCCGCCTTGGAAATTCCAACGCTTCATCACCCCCGCAAAGCCTCTCCCTTTAGTTTTAAAGCTCGCTTTAACCCTTTTGAGCGTTTCTAAAGCGCTCAAATCCAAATCGCCCAACTCTTTTTGTTGGGAAGCTTTTAAGGTAGCGAAATGGTTAAACTCTTTACTGAGCTGGTATTTCTTTTGCTGGCCTTCAATCGCCTTATTGTGTTTTTTATGCATCGCATAGGCCACTAAAGCTTTCCCGTTTTCTAGCTGGCACACTTTCGCTTGCAAGACTTTAAGCAAGGTTACAGGCGTGCTGTTAGCGTCAATGGTGCGGCTCATGCCTATCTTTTGAACTAAAAATTCCATATCTAACCCTTATTTTATTATCTCAATGCGTTAGGACTACTTCGTTTCCATAGAAGTTACTTCTACATCCACTTCAGGAGCCAAATCCAACTTCATCAAGCTATCCACGGTTTCTGGGGTGGCCGAGATAATATCAATCAACCGGCTATAAACCCTAATCTCAAACTGCTCTCTTGAATCCTTATTGACATGCGGGGAGCGCAAAACGGTGTAACGCTTATTCTTAGTCGGTAAAGGGATAGGCCCTCTAATTTCAGAACCTGAGCGCTTTACGGCTTCCACGATAGCCACAACAGAGCGATCCAACACTCTATGGTCATAAGCTTTGAGCTTCAACCTGATTTTTTCCATAAACTCTCCTAAAAGAACTCGTTTCATTCGTCACTCAAAACAGAATAAAACAATAAAATAAAAACTGAAATACTACTCAAAATGCGCCATTTAGTCAATAACTTTTGCTATTTTTAGGGCTTTTTAGAGATTTTTACTTCCTTTTTATAAGGAAATATAAAAAAACGCGCTACGATTATCTCAATCCAATCTCATTTGTAAGGAAGTTCATGCCCCTTTCTTGCTTGCACCCTTTTGGGCCTTTTGAAACCCCTAAAGAGCCGACCTTAAACAACCCGCTTTTAAAGGCGCCTTCAAGCGATAAAATCTGTCTTTTAGGGCCGATGAAATCCGGTAAAACCACTTTCGCCCTCAAACTAGCGAAGGATTTTAAAAACCCTGTGTATATCAATTACAACGACATGCGTTTGAATAAAAATATCCTAAGCTCATGGCTTTTAAAATGGCATTTGGAAAAGAAAATGGATTTGCTCATTTTAGATCATATTGAGCGCTTGGATTTCAGCCTGCCAAAGCTTTCTAAAATCGTTCTTATCCCTAATTGTTTAAGCCCCATAACAACGCCAGATTGTAGCTTATGCTATGCGTTAGGGTTGAGTTTTAAAGAATACACCAGCTTTTTCAAGCCCAACACCCCTAAAAACACCCTGTTTAACCGCTTTTTAAGAGACGGCAACGCTTTAGATTCGCTTTTTACAGAAAACGAGAAAGAAAAAATCCTAAAAAAACAAGAAAATATCAAATTAATCTTTCAAGCTTACGCCCCCTTAATGGCTAAAATCTGCTCGTATCAGTCTAAGTTTGTGAGCGCTTTTTATCTTTATACGCAACTCAAAAAAGAGCTTAAGATCTCTAAAGACACCCTTTATAAATTGTTACACGCGCTAGAAAAACAACGCATCCTTTTTTTAGTCCCCAGTTTTGAAAACCATAAAACTAAATTGTATCTGTGCGATTTTGCCTTGCCTTATAGCCTAACTCCTAGCCCTTCGCTTTTAAGCGTTTTTGAAAACATGGTTTTTTTAGAGCTTTGCAAGCAATTCCCAAATCATGAGCTTTACTCCCATGATAACGGGATTTTTATCTTGCACAAAAACGCCACCAACAAGCTCGCCATCATCGCCCACGCTTTCCCCACGCCCCATTTTTTAGAAAAACAGCTTTCATGGTGCCATAAACATGGGTTTTTAAAAATTGTAATCGTTTCTATCAACGCCCCCACTCCAACAAACAATACCCCCTACAAACACCTTAATTTCATTGATTTTTCTTTGGATATTCAATCTATTTTGGTATAATAATTACTTGTATTTATGTATTTATGTATTTATGTATTTATGTATTTATGTATTTATGTATTTATGTATTTATGTATTTATGTATTTATGTATTTATGTATTTATGTATTTATGTATTTATGTATTTATGTATTTATATATTTATGTATTTATGTATTTATGTATTTAATATTATTACTAAAATTTTTAATTGATTATTTAATATTTTTTATTTTTTCTTAAGCTAACCCACTATAAACTATCCTAGCATTTCGCCTTTTTGAGAAATACCATCTACCCTAAAAGCGTAGGGCGTTTCTAATATTCTTTTATAGAAAGGAAGTTATAATGAACACATTGAAAAAATTAAGTTTCTGCGCCTTGCTATCCCTATGCCTCTTCGCTCAAACAGCACACGCTGAGAGTTTGAAAGACATCACAGACTATCCCAGTTGGCTTAAAGTCAATTTTTTTAAGCATGATCACTACCTCAACCAATACATTGGTTCAGCCATTATCGTGAAAGAAAAAAACGATTTTTACTCCAACTACATCCTCTATGATGACAAATTGCCCCCTGAAAAGAACGCTGAAAAAGTGGCTTTTTTAAGGGCTAGAATGAACGCTTACAGCACTTTAGAAAGCGTTTTAATCACCACAAAAATGCACAATCGTATTGTTAAGGCGCTTCAAGTTAAAAATGACGCTATCAACGATTTATTCGGGCTTGTTGATTTTTTAGTGTCTAAATCCATTTTAGCTAAAAGATTCGTGGATACCATCAACCATCGTGTGTATGTTATGGTGCAATTCCCTTTCATTCAGCCTAAAGACTTAACCGCTTACTTTAAAGCAAAGCACATCAACCTTTCTTCAACGAGCGCTACCAATCTCAGCGCCATTTTAAATAAGGCGTTGTTCCACATCTAAGAGTTTGGGATTGAAGATGTGGTTTTTAAGCGTGAAGCTATGCCGATGAAAAGGCGTAGCCCCTAGCTTAATCATCGCTTCTATATGCTGTTTAGTCCCATACCCGCAATTCTTGTCCCAGCCGTATTCCTTAAACAAAGCGTGCAATTGCCGCATTTCTCTGTCCTTAAAGGCTTTCGCCAAAACAGACGCCATAGCGATTTGAGCGATCTTTTCATCGCCCTTGATGATGGTTTGTATATTGGGGTAGCGTTTATTCAAGCCAAACGCCGTGTTGCCATCTATTTTTATTCCATTAGCTAAAGAGCGACCATTTTCTAAAATTTCTTGCACAGCGAGTCTCAAACACGCCCCTAAACCCAAGTTATCAATTTCATTCGCGCTTTTTTTAACCACGAAAAACTTCACCTCATCATGCGTTTTGATTTTATCTTCCAAGAAAAAGCGTTTTTTTGGGCTGAGCTTCTTGCTGTCCTTAAGACCCATTTTCAAAAACTCTAAGGCTGTTTTTTCACTGCACACCACCCCAGCCACAAAAAGCGACCCGGCCAAACACCCCCTCCCCGCCTCATCAATGCCTAGAGTCATTTGCTTGATAAATTTTTTGAGAGATTAGGTTTTTCAAGATTAGGCAAATACTTTTCAAATACTTTCTCGCACCCCCTAATAACTTTTTGTTTATACCATGAACCTTGCCCACAAAAACTACAAAACTTTTCATGATGATCCGCCAAAACTTTCTGAATAACTTCTTGCTTATTTTTTTCAAAAAGCAAAAAATGTTTTTCTAAAAATTCCCAAAAACTTTCAATAATGCTGTATTTATATTCATCTTCTTTTCTACGCTCTCCTAGTAACTCAACAGCTTGTTTGAAAAACCTAAACGCATCCTCTTTGTCTTCAGCATTAGTTCCTTGATAGATGTATAAGCGAGCTTGCTGATTATCAATATAATCCACATTATAGAGCCTATTTTTTTGCTTCGCCTTACCATATGCTTGATTCAAATAGTCTTGTGCCTCTTTAAACTTGCCTATTGGCATATGGCACATTGCATATTGCAACCAAAACTGAGGATCCTCCGCAAGACTTGAAATCTCTCTTTTAGCATCATCATAATAGCTACGCAAAAATCTAAATTTCTTATCTTTATCGCTATCTTTTTCTTTACCAAATACACGACTCATAGTGCGATAATTCAATAATTTAAGATAGACTCTATGTTCTTGATTGAATTGGTAATTTTTCTTTGTATTCCTTGCTCTTTTTAATATCTCAAAAGCATACCTTGTGATCTCATCATACGAAAACATGCGGTGCAAGACAAACAAAGCTAGAATACTAGAACCAAAATCGCCATCATTCCATAAATTTAAAGCCCTAAATTGTTTGATGTATTGCGACTTAAATTTTCCTAATCCATCATCTCCTAATAAATGTGCCAAAAGCGCAATATCTCCACTAGTAATGTTCGCTACACGCAAGAAACAAACAACAAACAATATCTTTTTTATTTGTTTCTCTTTTAAAATATCTTCCAAATTTTCATTTAGCTTGTTGTGAATATGTTGAGAATTAAAAATATCCAATAAAATAAGCATCATTTCAGCATTGCAATTTCTTTGAAGATACCCTTTTTGTCTTCTAAAAGATTCTCCACTCAAATCTCTCGACCACAAACCAAGATAACTAATAATCTGTGCAAAAACACCTAGATCCCAATCGCTTAGCTGTCCTATTTCTATTAGGGAATCTCCTTGAATAACCTTGTAGTCCTCATCGCCATGCCAATCAACAGCTCTTGTTGCCAATATCAATTTGACACAACGAGTTTCTTTAACCTTCTTGGCGATATATCGAGAAATCTCTGGCTGATTCAGATAAGAATCTATAAAAATATAAGCCTTCTCATCTCTATCTTTGAGTTGTCTTAGTAGGGTATCTATTTCTTCTTTTTGAGAGATAAAATCCCCATGCCTAACAAAATATACTGAGTTGCTACTTTCAACAAGCACTATTGCTAATTGTCTTAAAAATATCGTTTTCCCACTCCCTAATTCGCCAAACACCCCTAAAATCCCTACGCTATCTCGTGCTAATTCGCGTTGAGCTTCATCAATTTCTTCTTTTCTAGGAATTAGTTTAGGAACATAATCTGACTGAATAGGATTTTTCAAGATATTTTTATCCTTTACCCTTTCTGTTATCTTATCTCCTAGAGTGAATCCCTTACCTAAAAAACTTTTTCTAATCTGATGCCCATTTTTTAAATACCCCAAAACTTCATTTTGTAACCATCCATCTTTAAACTTACCTTGCTCAAAAAATAATTTTAGGTCATTGTCTCTAATATTGACATCCAACGAATTAGAAATGATTATTTTTTCCAAATAGTTAAAACCTAAATTAGTATCCTGTGGCCAACATTCTAGAATTTTGTTTGCAAAAGATTCCACACCAATCCTAAGCAATTTCCCATACCTTTCAAATTTTTTATCACCTATAGGATCTTCATCGTATTTTTTAGAATCTGCAACCACAAAAATAACTTCCCCTCGCATATTTCCCATTTCCATAAATAAGATTCTCTCAATAGGCATATCTGCTAGAGAATACCCCATAAACACCACCAAAGCAGAATATTGCAGATCTTTTCTAAACTTATTTTCCCACTCCGAAGAATTTGCAAAAACATCACCATTAACATAAGAAGAATGACTCAATTTGAAGGAGTTATCTAAATGTTTTGGTTCTAATCTATCCACACAGCCATTAATATGCAAACAAAAATTTCTAGATTCACTTGGCAACATACTTTCAAGCGTTAAAATATCAATATTTTTACCAACTTGCTTGCCAGCACAATAAATCAAGTCATCGTAATTTGTCGTGTAAATGCTCTTCCATGGCCATCCTACAACAACTTTTTGTTCATCTTTTGGTTGCTTAACTGCAAAAATATCCTTTAGTTTTTCAACAATTTCTTGACGAGATTTCTCAAGTAGGCAATGTTCAGCCACATCTTTCAGATCTTTTGTCTCATAATACTTCCTTTCAAATCCACAAAATTCACCTAATTTATCTCTTAGCTGATTACCTAAGGGCAATTCACCATCAAACCCTGTAGCGCCAGCTGAAAAGCCAGCCCCAAAAAACACTACAGCACCCCCACTCGCAATTTCTCTTGCCCACTTTTTATAATCTTGATCCTTGACCTTAGCCATGTTTCAAGCCTTAGGCCCGATCATCTTTTCAGGAACTACGAATTTGTCAAAATCTTCAGCGCTCAAGAGCTTCAATTCCACTGCGCTTTCTTTTAAAGAAATGCCTTTTTTGTGGGCGTTTTTAGCGATTTTAGCGGCGTTTTCATAGCCTACATGCGGGTTTAGGGCGGTTACTAGCATTAAAGAATGGTGTAAGTAATAATCAATCTTTTCTTTATTAGGCTCAATGCCGCTCGCGCAATGGGTATTAAAACTTTCCATGCTATCGCTTAAGAGCCTCAAACTTTGCAAGAAATTATAAATGATTACCGGTTTAAACACATTCAATTCAAAATTACCCTGACTGGCCGCAATGCCAATAGCGGTATCATTCCCCATCACTTGCACGGCCACCATGGTCATCGCTTCGCATTGCGTGGGATTGACTTTACCGGGCATAATAGAACTGCCCGGCTCGTTTTCAGGGATATTAAGCTCGCCCAGACCACAGCGTGGCCCGCTCGCAAGCCATCTAATATCGTTAGCGATCTTCATTAAATTCGCCGCTAAAGCCTTAAAAGCCCCATGCGTATAAGCGATAGCGTCATGGCTAGTGAGCGCATGGAATTTATTGGGCGCAGAAATGAATTTCACGCCGCTAAACTGGCTCAATTCTTCAGCCACTTTTTGGCTCAATTCTTTATGAGCGTTTAGCCCTGTGCCTACGGCCGTCCCGCCTATGGCTAATTCTCTTAAATGTTCCAAACTCTCTAAAATTTGTTGTTTAGAATGCTCTAACATGCTCGCATAACCGCTAAATTCTTGCCCCAAAGTTAAAGGCGTAGCGTCTTGCAAATGCGTGCGCCCGATTTTGACAATCTCTTTAAATTGTTGGCTTTTGTCTTTAAAGGTCTTTAACAAATTCTCTAAACTGGGCAGTAACTTATGCGTGATTTCTAGCACGCTCACAATGTGCATTGCGGTAGGGAAAGTGTCGTTGGAGCTTTGAGACATGTTCACATCATCGTTAGGGTGGATGAGTTTTTTCTCCCTGAAATTACCCCCTAAAATTTCTGTAGCCTTATTAGCAATGACTTCATTGAGATTCATATTCGTTTGAGTCCCGCTCCCTGTTTGCCATATCGCTAGGGGAAACTCGCCGCACAGCTCACCCTTTAAAATGCAATCGCACGCCTTGATAATGGCTTGGGATTTTTCCAAGCTTAATTTCCCTAACTTGTGATTGACAACCGCCAGACTCCTTTTGAGTTTGGCAAACGCGCCAATGAGTTCTTTAGGCATTTTTTCAGTGCCGATCTTAAAGTTTTCAAGACTGCGTTGCGTTTGAGCCCCCCAGTATTGGCTATCATCTACTTTGATTTCGCCCATCGTGTCATGTTCGATTCTAAATTGCATACTAATCCTTTGAAATTTGATTTTAAAACCTTAAAAAAATAGCATAAACTCTTATACCTTCTACTTAAAACCCCCATTTTTTTAAAAACCATTTCCACAATTTTTACACAAAAGAGGGTTATCATTCATCCGCAACAAGAATTTTCTTGTTATCTTAATTTAAAGGTCAAAACGATGAAAAAGTTAGCCGCTTTATTTTTAGTAAGCGTGTTGGGGGTTATGAGTTTGAACGCATGGGAGCAAACCCTAAAAGCCAACGACTTAGAAGTGAAAATCAAATCCGTGGGTAACCCCATTAAAGGCGATAACACTTTTGTGCTTAGCCCCACTTTAAAAGGTAAGGCTTTAGAAAAAGCTATCGTTAGGGTGCAGTTTATGATGCCTGAAATGCCCGGCATGCCAGCGATGAAAGAAATGGCGCAAGTGAGTGAAAAAAACGGCCTTTATGAAGCGAAAACCAATCTTTCTATGAATGGGACATGGCAGGTTAGGGTGGATATTAAATCTAAAGAGGGCCAAGTTTATCGCGCTAAAACAAGCCTGGATTTATAAGAGCATGCTATCTTTTATAAGCGCGTTTGATAAAAGGGGCGTTTCAATACGCCTTTTAACAGCCTTGTTACTGCTTTTTAGTTTGGGTTTGGCTAAAGATTTAGAGATCCAATCTTTTGTAACTAAATACCTTTCTAAAAATCAAAAAATACAAGCCTTACAAGAGCAAATTGACGCTTTAAGTTCTCAAGAAAAAGCCGTTAGCAAGTGGGATAACCCTATTTTGTATTTAGGCTATAACAACGCTAATGTGAGCGATTTTTTCAGGCTGGATAGCACCTTAATGCAAAACATGAGCGTGGGTTTATCTCAAAAAGTGGATTTAAATGGTAAAAAACTCACGCAGTCTCAAATGATTAATTTAGAAAAGCAAAAAAAGATATTAGAGCTTAAAAAAACCAAGCAGCAATTAGTGATTAGTTTAATGATAAGCGGCATTGAAAATTATAAAAACCAACAAGAAATAGAGCTTTTAAACACAGCGATTAAAAATTTAGAAAACACCCTTTATCAAGCCAACCATTCCAGTTCGCCCAATTTAATAGCGATCGCCAAGCTAGAAATTTTAAAATCGCAATTAGAAATCAAAAAAAACAATTTAGAAGAAGCGCTCTCTAGCAGCCATTATTCCATGGGTGAATTGACTTTTAAAGAAAACGAGCTTTTAAGCATTGCCCCTAAAAATTTTGAATTCAATAAGGAGCAAGAGTTATATAACATTAGTGCCACTAATTACGATATTGCGATCGCTAGGCTTGATGAAGAGAAATCGCAAAAAGACATCACTTTGGCTAAAAAAAGCTTTTTAGAAGATGTGAATGTTACCGGGGTGTATTATTTCCGCTCCAAACAATACTATAACTACGACATGTTTAGCGTCGCTTTGTCCATCCCCTTACCTCTTTATGGCAAGCAAGCCAAATTAGTGGAGCAAAAGAAAAAAGAAAGCTTGGTGTTTAAAAGCGAAGTGGAAAACACCAAAAACAAAACGCACCACCTGGCCCTAAAACTCCTTAAAAAATTAGAAACCTTGCAAAAAAACCTAGAATCGATCAATAAAATCATCAAGCAAAATGAAAAAATCGCGCAAATTTATGCGCTTGATTTGAAATCTAATGGCGATTACAACGCTTATTACAACGCTTTTAATGACAAAATCACAACTCAAATCACCCAGCTTGAAACCTTAAGCGCTCTCAATAGCGCTTATTTGTCTTTACAAAACCTTAAAGGATTAGAATGAAACGGATTTTATTTTTAGCCTTGATTTTATTTTTTAGCCCCTTATTCGCTAACGCTCAAAAAACTCAAGAAACTAAAGAAACTAAAGAAACTAAAGAAGCTAAAAGCCAAACCCGTTTTAATATTTCCACCACTAAGGTCATAGAAAAAGAATTTTCTCAAAGCCGGCGCTATTACGCGCTTTTAGAGCCTAATGAAGCGCTGATTTTTTCTCAAACCCTGCGTTTTGATGGCTATGTGGAAAAGCTTTATGCGAATAAAACCTATACCCCCATTAAAAAGGGCGATAGGTTGTTGAGCGTGTATTCCCCTGAATTAGTGAGCGCTCAAAGCGAATTGCTATCATCATTGAAATTCAACCAACAAGTGGGAGCGATTAAAGAAAAATTAAAACTATTAGGGTTAGAAAACTCCAGCATTGAAAAAATCATCAGCACTCATCAAGTTCAAAATGAAATGACTATTTACTCTCACTTCAACGGCATTATTTTTAAAAAAAGCACGGATCTCAATGAGGGGAGTTTCATTAAAAAAGGGCAAGAGTTGTTTCAAATCATAGATTTAAGCCAATTGTGGGCGCTTGTTAAAGTCAATCAAGAGGATTTAGAATTTTTAAAAAACACGCATCAAGCGATCTTGTTCGTAGAAGGGATTAAAGGCAAGCAAGAAATCACGCTTGAAAACATCAACCCCATCATAAATGCGCAAGATAAAATGCTAGAAGCGCGCTTCAATGTGCCTAATGTTAAACAGCTTTATTACCCTAACATGTTCGCTCAAGTAGAAATCTTTCAAAAACCACAAAAAATGAAGATTTTGCCTAAAGAAGCGGTTTTGATTAAGGGGGGGAAAGCTATCGTGTTCAAAAAAGACGATTTTGGCTTAAGCCCGTTAGAAATTAAAGCCGTCCGCTTGAGCGATGGGAGTTATGAAATTTTAGAGGGTTTAGAAGCGGGCGAAGAAGTCGCTAATAACGCTTTATTCGTTCTAGACGCTGACGCTCAAAACAATGGGGATTATTGAATGATAGAAAAAATCATTGATTTAAGCGTTAAAAACAAACTCCTTACCACTCTAGTCACTCTACTCATTTTTTTAGCCTCTTTGTGGGCGATAAAAAGCGTCCGTTTAGACGCTTTGCCGGATTTAAGCCCCGCTCAAGTGGTCGTGCAAATCACTTACCCCAATCAAAGCCCTAAAATCGTGCAAGAGCAGGTTACTTACCCGCTAGTTTCTACTTTCATGAGCATCGCTAACATTGACACGGTTAGGGGGATTTCTAGTTATGAAAGCGGCCTAATTTACATCATTTTTAAAGACGGCGTCAATTTGTATTGGGCTAGAGATAGGGTTTTAGAGCAATTAAACCGAGTAGGCAATTTGCCTAAGGACGCTAAAGTGGAAATAGGGAGCGATTCCACTTCTATTGGCTGGGCGTATCAATACGCTCTATCTAGCGATAGCAAGAATTTAAGCGATCTGAAAGTCTTGCAAGATTTCTATTACCGCTACGCGCTTTTGGGGGTTGATGGGGTGAGTGAGGTTGCAAGCGTGGGGGGCTTTGTGAAGGATTATGAAGTAACGCTTCAAAACGATTCTTTGATCCGTTATAACTTGAGTTTAGAGCAAGTCGCTAACGCGATTAAAAATTCCAATAACGATACCGGTGGAGGGGTTATTTTAGAAAACGGGTTTGAAAAAATCATAAGATCGCATGGCTATATCCAATCTTTGAAGGATTTAGAAGAAATTGTGATCAAAAAAGAAGGGGCTATCCCTTTAAAAATCAAAGATATAGCCAGCGTTAGGCTAGTGCCAAAACCACGCAGAGGGGCGGCCAATCTCAATGGCGATAAGGAAGTGGTGGGGGGGATTGTGATGGTGCGCTATCACGCTGACACTTGTAAGGTGCTTAAAGCCATTAAAGAAAAAATCGCCACCTTACAAGCGAGTAATCCTGATGTGAAAATCACCAGCGTGTATGACAGGAGCGAATTGATTGAAAAAGGCATTGACAATTTAATCCACACGCTCATAGAAGAAAGCATCATTGTGCTAGTCATTATTGCGATTTTTTTATTGCATTTCAGGAGCGCTTTAGTGGTGATTATCACTCTGCCTTTAAGCGTGTGCATTAGTTTCTTGCTCATGCGTTATTTCAATATTGAAGCGAGTATTATGAGTTTAGGGGGCATTGCGATCGCTATAGGGGCGATGGTGGATGCGGCTATTGTGATGGTAGAAAACGCGCACAAGCATCTGCAACACATTGATACAAAAGACAACGCTCAAAGAATTAATGCCATCATGCAAGGGGTTAAGCATGTGGGAGGCGCGATATTTTTTGCTTTAATGATTATCGTGGTTTCTTTCTTGCCAATTTTTGCACTCACCGGTCAAGAAGAAAAGCTTTTTGCCCCTTTAGCTTACACCAAAACCTTTGCCATGCTAGTAGGAGCCTTGCTTTCTATCACCATGGTCCCTATTTTAATGGTATGGCTCATTAAAGGGCGGATTTTAGAAGAGTCTAAAAACCCTATTAACGCTTTTTTCATGAAAATTTATGGCGTGAGCTTGAATGTTGTGCTTAAGTTCAGATACGCTTTTTTAATAGCGAGCGTTGTGGGTTTAGGGGGCTTGTATGTAGCGTATCAAAAACTCAACTGGGAATTTATCCCCCAAATCAATGAAGGGGTAGTGATGTATATGCCTGTAACCATTAATGGCGTGGGCATTGATACTGCTTTAGAATATTTGAAAAAAAGCAATAGCGCTATCAAGCGGTTGGATTTTGTCAAACAAGTTTTTGGTAAAGTGGGGCGCGCTAACACCAGCACCGATGCCGCCGGTTTAGGAATGATAGAAACCTACATTGAATTAAAGCCACAAAACGAATGGAAAGAAAAGCTCAGTTACAAAGAAGTTAGGGACAAATTAGAAAAAACCTTACAATTAAAAGGCTTAACCAATTCATGGACTTACCCCATTCGTGGGAGGACGGACATGCTCTTAACCGGCATTAGAACGCCCCTAGGCATCAAGCTCTATGGTAACGATACGGACAAATTACAAGAATTAGCGATCCTTATGGAGCAACAGCTCAAAACCCTAAAAGAGAGTTTATCCGTCTTTGCTGAGCGATCCAATAACGGCTACTACATCACGCTGGATTTGAACGATGAAAATCTGGCTCGTTATGGCATCAATAAAAACGCCGTGCTAGATGCGATTAAATTCGCTCTGGGCGGAGCCACGCTCACTACCATGATTAAGGGCGTAGAAAGCTACCCCATTTCTTTACGATTAGAAGACACAGAAAGAAACACCATTGAAAAATTAAAAAACCTCTACATCAAAACCGCTTACAATTACATGCCCTTAAGGGAATTAGCCCGCATCTATTACGACAACTCGCCGGCGGTGTTAAAGAGCGAAAAGGGCTTGAACGTGAATTTTATTTATATTGTGCCGCAAAATGGTATCAGCTCTGATACTTACAGGCAACTGGCTCAAAAAGCGCTAGAAAAAATCAAATTGCCTAACGGGTATTATTATGAATTTAGCGGTGAGAGCCAGTATTTAGAAGAAGCGTTTAAAACCTTACAATACATCGTGCCGGTGAGCGTGTTTATCATTTTTATTTTAATTGTCTTTGCTTTGAAGAATCTCACTAATTCCTTACTATGCTTTTTCACTCTGCCTTTTGCGTTTTTGGGGGGGTTAATTTTTATGAATATCATGGGCTTTAACATGAGCGTGGCGGCGTTAGTGGGCTTTTTAGCCCTTTTAGGGGTAGCGAGCGAAACGGCTATTGTGATGATTATTTATTTAGAAGACGCGTTTCAAAAATTCATCAAAACCCCTTTAAAAGAGCAAAACAGCACCGCTTTAAAAGAGGCTATCATGCATGGGGCGGTGCTTAGGGTAAGGCCCAAGCTTATGACCTTTTTTAGCATTTTAGCTTCACTCATTCCAATCATGTACAGCCATGGCACAGGAAGTGAAATCATGAAATCCATCGCCGCGCCCATGCTAGGAGGCATGATAAGCAGCGTTATTTTAACGCTTTTTATTATCCCTACGGCGTATTTTGTGATCAAAAACGCTAGGGTTAAAAGCAATCAAACATCATTTTAGGGATTAAAAAAAGCCTTTTCTAACGCATGGCTTTGGACTAAAACCATATAAAGAATGGTAGGGAGCGTGATGCTTAAAACAAACGCCTTAAAAATGCGGTGTAAAAGGATAACGGATAAAAAAGCGGTGATTTCATTGATCCCATAAGGGGGTTTTAAAATTTGAATGTCTTTAAAACAATAGATCACGAGCATGCCTATCACTGAACATGATAAAGCCCTACCCAAATAACGCACAAAGTCATTGGGCGGGTTTTTAGCGTTAAACACCATAAAAGGCCAGATGCGCATGAAATAAGTCGTTAATATGATGACTAAAATAATGAGTATAGAATGCATTAACATTCTAACTGCTTTCTAAACAAAATAAGAGCAAGCACCATTAAAACTAAAGCGATGAGCAAAAAGTATTCAGTCCCAAAGAGCGCTAAACAAACGACCGCAATAATAATCCCAAGCCATGCGTTTTTATGATTCGTGGTGCGTTTGTATTGCTCCATAAACAGCACGATAAAAATCGCTGTCATCACAAATTCCATGCCTTGAGTGTCAAAGGAAAAATGCGATCCGGCTAACGAGCCGATTAAAGAGCCAATAACCCAATAAGAGTGGTTGAGTAAGGAAATACTAAAAATGAAGTCTTTTTCACTCACCCCCTCTTTAGGAGCGTATAAATTCAATAGTGCAAAGGTTTCATCCGTGAGCGCATGCACTAAATAGGGCAAACGCCATTGGGTGTTTTTAAATCGATCTAGCATAGAAAGCGCATAACAAGTCTGTCTCGCATTCACCAACAAGCTCACAATAACGACATTCATCAAACTCGCTTGCGTGCTTAAAAGCGTGATCGCTACAAACTGCACCGCCCCAGCATAGATGAATAACGACATGAACAAAGCGACTTTATAATCATAGCCATGCTGGACTAAAAGCATTCCAAAAGTCATTCCCATAAGCAAATACCCTAAAAAGATAGAAATGGTATGAGGGAAAGCGTCTCTAAAGGCTTTTAGAAAATCATGCATCAACAACCTTTTATTTGAACCAGTCTTTAATTTTAGAAATACAGGTTTCTAAAACGCTTTTATGCGGTTCGCCCTCATAGCCAAAACTCGCATGCAATTTTTCCAACAACCCTTGTTGCTCTTTATTCAAGCTTTTAGGATAAATCACTTGCAACACCACAATCAAACTCCCCCTATAAGAGCTTTCGGGGTGCTTCACGCCCTCGTTTCTAAACGCAAAAGTTTGCCTGTCTTTGGCGTTTCTAGGGATTTTTAATTCCAATTCGCCTCCTCTTAAAGACGGCACTTTAATCGTATGCCCTAAAGCGATAGTGGTGAAAAACACCGGCGCTTCAATGAACAAATCACAGCCTTCGCGCTTGAAATGCTCATCTTCTTTGACTCGCGCTTCTAAATACAAATCCCCTCTTTTCCCCTTCTCGTATTCATTGCCCTTATTTTTAAGCACCATGCGGTTTTGATCATCAATGCCCTCAGGGATTATTGCATCAATTTCCTCATCTTTAAGAATGTAGGTTTTACCCTTACACGCTTGGCATGGGGTTTTAATGATCTTGCCCTTACCTTGACACGCCCCACAAGTTTGCGCAAAACTCATAAAACCTTGACGCATAAACACCTGCCCCTGCCCATTACACTGCTTGCAAGTCTCTAGGGCTTTATCTTTAGCGCCCGTGCCATCGCAACTCTCACAAACGCTCTGGTATTGGACTTTAATGGTTTTTTTACAGCCAAAAACCGCTTCTTTAAAACTCAATTCAATGGTTTGCAAATAATCCGGTGCGATAGAGCTTTTTTGCCTTTTGCTCCCCCTAGCGCCAAACCCAAAAGCGTCTTCAAAAAACGAGCCTAAATCTTCAAAAAAATCAGAAAAATCGCTCTGGCTTGAGCCGGCTTGGTTTAAGCCTTTTTTACCATACCTATCGTATAAGGCCCGTTTCTTTTCATCGCTTAACACCCCATAGGCTTCATTGATGAGCTTGAATTTTTCTTCGGCTTCTTTATCGCCGGCGTTTCTGTCTGGGTGGTATTTTAAAGCTAGCTTTCTGTAAGACTTTTTAATGGTCTCTTGGTTGCTGTGTTTTTCCACTTCTAAAATTTCATAATAACTCAATTCCACGATCGCTCCAAAAATGGCATCAAAACGCTTATTTTATCTTAAAAGCGATAATTTGCGTGTTTTGGCGCATGCCAAAACTTAGATAAAATAATACGGTGAAACTATAGTAATAAAGATAACCTTATGAGATTTTTTTGCTTCTTCTTATTTTTTCTAACCTTTTCAAACGCACAGATAATGATGACTTTTGATTCTCAAACTAACGCCAAGCTCTCGCGCTCTAACGAACAGCTTTCAGACATGCTCTATAAACTCAATGAAAGTTTGAGAATCTATCAAAGCGTGCTTTCCAATAACCAAGATCAACTCAAAGAAATCAAAAAAGCTAACAGCGCCCTAAATAGCCAGAGGCGTTTTTTTAACGCCAGCCAGATCCGCCTTATGGACACTGATGCGTTATTGAAGCAAAGCGCTTTGGAATTAGAAAAATTACAAGCTTTAGAAAAACGCTTAAAAGAGAGCATGGAACAAGAACGCTTAATCAAAGAATCCCAAACGCTTTTCTTGCAAGAACATTGCCCTTATTTGAGCGGTGTTAAGAATTTAGAAGAGGCTTCAAACGCTTTAGAAGTCCAAGAGCAAAACAACGCCCTTTTCTTACTCAAAGATCCTAAACTCGCCCGTTTGCTCTCACGATTGGATTTGATGAGCGCTTTAAGCACCTTATGCGATCAAGTTTTAGAAAACCAAGCCCATAACCAACAATCCCATAACAAAACCCTAGAATACAACGCTCTTAAAAACCATGATTTTCAAGCCTATAAAGCCATGCGTTTGAAAAAATTTAAAAACAAGCTTCAAAGCCAAATCCAAGCTAAAGAAGACGCCCTAAAAACCTTTTTACCCTTAGAAAAACGCCTAGAAACTTTAAAAACGCATTTTTTATGCGATAAAGAAAACCTGAAATCATGCGCTAAAGAATTGCGCCAACGCTACCAAAACGCCCTCATAGAGCGAGATAAAGAACTAAAAAACGCTAAAAATAATAAAGAAAAGCATGCTCTAATCTTAGCCAATTACGAGCATACGCTAAAAACCTTGAATGTAGAATTTTTAAGCGAATTGAGTGAGCAAATGGCGTTTTTGAATGAAACCATGGCGTTAAACGCCAAAGTTTTAGCCCTTTTAGCCCAACAACAGACTAAAAAGCCCTTCAATGTGAGCGGTGATTTGAGCAATGGAAAGGCTCTTATTAAAAATATCCGCCTAGATCCGCATGGATTCCCTAGCTTTGAAAATTTTAAGCGAGAATGAGTGTTTAAAAAAGCGATCAATCAGGCTATAAGTGCCAAAAGCCCTAAACAATCACGCCTCCGCCAAGCAAGATGTCATCTTTATAAACGACTAAGGCTTGCCCTTTAGCCACGCCATAAAAAGGCTCTTTAAACCCCACTTCAATCATTCCATCTTTTAAGCTCACAAACGCTTTAGCAGGCACGCTCCTGTAACGGGCCTTGATAAAGTATTCGCCATCTTTAAAATCTTTCATTAAAGATTTGTTTTTAGCCTTAAGCGAATGCGTGGCGAGATCTTCTTTTTTGCCCACAACCAACTCGTTCTTTTTAGCGTCAATCCCCACCACAAAATGCGGCTCTAACGCGCCTTTAATACTAAAGCCTTTGCGTTTGCCAATCGTGTATTGCATATAGCCCTTATGCGTGCCAATGATTTCGCCTTGTAGGTTTTTCACCACGCCCTCTTTTTCCACTTCAACATGCTTTTTTAAAGTGTCAATGTAGCTTTTTTCCACAAAACAGATTTCTTGAGATTCCTTATAAGTTTCTAGAGTGCCTAAAAAAGGCATCGCATTCAAGGCTAAAGGCTTAATATCCTTTTTTAACAAATCCCCTAAAGGGAACACCAATTTAGCGATAACTTCATGCTCTAAAGCGTATAAAAAATAGCTCTGATCTTTAGTTTTATCCAAAGCCTCTTGAATATAGCTTACCTTGTCAATTTCTTTGACTCTCGCATAATGCCCGGTAGCGATCTTTTCACACCCTAATTTTAAAGCGTGATCTAAAGCTAGCCCAAATTTCATTAAAGGGTTGCACAACGCGCAAGGGTTAGGGGTTTGCCCTTCTTCATAAGCGCTGATAAATTCATCATAAACCGCGCTTTTAAAATCCTTTTGAAAATCCAACACCTCTAAAGGAATGCCTAAAAACTCGCACGCTTTTTGAGCGTTTTTAATGTATAAATCATGCTTTTTTTCGCTCGCATGGAGTTTCAAATAAATCCCCACTAATTCATGCCCTTGCTCTTTTAAGCTATAAGCGCTATAAGAGCTATCCACCCCCCCACTGAGTAATACCGCTATTTTCATTTTTAATCTTTCATTAAATGAGTTATGGCTCGTAGTCTAGCGCAAAAACCATTCATAACCACCTTTTTTAACCATTGGCATGCTAAAATACCTAAAGATTTTTTAAAATCGCATCAAAACGCATGGAGAAAATAAGGGCAATGGCCAAAATTGAATTGTTAGCCAAATTCACGCAAATCGCGCTCCCTAACAGCCACCCTTTATTGAAAAAAGTTTTAAACTACGCTAAAAAGCATTTCAGCCAGTGCCACATGCTCTCTTCATCGTTACTCATTTTAAACGACACGGAATGCTTCAAAAAAAACTACTTGCTTAATTGGGTCTATCATGCCCTTGAATGCGCGCATGAAAAAGATATTAGTGCGTATTCTTTAGAAGAAATCTTACAAAAAAGCCACCTGCCCATACGCATCAAAATCATAGCTCAAAACACGCTTTTAGAAAAAATAGAAGTGAAAGTTTTAACCTTTGGGGCGGAATACGCGCTTTTTATCACCAAGCACCCTATCGCCAAGCGGTTTTTACGCCAAAAATTTAACGGCTATGTGTTTTTAGAAACCCAAGATGAATTGCATATAAGAGGCGATTCAGAGCGTTTTTGGGAACTCATTGTAACGCTCAATGAAAACAAAATCGTCCATAACGCATGCTTATATTTCATCTATCCTAATGGCTTTGGTAAGGACAGCTACACCACTTTGGCTGAGCGCAAATTAAGGGAATGCTATAAAGCGTTAGGTTTCATCAAGCATGAAAATTTCAGCGAAGTGAAAAAGCGCTATTTAGAATTGGCTAAAACCTACCACCCTGATTTGTGCGATCTTAAAGAAAAAAAGGCTCTTTATGCCAAACGCTTCGCTATCATTCAAGAAGCCTACCGCCACATTAAAAAACACGCTTAAACCCCTAAACTAGCCCTAATCGCGCTAGAAGAAATCGGCGCATCAATGCCTTTTAAAGGGAAATAACGCCCCTTAAACTGGATCTCTTCATAGCCAATCCTTTCAAAAACCACTAATTCCACCCTTTTTAAAAGCTCTTTAGCGTTAGTCCAAGAAGAAAGATGCCTCAAACAATCCGCTCCTATGACTAAATAAAGCGTTTGTGGGCGGTAGAGTTTTTGAAAATAAATCACGCTTTCTATCGTAGGCACAGCCCTTTCTTGCTTGATTTCAAAATCGCTCAATAGCACCCTATCTATTCCCTTTAAAGCTCTTTCTAATTCCTTAAAACGGGTTTGCGCGTCCAAAAAACATGGTTTTTTGAAAGGGTTTTGATAAGCGGGTAAGACAATGAGCTTAGCAAATGGCAATAATTCTAAAGTTTGATCAATAATGGCTAAATGAGCCTTGTGTAAGGGATCAAAACTCCCTCCATAGAGCGCTAATTCTTTGTATTTTAAGACGCTATTCATTGTGTTCAAAGCTAGACGCCTTAGTCAATTTAGCGAATTTAACCCCCCTAAGCCCCCCGATTTCTAATTGCAAGCGTTGGATTTCAAGCGAATTGCCTTGTAAAATAATCGTTTCTAAACAATTATGCGCGTCCATATGAATGTGCGTGGTGCATAAAACATGCGTCCCGCTGGCATGCTGAATGTCTATCATGTGCTGGTTTAATTCCCTTTGATGGTGATCATAAATCACCACAAGCACGGCGATTTTGCTCCCATCATTAGGGTTATCTTCTGCCCAATTGTCTTCTACTAATTTTTCTCTGATCATGTCGCGCACTAATTCTGAGCGAGAAGAATAGCCGTTTTTAATGATGCGGTTGTCTAATTCGTCTAATAAATTTTGTTGTAAAGAAACCGAAAAGCGGATGATTGAATCGTTTTTATTGGGTGTATCCATTTGAGAAAAATCCTTTTTTGGCATGAGTTCGTTAAAAGCCGTCATGCTAGTATGATTGAATTAATTTAAAATGAACAATTATAATACAAACTGGATTTAAATGGTTGGTCATAAGACACTATTTATAGCGTTTGAATTTGATTGTAATTATTAGCTTAATCATCATTGACTTATTATTATTAAAACAATATAATCAACAAACCAACATTCCTTTATCATTTTGGAGCGTTTATGCGAACGAATGCTTCTTAAAGAGCGCATGCTCTTTAGTGTGGCTGTATCGCAGTGGCTTTAATTTTAAGGGAATTATTTTATCATAGACAAGGAGTTTTTATGGGCGGTTTTTCAATGGCAATGTTGAAAGATTATGTGGATGTGTTTATTTTTGCGGTGCTTGGCGTGGCGAGTTTTTTAGCTTTGTGGTTTGTGATTGAAAGGATTATTTTTTATTCCAAAGTCAATTTGAAGGCTTATGATGATATAGATGCCCTGAATTTGGATTTAACCAAGAATCTAACCATTCTCTATGTGATTTTTTCTAACGCGCCTTATGTGGGCTTATTAGGAACGGTTTTAGGGATCATGGTGATTTTCTATGACATGGGCATGAGCGGCGGGATGGACGCTAAAACGATCATGGTAGGTTTGTCTTTAGCTTTAAAAGCGACCGCTCTAGGGCTTGCTGTGGCGATTCCCACTTTGATCGCTTATAATAGCTTGTTGAGAAAATCCGATGTTTTGAGTGAAAAATTCAGGATCATGAAAAAATGAAAAGCATCAGAAGAGGCGATGGGCTGAATGTTGTCCCTTTTATTGATATTATGCTCGTTTTGCTAGCGATTGTGCTAAGCATTTCTACTTTTATCGCGCAAGGTAAGATTAAAGTCAGTCTCCCTAACGCTAAAAATGCGGAAAAATCCCAGCCAAACGATCAAAAAGTGGTGGTCATCTCCGTAGATGAGCATGACAATATTTTCGTAGATGACAAACCGACGAATTTAGAAGCTTTGAGCGCTGTAGTCAAACAAACAGACCCTAAAACCCTTATAGACTTAAAAAGCGACAAAAGCTCTCGTTTTGAAACTTTTATCAGCATTATGGATATTTTAAAAGAGCATAATCATGAAAATTTCTCCATCTCCACGCAAGCTCAGTAAAGTTTCAACGAGTGTTAGCTTTTTAATCTCTTTCGCCCTATACGCTATAGGGTTTGGCTATTTTTTACTACGCGAAGAGGCCCCAGCGCCTTTAGCCCAAGCTGGCACCACTAAGGTTACCATGAGTTTAGCCAGCATTAACACCAATTCTAAAGTGAAGACGAATGCCGAATCCGCTAAACCCAAAGAAGAACCTAAAGAAAAACCCAAGAAAGAAGAACCAAAAAAAGAAGTAGCGAAGCCTAAACCCAAACCAAAGCCTAAACCCAAACCCAAGCCAAAACCTAAGCCTGAACCTAAACCCAAACCTGAACCAAAACCCGAGCCTAAGCCTGAACCTAAAGTTGAAGAACCTAAGAAAGAAGAGCCTAAAGAAGAACCCAAAAAAGAAGAAGCTAAAGAGGAAGCTAAAGAAAAAAGCGCTCCTAAACAAGTAACGACTAAAGATATAGTCAAAGAAAAAGACAAGCAAGAAGAGTCTAACAAGACTTCTGATGGGGCCACTTCTGAAGCTCAAGCTTATAACCCAGGAGTGAGCAACGAATTTTTAATGAAGATCCAAACCGCTATTTCTTCTAAAAACCGCTACCCTAAAATGGCGCAGATTAGGGGCATTGAGGGCGAAGTGTTAGTGAGCTTTGTGATCAATCCTGATGGGAGCGTTACGGACATTAAAGTCGTCAAAAGCAACACGACAGATATTTTAAACCATGCGGCTTTAGAGGCCATTAAAAGCGCGGCGCATCTATTCCCTAAACCAGAAGAAACCGTGCATCTAAAAATCCCTATCGCTTATAGCTTGAAAGAAGACTAAGCTAGTCTTTCTTTTAAAGGCGGTTTTAAGCCTTAAAAGTTGAATCAAACTCTCATTTTTCCCAATTTATAAAAAAATCTCTAAAATTTAGAGCTAAAATTAGCCATAAAATTCCATTTATTGCTTGTAACACAAAATCTCTTTTTATCAAAGAAAAATCTAATAAAAGGAGAAAACATGAAAATCAAAAAATCCCTCTTACTCTCTCTTTCTCTCATGGCTTCATTATCAAGGGCTGAAGATGACGGATTTTACATGAGCGTGGGCTATCAAATCGGTGAAGCGGTTCAAAAAGTGAAAAACACAGGAGCGTTGCAAAATCTTGCGGACAGATACGATAACTTAAACAACCTTTTAAACCAATACAATTACTTAAATTCCTTAGTCAATCAAGCCAGCACGCCCAGTGCTATCACAAGCGCGATTGACAATTTAAGCTCAAGCGCAATCAACCTCACTAGCGCTACCACCACTTCCCCAGCCTATCAAGCCGTGGCTTTAGTGCTCAATGCCGCCGTGGGCATGTGGCAAGTCATAGCCTTTGGTATCAGTTGCGGCCCTGGTCCCAATCTTGGCACAGAACATTTAGAAAATGGAGGCGTTCGATCGTTTAGTAACACGCCCAACTACAGCTACAACACCGGTAGCGGAACAACCACCACCACTTGCAATGGAGCTAGTAATGTAGGGCCAAATGGTATCCTATCTAGCAGTGAATACCAAGTTCTCAATACCGCTTATCAAACTATCCAAACCGCTTTAAACCAAAACCAAGGAGGCGGGATGCCTGCCTTGAACAGCTCTAAAAATATGGTAGTCAGTATCAATCAAACTTTCACAAAAAACCCCACCACAGAATACACTTACCCCGATGGGAATGGCAATTATTATTCAGGCGGATCATCAATCCCAATCCAGCTAAAGATTAGCAGCGTCAATGACGCTGAAAACCTTTTGCAACAAGCCGCTACTATCATCAATGTCCTTACCACCCAAAACCCGCATGTGAATGGTGGCGGTGGGGCATGGGGGTTTGGCGGTAAGACCGGTAGTGTGACGGATATTTTTGGCGAGAGTTTTAACGCGATTAACGAGATGATTAAAAACGCTCAAGCCGTTTTAGAAAAAACTAAACAGCTTAACGCTAATGAAAATGCCCAAATCACGCAACCAAACAATTTCAACCCCTACACTTCTGAAGACAAAGGGTTTGCCAAAGAAATGCTCAACAGAGCGAACACTCAAGCAGAGATTTTAAATTTAGCTAAGCAAGTTGCGGACAATTTCCACAGCATTCAAGGGCCTATCCAACAAGATCTAGAAGAGTGCACAGCAGGATCAGCTGGCGTGATTAACGACAACACTTATGGTTCAGGTTGCGCGTTTGTGAAAGAAACTCTCAATTCTTTAGAGCAACACACCGCTTATTATGGCAATCAGGTCAATCAAGAGAAAGCTTTGGCTCAAACCATTTTGGATTTTAAAGGAGCCCTTAACACTTTAGGAAGCGACCAAAAAGCGATCAATAGCGCTATCTCTGGCTTGCCTAACGCTAAATCTCTTCAAAACATGACGCATTCCACTCAAAACCCTAATTCCCCAGAAGGTCTGCTCACTTATTCTTTGGATACCAACAAATACAACCAGCTCCAAGCCACCACGCAAGAATTAGGCAAAAACCCTTTCAGGCGCTTTGGCATGATTAGCTCTCAAACCAATAACGGCGCGATGAATGGGATCGGCGTGCAAGTGGGCTATAAACAATTCTTTGGCAAAAAAAGAAGGTGCGGGTTAAGGTATTACGGCTTTTTTGATTATAACCATGCGTTCATCAAATCCAATTTTTTCAACTCCGCTTCTGATGTTTGGACTTATGGGGTGGGTATGGATGCGCTTTATAACTTCATCAACGATAAAAACACCAACTTTTTAGGCAAGAATAACAAGCTCTCCGTGGGGCTTTTTGGAGGCTTTGCATTAGCTGGGACTTCATGGCTTAATTCTGAATTTGTGAATTTGAACATGGTGGGTAATATCTATAGCGCTAAAGTGAATGTGGCTAATTTCCAATTTTTATTCAATTTAGGCTTGAGAATGAACCTCGCTAGGGCTAAGAAAAAAGACAGCGATCATGCCGCTCAGCATGGCGTGGAATTGGGCGTGAAAATCCCTACGATCAACACCAACTATTATTCTTTCATGGGCGCTAAACTCAAATACAGAAGGCTCTATAGCGTGTATTTGAATTATGTGTTTGCTTACTAGGTGGTGCAAATCCTCTTTTTAAGGGGGTTTCATTGCGAAATGCCCCTATGCGCTTATGAGTTTTGATTAAAATTTAGTTGTTCATAAAAGCATGAAAGCCTTTTACAAATAACTCCTTTAATTTTGTTTTTAAAAAACGCTTTTTAACTTTTTTTCATTTTCTTTTCTATGAAAATGTTCAAGCATTCTATGAGCAAGGCAAAACCAATACCAGCATACAAATAATTTTTATCAACATGCAAATGCAAGCCTTCTAAAAACAAAAACACGCCCACAACGAGCAAAAACACAAAGGCTAAAGTTTTGATGCGATAATGCCTTTCAATAAAACCGCCAACGATTTTGGAAAAAAACATCATCACGATTACAGATAAAATAATAGCAAGCGCCATGACTTCTAGGTGTTTAGCGATCCCAATAGCCGTGATCACGGAGTCTAAAGAAAAGACAATGTCTAAAAACATGATTTCTATTAAAGTGATGAAAAAGCCAAACGCTTTTTCTTGGTGTTTTTCTTTAGGGTAGATCTGCTCTTTTAATTCCACTAACGCTTTAAAAGCCAAAAACGCCCCCCCTACAAGCAGCACCACATCACGCCATGAAAAGCTCATGCCCGCTATAGTGAATAAAGGCTTTTGCAAATGGCTGATAAAAAACAAGCTCCCTAAAAGCCCTATACGAGCGATCATCGCTAAGCCCAAGCCTAAAATCATGGCCTTATTTTGCTGGTGTTTGGGGAGTTTATAGACCATCACCGTGATAAAAATGATATTATCAATCCCTAGAACGATCTCTAAAAGCGTGAGCGTAGCCAAGGAGACTATGCCATGCGGTGTAGAAAGAGCGTCTAAGAGTGAGGATAAAAATTCCATAAAAGGCTACAACCAGCCTTTCTTTTTAAAATAGAGCACAGGCAAAATCGTAGAAATCGCCATGACAATCAGCGCGAAAAGATACCCGTATTGCCATTCTAACTCCGGCATGAATTTAAAATTCATGCCATAAATCGTGCCAATTAATGTAGGGGGCATCATCGCCATGGTCGCCACAGTGAAGAGCTTGATGATTTTATTTTGCTCCACATTGACTTGAGAAGCGAACAGGTTTTGAATGTTATCAAGCGAGTTGAGATTGACCGTTGTAGACTCCACCAAAGAGCTAAAATCGGTTAAAATGATATTTAAATTATTTTTCGTATCGCTATCCACTTTACTACTCCTTAATAAAGCGGTGATAATGCGCCGTTTGTCAAAAAAAGAATCCCTTAAAGCCACATTAAATTCTTGCAAATTGGACAAGCACACTAAAATATCATCATGCGTAGAAGTTTCTTTGAAAATGATGTTTTTGCGCAACAGGCTCGTTTGTTTGTTGATCCACTCTAGGCATTCTACCCCTTTTTCAAAATACACTTCAAAGATTTTGGTTAGAATATCAAACCCGTCTTCAAATTTTTTAGGGCTAGCCAAAACCTTTTTTTGGATAGAATCAAAGATTTCTAAAGTCCCGTAATAAATCGTGAAAAGAATGTTATTAGACAAAATAAAGGTCGCCATTTCCGTGTGGAAAGTTTCATTTTCATCCTGGTTAGTGAAAAAGGCGTTGATCGTAACGCTGGAGCTGTCTTCCCAATACTTGGTAACTGATGAGACTCGTTGGGAATGGTCTGTGTTGTAGTGGATAGCGTATTCTTGGCTTAGAGTGGCCAATTCGTTGGGCGTAGGGTTGATTAACTCAAACCATAGGACTTCATTTTCTTCTATATCAAAGCCATTAAAATCATTAAAGCGTTTTTTAATGACAAATTTTTGCTGTTTGAAAAACACATTCACCATAAGCAATCCTTAGAGTTAATGGCGTTTATCCAAAACCTCAAAACAAGGTAAAATCTTGCCCTCTAATAATTCCAAACTCGCTCCCCCACCGGTGGAAATAAAGCTCATGTTATCCTTTTCGCCCGCGCGGTTGATCGCATCAATGGTATCGCCCCCACCAATGAGCGAGAAAGCGTAAGTGTCAGCGATCTTGTGGGCTAAAAAGGTTGTGCCTCTGGCAAATTCTTGTTTTTCATGCACGCCTAAGGGGCCATTCCATATGATCGTGGGCGCGCTCTCTATGACTTCAGAAAATAATTTCACACTCGCAGGCCCTATATCAGCGATCTTGTGTTTAGGCTCAATGTCTTGGACGGGTGAGATTTTGATGTGTTTGGGGTTAAGAATATCATCAGTGGTTACGGCGTCTATAGGTAAATAGACTTTGACTTTTTTTTCTTTTGCGCTTTGCAATAACTCTAAGGCGTCTTTTATCAAAGCGTCTTCTACAGAAGAATCTTGCACATCATAACCTAAGGCTTTTAAGAAGGTGTTACTCATCGCTCCGGCAATGATGAGCTTGTCAATGAGATCTAAAATGTTTTTTAATAGGGTGAGTTTGGAGCTGACCTTAGCCCCCCCTACAATCAACAATAAAGGGCGTAAAGGGTGGTTAAACGCTTGATAAAACGAATCGATTTCTTTTTTGAGCAAGAACCCGCTCACTTTAATAGGGGCGAATTTGGCGGTGCCATAAGTGCTGGCATGCTTTCTGTGGCTCGTGCCAAAAGCGTCATTCACAAACACATCGCACAAGCTCGCTAAGTCTTTAGCCAGATTTTCATCATTTTCTTCTTCGCCTTTTAAAAAGCGGATATTTTCTAAAAGAAAAATCCTTGTGGGCGCGTTTTCGTTTAGGGCTTGCTTGAGTTGCACGATATTTTGAGAAAAAACCACTTCATGGTTTAAGAGTCTTTCAAGGCGTTTTAAAAAGGGTTTTAAACTCAATTTTTCTTCAACCCCTTTAGGGCGGCCCAAGTGGCTCACTAAAATAATATCTTTAGCCTTGTTGTCAATACAATATTGGATGGTGGGCAAGCTCTCTCTAATGCGCGTGTCATCAGTGATATTCAAATTTTCATCTAAAGGCACATTAAAATCCACTCTAATAAGCACCCTTTTATGACTCACTTCCACTTCTTGAATGCTTTTAACATTTTGCATAAACGACATTTTAGCTAACATGAAAAATCCTTTCTTTTAATTTTGCGCTATATATTGCACCATGTCTATCAAGCGCTCGCTATAACCCATCTCATTATCATACCATGCCAATACTTTAGCATTTTTTTCGCCTATTGTCATGATTTGATCATCAACCACAATCGCACTAAAAGGCGAAGAAATAAAATCGCTTGAAACAAGCCTTTCTTCATCAACACTCACGATCCCTTTAAAAGCATGCTTACAAGCGTCTTTAAGCGCATGCTGAACGCTCGCTTTACTCACGGATTTTTTAAAACTTAAAGACAGATCCACTAAGCTCACATTAGGGGTAGGCACTCTAATAGCAAGGCCTGTGATCTTAGGGCCTAAATGCGGTAAGACTAGCGAAATGGCTTTGCTCACGCCGGTGCTTGTGGGGATGAGGTTAAGGCCGGCCGCTCTGGCGCGGCGGATGTCTTTGTGCTTGGTGTCTAAAAGGTTTTGATCGTTGGTGTAGCTGTGAATGGTGGTTAAAAGCGCGTTTTCTACTTTAAAGGCTTCATCTAAGATTTTTAATAAAGGAGCGCTAGCGTTAGTCGTGCAAGAAGCGTTAGAAATCACGCTTTCGTTATGGTAATTCTTGTGATTCACCCCATAGACAAAGGTGGGCGTGTTTTGCGCGGGAGCGGAGATGATGACTTTTTTCACGCTGTTTTTAAGATGAGCGCTTGAAGCTTCTAATGAATTGAATTTCCCGGTGCATTCTATGATGATTTCTGCGTTAGCGATAGAAAAATCAAGCTTGTTAATGTCTCGCTCGCTCAACACTAAAATGTTTTTACTATGCCCGATATTTAGGGTTCTATCAGCGTTTAATTTGGCTTCAAAATGCCCATGCACGCTGTCATGGCGTATCAAATGCAAAAGAGTTTCTGTTTCAGCGGTAGAATTGATAGCAACGATTTCTACATCTTTTCTTTGACTAGCGACTCTTATAGCGCACAAACCGATGCGCCCAGTCCCATTGATAGCGATTCTAATTGGCATGTTTTCCCTTTATTTAAAAATCACCATTTTATCACAAATGCTCTTAAATAAAGGCATTCTTAAGGGGTTCTGTCTCATTAAGCATCAATCATAAACTAAAATCAAAATCCTTATGGTAAATCTTTCTGTGGGCGTTTTGGATGCTTGTAAAAACCCCACTCCCTAAAAACCCCCTAGATAATGGGCTAGGGTGAGGAGCGGTAATGACAATGTGTTTGTTTTTGGGGATCAGAGCGATCTTTTTTTGGGCGATCTTTCCTAATAGCACCACGATCAAGGGGGCGTTGGCTTCAAAAAGGCGCATCAATATTTGATCGCTAAAAGCTTCCCAGCCGATGCGTTTGTGCGAAGCGGCTTGGTTTTTTTCCACGCTTAAAATGGCGTTCAATAACAGCATGCCCCTTTTAGCCCACGCGCTCAAATCCCCACAACAAGGCACAGGCACGCCTAAATTCGCATGCAATTCTTTAAAAATATTTTTTAAGCTTGGGGGGATGGGGGCGTTTTTTTCCACGCTAAAGCTTAAGCCCATCGCCACAGGCAATTCTTGTTGGTTTTCTAGGTAGGTGGAATGGTAGGGATCTTGCCCTAAAAGGATGATTTTAACCGCACTAGGAGGCGTTAGATTGAGCGCGTAAAACAGATTAGAGCTTTTAGGGAAAATGGTTTTAGGGCTTTTTAGAGCTTCTAAGTAGCGTTTTTCTATTTCTAAAAAATAAGGCTTTTTAAATTCGCTTTGTAAAAACTCCCGCCAAGCCAAGCTTAAAGGAGCGTAGTCAAAAAGCTTCATGCGTTTAATTCATGGTAGTGTTTCAAATACTCTTTTTGCATGCGTTCTTGTAATTCTTCATACCAGGTGGGCGAGTTAAAATCAGGCGTATAGCTCTCTAGCATGACTAAACGGGTGCGGGCTTTATAGGCTTCTAGGGGCTTGGAATTAAAGATTTTAATGGAATTGATTAACACCATGGGCTGGATTTTGAGTTGGAATTTTTCAGCGATGATTTTAGCCCCCTGCTTGAAAGGGAGGAATTTTTCTCCTCCTTTGCCTCTAGTGCCTTCAGGGAAAATCACTAAAGGGCGGTTTTGATCTAGTTTTTCTTTACACGCTTTCAAAAGACTCACAATCCCCTTTTTATCCTCTCTGTCAATTAAAATCATTCCCGTATCCGTTAAGGCATGCCCATAAAAAGGGATTTCACCTAGCTCTTTTTTAGCGATCCAGCAAATATTACTAGGGTGGTAGGCTTCTAAATAAATGATGTCTAGTAAGCTTTGGTGGTTTAAGACAATGAGTTTAGCGTCCGTATCAAAAGCGCCTATTTTTTCTAAATTAACCCCGGTAAGGGAAAAAAAGCACGAACAAGCCCTACGGCTGGAGCGGGCGTTATTGTTTTTGCGGTTAAAATAATTGAAAACAATGATAACGGCTAAGCCTATAGCGATCACTAAAGCCCTATAAATCGCTCTTAAACGATTGGACTTCTTATTTGACTTCATCTTTTTTGACCCATCCTATTTGTTCATGCGGCGTTAGGATTTTATAATAATCATCATGCGAACCTAAGATTTTAATCGGCATTTCATTTTTAGAAAGCCCTAAAATGGTGGAATTTTGCGTGGGCAGAATGCGGATTTTTTTATGAGCGAGCAAAATGGCTGATCTTTGCGTGAATAAAAGGTGGTACAAAACAAACCCTAAGCACAAAATCCCAAGCCCTAAAAAAATGAGTTTGCGCCCAAAAATGAAAAACAGCACCAAGAAAAACACGCACAAAGCGAGCAGCGCCACATTAGAAAAGACTAAAAAATTGTTTTTAGGGATGAGATCGCTTTGAATACCGGTAGTGTCTTGAGTGGGAATGGTTGAAAAAGATAAGGTTTTAAACTGTCTATTAGAAAGCGAAAAATAATCAAAAGAAAGGTTTTGAATGGTTTTAGGCAACACGCAATAATAAAAAACACTCCCTTCTTTAGCCTTGATTTGGTTTAAAGAGGCGTTATCAAACCCTTGTTTGATCGCTTCTTTGATGTGAAAATCTTCCCAAGTGGCTTCTTTGAACGCTAATTCCATCACCAAAATATTGTTTTTATCGTCATAATCTTTGGTTTTGTATTGCAAGACTTGTAAATCTTTGGCCATAACATTCGCATAACGAGGGTTTTTGGACAAATCCGTTACCTGCAAAGCAACTTTTGGGGCTATGGAATGATCGATGTATTTGTCTTTATTGGAAAACGCGCTCACTTCTAATGACGGAATAATCGCTTTTACGCCCTTAATCTTGTAATAATAAGTCGCTCTGAAAAGCTCTTTTTCCACCTTTTTCCATTTAGGCATCTTGTTTAAAAGCTCAATTTGGGTTTTATCCAACCCGTCTTTGATTTTGGCTTCCAAAAACTCAGCGTCAAACAGCAATAAATCATAAGTTACGCCTATAATTTGACCGATATAAACCGGGTTGTTTTCTAAATCTTCTAATTGGGGGATTTTCACATAAACCACTTTAGCCTTGATTTCTTCTGGTTCATTAGCGTTCTCGGCAACCAAAAAGGTTACCAAAAGGCTTAAAATCAAGCCAATGACTTTAATGATTTTGATTGAGTGGGTGCAAAAACTCATTAACGATTTTTCAAATAAAAACCCCATAAGTTTTTATTTCTTCTTAGGCGCTTTTTCATCCATTTTCTCATCCACGATAGACCAGGTTTTCAAGCTGTCAATAGCGGTTTTTAGCTGAATATCATCATTGATCATTTTAGGAGTAACCTCTTTTTCCTCTTCGTTTTTCTTGTCTTTATCCGCCTCTTTGGAATTAGGGGTTTTATCATCAATCTTTTTAAGCTCTTGCTCTAAATGGTGTTTTAGATCCGCTTCTTTCAAGCTGAATTTATTTTCATTTTCTGGCGCTTTACCCGGATAAATCACAATATCAGGCGTGATCCCCTTAGCTTGAATGGTGCGCCCGCTCGGCAAATAGTAGCGCGCGGTCGTGATTTTAATGGCTTCGTCCTTATTGACAGGGAGCAGCATCTGCACGCTTCCCTTACCAAAGGTTTTTTCACCGATAATCACGGCCCGTTTGTGATCTTGCAGTGCCCCTGCGACGATCTCGCTCGCGCTCGCTGAACCGCCATTGACTAACACCGCTATAGGCAAATTGGTATAAGGGGCTCTGCCATTAGCCTTGTATTCTAAATTTTCTTCTTTATTTTTGCCTTTTTGAGAGACTAAAACCCCCTCTTTAATGAAGAGGTTAGACAAGCCCACCGCCTGGTTTAATAACCCTCCAGGATTGCCTCTTAAATCCAACACGATCCCCTTAGCCTTAGGGTTAGCTTTTAAGCCTTCTAAAACCGATTTGGTAACATTCTTGTCAAAACCACTCACTCTCACATACAGATAAGGGGTTTCTTTAATCTTTTTCACATAGACAGAGGGGAGTTTAATGATGTCTCTAATGATGTTAAACACCAAGGGTTTTGGCTCGTTTTTTCTCACAATGGTGATCTGAATAGGGGTCTTTGGCTTGCCACGCATGAGGTTGATCGCATCATCAATGCTCATGCTCAGCGTGCTTTCGTTATTGATTTTTAAAATGTTATCGCCTGACTTAACCCCAGCCTTGTAAGCGGGAGTGCCTTCTAAGGGAGCAATAACGGTTAAAACGCCATCGCGCATGCCCACCGTGATCCCAAGCCCCCCAAATTCGCCCTCGGTTTGGGCTTGAAATTCCTTAAACTTCTTTTCGTTCAAATACGCTGAATGCGCGTCCAAATTAGAGAGCAAGCCTTCAATCGCTTTAGTCATGATCTCAGAAATACTGACTTTATCCACATACTTTTTTTCAATTTCTGAAACCACATTAGTGAAACGATTGAACGCTTCCACCCTTTTAGCCGCTAATTCTTGCGGATCTTCTTTAACCGGCTTGACCGGCTTTTTTTCCTTAACTTCACCACCATGCAAACTCACAGCAAGAGAAATCGCTAACAACCCTTTAAAAAGTCGTTTTGTCATTGTTAATAGCACCACCCATTTTTGAGATTAGAAAGAATCACCTTTAAGGTTTTATTCAATTTTTTGCGTTTATTTTATCTAAAATTTAGATAACATGCCCATTCATTCACTCATTTTGAGCCTAAACGATACAACAAAAACGCATAACTCCCCGATCCATTCACATGCAAATCGCAAAGCATGTTCGTTACAAAAACATTAGAAATGGGGCTTACTTTAGAGCCTCTATCGCAAAGGCAATAACCTTGCCGCTAACTTTGACGCTAACTGCTGATAGATTGTTTTATTTTGTTGTCTAAAATGCTCTGCTAACATTTTTAAAACTTTTTGTTCTAGAAATAAAATTAACACAAGATTAAAAATTCCATCATTATCCAAAAGCTTCCTATAAACGCTTGGCGCTAGATCTTTGATTTCTTTAAAGCTCTCTAAAAGATTTTCATCAAGATTCAAACTAGGCAAATCCGGTAAAATTTCACGCCGCTAAATGGTTTAAAACCTCATCCCAAACTTGGGGGATATTAAGTTTTTCAAACAACTCCTTACCATAACACAAACTCAAAGGCACGCCATAATCAACAGATAATTTTTGCAATTCCTCTTTATAATAATTTTGATTTTTATTCAAACCCTCATCTATAAAGTAAAAATAGCCTTGAATGTTCTCGCCGTGAAATTCATCGCTTTTAAGTTGCTTGGCTTTTTGCAATATTTGATTAGTCGCTTTTCTTGACATTGTTTTTACCAACAATTTGATTAAAAAGTGAACTACCTAAGACTTTAAGAGAAGTTCTAGCTACTTCAAACATGACTTCAAACATTTTATTTAAATTCCATCTTTGTCCATCTCCTTGTGTGTAAATAGAAATAGCCTGTAACATAATAACTCTATCTTTATGCTGAACAAACTTGTTTTGACATAAATTTTGATTGACAGGCATTCCGTAATTAGCTGCCGTTAATTTATCCAATCTATTAAGAACTCCAGAACTATACTCAAGAGTTACTACCCTTCCATCAGGTCTTTTTACCGATATGGTTTGAGTTAAAAAATTAGAGCCTTCTAAAAATAAAATGTTAAGGAAAATGCAATTCTTTGAGCATAAAATTAGCCATTTCAGCAATATTTTTATACGCTCTTTCTATAGCATTCCCAGCTTGCATTAAATCTTGATTACTATCTTTACCCACCAATATTCCTTTTTGAATATTTTCTATATCTTTTCCCTGATATTTAGCTTCTGTTATCAATATAACTCTCCAATTCCCATCATCATCTTTAACTTCAATGATACCTCCATCAGGTTTTATCTTAGAGCTTTGAATAAACAAGGTCTTTCCAAGTTCATCATCAAGCCCCTGCAATACAGAATTGATTTCTTCTTTGGTTATACTTGCTCTGTGCCTAAACGATAAATTCTTAAATTCATTTTCAAGTTTTTGCATAATAAGTTTAAAGATACTGCTCACACCCATATCATGCAATTTGGCCTCATCGGTAAAAATATTCGTAACACCTAAAGACTCTTTATGCTGTTTGCTTAATCTTTGAGATTGATTTTTCTTAGCCATTTTCCTACCTTAAAATTTTCACTTCTTCTTCTAAATAAATGCCGTATTCTTGTGACACTCTGGTTTTGGCGAGTTCTATCAAATCCAGGGCTTCTTCAAATTCTGCACCCCCCAAATTCACCAAAAAATTCGCATGCTCTTTGGCAAAGCCCACTCTTTTTAGACAATAACCCCTTAAGCCCACGCCCTCTAAAAGCCTGCCCGCATAATCGTTAGGCGGGTTTTTGAAACAGCTCCCAAAATTAGGCAGTTTAGGGTGGCTTTTGCGCATGCTTTGACACGCTTTTAAAACTTCTTGTCTAAAACCATGCGTTTTTTTAAACCTCGCTCTTAAGACAACGCCATTGAATGTGCTGCTGCGATAGCCCAGCCCCAAAGCCTCTTTTTCTAGCCATTCGCCATTAACACAAGCGCTTTCTAAAACATTTTTGATTTCAAATTCTTTCATGCCAGCATTCATTTTAACTAACGCCCCTAAAGTGCCAGGCAATTGCCCTAAAAACTCCAAACCCTCTAAATCATTCGCCCTAAAATAATTAAAAATTTTAGACGCATTAGCCGCTCCCCCTATCTCCACCCACTCACCCTTATCGCAAATATAATCGTAATTCTTGCCTAATAAAGCGAGATTTTTTGTGCTAGGAGCGATTAAAAGGTTGTTCGCTAAACCGATAATCTGGTGTTCTTGAGAAATTTCATCATCGTTTTCTAAAACGCTCACTTTTAAAGGCGCACCGATTTTCACGCTGCTGTAACGAGAAAAATCAATGGTTTTTTCTAGCATTTTCTAGCCTATGATTTTAGGAATGAGCTTGATTAAGGTTTTAGTGTAATCTAAAAGCATGTTCGTCATCCACGGCATGGTTAAAATCAGCACCCCAATCACGGCTAAAATCTTAGGCACAAAAGACAAGGTCATTTCATTGATTTGAGTGGTCGCTTGAAAAATACTGACTAATAGCCCTACCACTAAGCCCGCTAGTAATACCGGTAAAGAAATCATCAAAGTGATTTTATAAGTCTCAATGGCGAGTTTCATGAGTTGTGATTCCATCATATTCCTTTTATCTTAAGATTTCTTCTAATTGCTGAAAGCTTGTTTCAAAAGGCTGTAAAGCGTTTTCATCTTGCGCTAAAAATTGCTCCATTAGAGCCTTTTTCTTAATCGCTTCATCAAGCTCTTTATCGTTCCCCATTTGATAAGAACCGATGCGAATGAGCATTTCATTTTCTTTCAATAACGCATACAAACGGCGGAATTTTCTCGCATAAAGGTTTTGAGACTCGCTGATGATGTCTTTAGTCACCCTTGATGCGGAGTTTAAAATATTAATAGGCGGGTAGATCCCATAATCGGTTAATTCCCTGCTTAAGACAATATGCCCGTCTAAAATACTCCTGGCCTGATCGGCTATGGGATCGCTCAAATCATCGCCTTCTACTAGCACGCTAAAAAAAGCCGTAATGCTCCCCTTATTTTCTTCCTTGCCCGCTCTCTCCATTAATTGAGGTAATAAAGAAAGCGCGGATGGGGGGTAGCCTTTGGAAGTGGGCGGTTCGCCTAAGGCTAAACCAATCTCTCTTTGAGCCATAGCGAAACGAGTCACTGAATCCATGATAAACAACACATCTAGCCCCTGGTTTTTAAAATACTCCGCCACGCTCATCGCGCAAAAGGCCCCATATTTGCGCATCAAAGGGCTATCATCGCTCGTAGCGACTACCAACACGCAAGAGCTTAAATCCCCTTTTAAGTTTTTCTCTATAAATTCAGGGATTTCTCTGCCCCTTTCCCCAATCAAAGCGATCACTTTAATAGGCGCTAAGCAACCCCTAGTGATCATGCCCATTAGCGTGGATTTACCCACCCCAGAGCCAGCAAAAATGCCCAGTTTTTGCCCCTTACCGCAAGTCAAAAGCCCATCAATGCTCTTCACTCCCACGCTAAAAACCTCATCAATCAAGCCTCTTTTTAAAGGGGCTATAGGCGTTGTAATCACAGGCGCTAATCGCTCATAATCTAGCGCCCCCTTATTGTCAATGACTTGCCCTAAAGGGTTAAGCACCCTCCCTAAAAGATTACGGCCCACAGGGAAATTCAACCCCTCTTTTAAAAACAGCACCTTATCGCCAGCCCTAGCCCCCTCTATAAAGTTAAAGGGCGTGAAACCAAACTGCTCTTTTTCTGCCACCACCACCATTCCCACGCATTCGGTGCCATCGCTTTTTTCAATCTTCACCACATCGCCCACAGACGGGTTAAAACCATCCGCATAAACGATATTGGGCATGATTTTTTTCACGCTCCCGTAGCGAGGCGATAGATCAAAATGCTGATTCAAGCGGTTTTTTAAGGATTTTAGGGGCATTTAAAGCTCTTTAGTCCATAAGATTTCAGCGATTTGACGCTCATTGTTGATCCTGTTCACATGCACGATCACATCAATCGCGCTTTTAAAATACGCTCGCATTAAATCCTTATCCAAAGAATGCGCATAACGCATGCTTAAATTCAACGAAAGGGCTTCTAAAGTGTTTTGAGCGCTATTAGCATGAATGGTTGAGAGCATGCCCTTATGCCCGGTGTTTCCTAAACGCAAAAAAAGCGCTGCATTCCTAGTATCAATCTCGCCCACAATGAGCCTGTCTGGGTTTAAGCGCATGGCCATATTGAGAGCGTCTTCATAATTAAAGCGCGTGTTTTCTTGCTTGCCCACTAAAAGCCCCACGCAATTACTAAACGCTTTTAAATCCAATTCTTGGCTGTCTTCAACGCTCACCACCCTTTCATCTTTATTGACACAATCTAAAAGAGCGTTCAATAAGCTTGTTTTGCCGCTTGAAGTCTCCCCGCTAATGAGAATGTTATGCCCTTTAAGCGCTAAATCTTTCAAACCTTTTGGATTGCTTGCTTTGAAAGTGAAATCCTCTAAACTTAAGGGCTTAAGCCTAGGCACACGGATATTGAGCGTGATTTGATTATTGGTAGTGATGCTAAAGTGATTCGCGCTCACCCTATAGCGCGTGAAAGGGATAGAGCAATTTAAAGTGGGGTGCTCTTCATCAAAAAACAACCCCCTAAAACTGGCCAATTGCTCGCAAAACCTCAGCAAAAACGCCTTATCAAAAAACGCATGCCCTCTTTTTTCTCGTGTGTTATTAACTTTATAAAGCCAAAGCTCCTGCTCGGTATTGATGATTAGCTCGGTGATCCCGCTTTCTAAAAAAGGGGTAAAATGGCTAATTAGGGCTTGCAAAACTCTATGGGTTTGTAAAGTTTCCAAAAGCCCTATCCTTTATCATCGCTCTTTTAAAACCTCTCCGCAACGCTTGCAAGGGGTGTTTTCTAACTCGCTTTTAAAACGCCAACACCTGGGGCATTTATAAAAGGGGGCTTTAAAGAGCGTGAATGCTGGCGTTTCGCTTAATTTTTCTTTTGCAACCCCTACAAAGCTTACCATCAGCAATTCTTCTACTAAATTTTCACGCAACGCTTTTTCTTTTACTTCAATAGCGCATTCCAACGAATTTTTGATCACGCCTTCTTTTTTCAATCGGTCTAACTCTTCATTAAAGGCAGAACGCAAGGCCAAAACGGCTTCAAAATTTTCTGGTTTTTTAAACTCTTTAAGGCGGAGTTTTTCTAAAACGCTAATGCCTTTTAGATCAAACACATCTTTGGCTTGTAAAAAAATGCGAAGCGCTTGGCTGTGTGCTAAAACTTCTTCAATCGTGTGCGTTAAAATCGGGGCTAAAAAGTAGCACAATTTACTAGCCGCAGCGAGTAAGACCATTTGAATGGCCTGGCGTTTTTCATTATTTTTACTATCGCAATACAAGCTATCCTTACAAGCGTCTAAATAAATCCCACTCAATTCATTGGTAACAAACGCCATTAAAATGTTCAAGCCTTTCACAAAATCATGCTCTTCAAACGCGCTATTGACTCCGGTGCTTATGGTTTCTAAAGCCTCTAATATAAAATGATCTAAAGGGCTGAAGCTATGGGAGCGTTCTAAATTCTTAAGATCCATATCGCTAAAATTGGCGAGCAAGAATTTCAGGGTGTTGCGGAATTTTTTATAATGCTGTTCTGTTTGGGTGAAAAAGGTTTGAGAGACCCTCAAATCGTTTTGGTAGTCATTAAACGCTACCCACAAGCGCACCACATCGCTCCCATGCGTTTTAAGCAGCTTGTCCAAAGACACCACATTGCCCTTAGACTTGCTCATTTTCTCGCCCTTTTCATCTACGATAAAGCCATGCGTAATGACCTTTTTAAAAGGGGCTTGGTTGTTTAGAATGCAACCGATTAGAAGCGAGCTTTGAAACCACCCCCTATGCTGATCGCTCCCTTCTAAAACCACATCGCTAGGGCTTTGCCCTTTTTCTCCTTGATAGTCTTCTAAAACCGCCTTAAAGGTGCTACCACTATCAAACCACACGTCTAAAATGTGCATGACTTTTTCATAATGCGTGGCGTTATCTTGATAATTAGGGGGTAACAAATCTTTCACGCTATACTCCCACCACACATCACAACCCCTCTCTTCAAAGAGCTTAGCGGTATGTTCTAAAACTTCGCTTTCAAAACAAGGCTTATTGGTGCGTTTGTCTATGAAAAAGGCTAGTGGCACGCCCCATTTTCTTTGCCGGCTCAAGCACCAATCAGGGCGGTTTTCTATCATGGTTTTTAGGCGGTTTTTCCCGCTACTTGGCACAAATTCCACCTTTTCAATCGCGTCTAAAGCCACTTCTCTTAAGGTTTTTTGAGAGCCATCATTTTGGGTAAAAGGCTCGTCCATTAAAATAAACCATTGCGTGGTCGCTCTGTAAATCACAGGCTTGTGCGTCCTCCAGCAATGCGGATAGGAATGCTCAATCTCTTGCTCTAGCAATAAAGAATCGCCCAATTGCTCTATGATGCGTTTTTGAGCCTTAAAAACATGCTCGCCCAGATAGCTTTCATCTAATAATTGATTGTGGATAATGCCCTCATCATAGCAACCCTTTTCATCTACAGACATTAACACTTCTAAATTGTATTTTAAGCCTAAATAGTAGTCCTCTTCACCATGCCCAGGCGCGGTATGCACGGCTCCTGTGCCATCTTCTAAACCGACATGCTCTCCTAGAGTGATTAGGGAATCTCGTTGGTTTAAAGGATTGAGCGCCTTCAAGTATTCTAAATCATTGGAATTGAATTCATGTGCGATCTCACTATCCACCACCCCTAAAGCGGCTAACTTTTCATGCAAGGCTTTAGCGACTAAATAGCCTTTTTTCGTGAGCGCATAGATAGCGTCTTTTTTCAAAGCGATCGCCACATTCGCATACAAAGTCCAAGGCGTGGTCGTCCAAATCACCAAGCTCGCTTTTTTGACTTTTAATTTTTCTAAACTCTCCTTTTTCAAACCAAACGCCACGAAAATGGAGGGCGATTTTTTTATCTTGTATTCCACTTCAGCTTCCGCTAAAGCGCTCTCGCACGCATAACTCCAATAAATAGGTTTATGGCGCTCTTTCAAAAGCCCTTTTTTAGCCACTTCCACTAAAGCCCTATAAATGCTCGCTTCAAATTTAAAGTCCATGGTTTTATAAGGATCTTCAAAATCCCCCAAAACGCCTAATTGCAAAAATTCATTCTTTTGGATTTCTAAAAACTTTTTCGCATGATCTCGGCACTTTTCTCTAAATAGCGTGGGGTTTTCTAGGCTTGTTTTTTCTTTTTCTAATTGCTCTAAAATTTGCTGCTCAATGGGCAAGCCATGGCAATCCCAACCGGGCGTGTAATAGATTTTCTTCCCTTTAAAATATTCTCTTTTAACGACAATGTCTTTTAAAATTTTATTTAAGGCATGCCCTAAATGCAAATGCCCGTTCGCATAAGGCGGCCCGTCATGCAAAGTGAAATCCCCATGGTTATCTTTCCTATTCTGCATGCGTTTAAACGCTTGTTGCTCTTGCCATTTAGCGTAAGTCTTAGGCTCATTAACGCTCAAATTCCCTTTCATAGAAAAGGTGGTTGTGTTTAAGTTTAGGGTGTCTTTGTATTCTTTCATTGATTGATCCTTGGTCTTTTATTGATCTTTTATTATGACTCTTTTGTTTTAGGAGCGATATAAAGGTGCGTGTCTTTTCGTGGCACATTTTTTAAAGTAGGGATTTGTAAAATCGTGTATTCTTCTATCCCTTTTAAATAATGCAAGCTAATCGCATCGCCCGCTTTCACTTCTTTACTAGCCTTAGCACAACTCCCATTGAGCCACACCGCCCCCACATTGCACATATCTGTCGCTAAAACGCGTCGCTTCACTAAACCCACTGATTGTAAAAATTTGTCTATTCGCATGCGTTTATTTTACCCTATTCTTTAAGTTTTTATCCATAACTTATAAGGGTTTTAGTTTTAGCATGTTAGCATTCAGCCACCACTCTTTTTAAGGAATTTGTTTGAAGTTTCAAATCGTAAGTTTGTTAGCCGCTCTTTTATTAGCCTCTTGCTTGCCCCCTAAAGGCCATCATTCTGGTTTAGTGAATCTTTATATCGCTCATCAAGGCCAAAGCGTGCGCACTTATTGGCGCAAAGTGGATAGAGAAGTTGTCGCCAAACACAATGAAGCGCTTAAAAAAAACCCTAAAGCAAAGCTCAAAGACCCTAGGGGGCCTTTATTCATGCTAGGGAGTGAGCGCTTCATGCTCTTATGGAAAAACCGCTACGCTTTAGCCAAACCCCAATCGTTCAAGCTAGAGCCTGGGTTTTACTACTTGGATTCTTTTAGCGTGGAAACTCAAAAAGGCATCTTGCAGAGCGCTCCTGGCTATTCATACACCAAAAATGGCTATGATTTCAAAAACAACCGCCCCTTTTTCCTAGCCTTTGAAGTCAAACCTGATAGCAAAATCATTCTTCCTAGCGTGGAATTGAGCCTGATTAAAACCCCTAGAGGCTTTTTAGGGGTGTTTTTATTTGACAATAACCAAAAGGGGGCTAACGCCAAGTGGATTGAGGGGAGCTTGAATTTAAAGCTTAAAAACGCTTCCTTTAAAGACGCATGGGGGTTGGAACAATAAAGCATGAAGTGATCGCTCGCTTTTCGTAAGCTCTTTATGATCAGATTGTAAAAAACGCTTTAAGCATTTTTTAGATTTTATTACCCCTATTCAATTGGAACAAAGCCATTAATTTTTTAAAAACTTTTAAAAACGATAAACATAATCCGTGCTCCAAGTAACATAGCTTTCAAAAATGCCCCTAGGGATTTTTGCTTGTAAAACCCTAGCACTTTCGCAAGTCTTTAGCTTCTTTAAAGAACAACTAGGAGCGTCGCCATGAACGCTCGCGCTCAATTCTAGCGTGTGGCGCTTATCGCCCATTCTTAGCCCTAACGAACCATAGCCCTGAAATTGCGCCAATTGCACTAATATATCACCAAAATCTTTAAGAACATTGGCTGTTACGCTCTCACCCCCTAGCCTAGCCCCTATAAAATAACCGATGAAAAACTTCTCATTTTCATACACATTGTGTAAAAAATCTAACAAAAAGCTGTAAGTTGACATTGTTATCATACCACCATTAAAAAAAGAAACAGGACTTATTGTGTCTATGGGTATCACTCCAAATAATGATTGTTGGTATTTATCTTTTTCCATGTAATTGCCCGCTTTATAGGAATATTGGAACCCTCCCCTAACGCCAAAACCCATTTTTTTAATCTTAACAGGAGCGATATACTGATACCCCACCTTAAAATTAAAGCCGTTTAAGATTGTGCTGGGATCTTTTCTTTCTAAGGGTCTTCCACCCAAGAAGTGAGGCAGCAAAACAAAACTATCTTTATAAGCTAAATTCCATGAAAACATCCCGCTATAGCCAAGACCGGCAAAAAAAGCACTTTTATCCACTCTTTGATGTTTAGCCTTAGCTTTTTCTTTCGCTAAAGCTTCTTGAACCTTCTTTCCAACGAGTTCATTAAGCCCGCTCTCATCTATAGCGTGGCTAAGATTAAACCCTAGCACAGAATAAAAAGCCAAAAATAAAAATTTGGTTTTTAAAAAATGGGGGGGGTAACTTGCATACCCTTTCCTTGATTGAAAAATTGTTTTAATATTTTGAATATTGTAAAACATTGAAGCTTAAATTAAAAGTCTTAACAATATTATTGGATAAGAAATTACTTTTTATAGGCATTAATGAGCGTTTGTAACGATAAAAATCAAGCGTGTTGGTTTGATTGGATTTAATGGGTTTGATTAGAATGGGTTAGATTTGAATGATTGTATCTTAAAGTCAAAACCAGAGACAACCCTAGTCAAGTTGCCCCTAGCCACACCGATATTACTCGTGATGCCCGTGGCAGCAACCTTCTTCTTGATGATGACTATCGCTAGTGCTGCAACAACCTTCTTCATGATGAGAGCTGTGGTGGTGATGGTGGTGTTCACCGCCATGATAGTGGTGGTGGTGTGTGTGGTGGTGATGGTGGTGATGCCCGCCGTGTTGTTCTTCATGGTGTGCCATGATGACTCCTTTGATTAAAAATTTAAATTCTAGCTCACTGGCTAGGATTTTATTCTACAATATAAAATCTAATTAATTGTTAATGAAAGAAAATTTAGCACTAATTTTTAATCCATATTCCCTAAATTTTGAATTATCGCTTGACTAAAACCAACACCTCCCATTAGAAAAAAGACAAACACCACAAAAAAGAGTTTTCAAATTTGCTGAGAGAGTTTTTTCTCTCTCAATTGCCCGCAAGCTGCTTCAATATCCAAGGCTTTAGACTCTCTAATGGTGCATAATAAGCCTTTGGAGTTTAAAAAATCCGCAAACATTCTAGCGCTCTCTAAGCTAGGGCGTTCAAACTTAGAGCCTTCATGCGGGTTGAATAAAATCAAATTCACTTTGGATTTAATGCCGTTTAAAAGTTTTAAAAGTTTTTTAGCGCAATCCAGGCCATCGTTTAGATCTTTAATCAAAAGGTATTCAAACATCACTCTTTTGCGCTGTTCTAAAGGCCATTTCCTCACTTCATTCAAAACGCATTCAATGTTGTATTTTTTATTCAAGGGCATTAAAGATGAGCGCGTTTTGTCATCTACGGCGTGTAAGGATATGGCTAATTGCACGCCTAAATTTTTGCCCGCTAAAATGGGGATTTTATCGGCCACGCCACTCGTGGAAATCGTGATTCTTTTAGGCGAAATTTGCATGCCGGTATTGAAAATCTCAACCGCTTTACACACCTCATCTAAATTGTTCAAAGGCTCGCCCATTCCCATAAAAACAATATTGAGCGCTTTTTCAATGGGGAGGTTATTGTCTTCTTTAATGAGTAGGGCTTGCTGGATAATTTCGCTCGCTTTGAGATCCCTAACAAAACCGCCTTTTTGAGTGAAACAAAACGCGCAACCCACTTGACAGCCTATTTGACAAGACACGCACACGGTGTATTTTTCCCCCTCTAAAATAGCGTTCGTCTCTTCGTCAATCTTTTTATCCTTCATTTTCAACAACACCGCTTCAAAAGTGTGGTTGTCTCTTAAAGATTTAAAAAGGTATTTTTTAGAGCCATCAACGCTCTCCCTCACATGCGTGATTTCTATCGTGCGCAAAGTAAATTCTCGCTCCAAATAAGCGATAAAATCTTTTGAAAAATTATTTTGCATGTCTTTAAAGCTTGTTTTATACTTCGCATAGAGCCACAAATAAAGCTGTTTAGCCCTAAAACTCGGTTTTAAAAGTTGACTCAATTCATCTAAAGTGAAATCATAAATGCTAGCTTTCATGCTTTAAGCCCTAATTCTAAAAGTTGGTGCAAGTGCAAAACCCCTAAAACCTTATTATGATCATCTACGCACACTAAAAGCTGGATCTTATGGCGCTCTAAAAATTCTAACGCTTCTAAAAGAAGAGCGTCTAAATTCTTAAAGCTTTTAGGTTTTAAAGTGGCAAAATGCCTCACCTCGCTCTCCAAGCTAAGCCCTTTTAATAGTGCCCTACGGACATCGCCATCGCTTAACACCCCCACAAGCTCGTTAGCCTCATTGACTAAAATCGCGCTGCCCAAGCGTTTTTCACTCATTTCTATGAGCGCGTCTTTAAAACTTGTATTAGGAGCGATTAGGGGGAGGTTCGTGGTTTGCAATAAGTCTTTAACCTTGACAAAAAGTTTTTTGCCTAAAAGCCCGCCCGGATGAAAGGAAGCAAAATCTTCTTGGCTGAAGTTTTTCGCTCGCATCAAGCATGCCATTAAAACATCGCCTAAGGCTAGAGTTAGGGTAGTAGAAGTCGTTGGAGCGGTGTTAATCGGGCAAGCTTCTTTTTTAATTTTCAAGCTCAAATAATAATCGCCAAGTTTGGAGAGCGAACTATTAGGGCTTTTAGTGAAAGTGATGATTTTATGGCTTAAGCGTTTTAAATGGCTCACTAGATTCAATAATTCTAAAGACTCGCCTCCATAGCTAATCATTAAGATCACATCGTTTTTTTCCACCATGCCCAAATCCCCATGCATGGCTTCTGTAGGGTGTAAAAACACGCTCCTGTTACCGGTGCTTAGCATGGAAGCCGCGATTTTTTGCGCCACTAAAGCGCTCTTACCCACGCCCACTATCACAAGCTTACCCCCTTTTTCTTGGCTTTTTAAAATGAGCTTGACAATCGCTTCTAAATCGTTAGGTTCTTGGAATTGTTTAACGCTTTCTAAAAGTGCACTCGCTTCATCTTTTAAGACTTGCACGGCGATAGCGTTGTAATCAGGTAGCATGGACATGACAAATAATAGCCGGGTATTTTCTAAACTTTTTAAAGAGTGCTTTTCTGATGAAATTACGAGTGTGATCTTCTAATTTTTTAGGGTTATTCAAAATTTCGGCGTTGCTGGATTTTAATAACACCTCTAATCCCCCTTGAATTTCTTTCATCAAATGCTTTTCATCTTTAAAGCCCACAAGCCCTAAACTGGAAAATTGAGAGCTTTCTAAAAGTGCTTGCTTGTTTTTATTCACAAAAATCGTAGCCACAAACACCCCCAAGCTAGCGACTTCTTCTCTTTGTTGCACGATGCTTGTATCAATACTCAAATTGCTTTGGTTATCCACATAGCTTTTCCCGCTTTTAATCGTGCCGACTTTTTTAATGAACGCAGGGCCAACTTCCACTTGATCGCCATCTTCCATTAAATAGATATTTTTTTCAGGCACCCCGCAAGAAATAGCGGTTTGCTTGTGGCGCGCAACATGGTTGTATTCACCATGCACGGGTAAGAAAAACTTAGGCTTAATGAGTCTTAACATGAGCTTTTGCTCTTCTTGGGCGGCATGCCCGCTCACATGGATATTGTCAAATTCTTGATAAGCCACTTTAGCTTCTTTTTTGATCAAAAAATTCAACACCGCTGAAACGCTCGCTTCATTGCCAGGAATGGCTTTAGCAGAGATAATGACTAAATCGTTGGGTTTGATAGAAATGTGGCGGTGCTCATCAGTCGCCATGCGATAAAGCGCGCTCATGGTTTCGCCTTGTGAGCCGGTCGTTACGATTAAGACTTCATTATCCGGGTATTTAGCGACTTCATTGGCTTCAATAAAGGATTGATAAGGCAAATGGATATAGCCTAATTCTCTGGCGATGTCTAGGTTTTTTTCCATAGAGCGCCCGATCACAGCGATCTTGCGGTTGTATTTAATGCCGTATTGTATGGCTTGATAGACCCGGTGGATATTGCTAGAGAAGGTGCTCATAATCACCCTCCCTTGCGCTTCTTTAAAAAGGGTGTCAAAAGCCGGCGCTATGGTGCTTTCACTCGGCGTGGTTCCGGATTTATGGGAGTTAGTGGAATCGCTTAAAAGAAGCATCACGCCCTTTTCGCCATAGTGCGCTAAACGATACAAATCCGTGGGCAAATTATCCACCGGAGTGTGATCGATTTTAAAATCGCCGGTGTGGATGATCGTTCCGGCTTTAGTTTGGATCGCTAAAGCGTTGCTGTCAATGATAGAATGCGTGATGTGGATCCATTCAATGATAAATTCGCCCACGCTAATGGGGCAACGCTTTTCTACGATTTTAAAATACGAGCGGTATTTTTTCAAACCATGTTCGTCAAACTTGCTCCCAATCAGCCCCAAACTCAAAGGCGTGCCATAAAGGGGGAATTGCAACTCTTTAAACAAATAAGGCGTGGCCCCTATGTGATCTTCATGGGCATGGGTGATGATAATGCCAGCGATTTTGTCCTTGATTTGGTGCAAGTAGGAAAAATCCGGGATTAAAATATCCACACCAAATAGCCCCTCTTTAGGGAAGCTCATGCCCGCATCAATCACGATCGCGCTTTTTGGGGTTTCAATGACCATCATATTCCCCCCAATCTCGCCTAAGCCCCCTAAAGGCGTGATTTTAACGCTCGCTTTAGAGTTTAGATTCATCTTATAATGCGGGTTTAAATGCTCCACTTGGATCTTGTTATTGGCTTCAACGCCCTTTTTTAACTCCTTATGAAAGCCTAAAGTCCCTCTCTCATTCACATGCAAAATTTCCGTAACGCCCTCTACTTTGTTGCTATCCAATTCTTCTTGGGCGTAATTTCTAGTCTTTTGGGGGGTGTGTTTAGCTTTGTGGTGGTGGTTTGGTTTTTTGTTGGGGTGGCGCTCTTTTTTATGGTGCGAAGGCGTTTCATGGTTTGAAGACTCTGCATTTTTTTGCACGTTTTCTCTAAAATGCTTTTTGCGGTTAGTGAATCGCTCAAACGCCCCAGCTCGCGCCTCATGATGAGCTTTTGAGTTTTCACTGCTGTTTTCATTGTTTTCATAATGGTTGTTATCAGTCATAACGATTATTCCTTTCAATTTTTTAAAAAGGCATTAGCCTTTTAAAAGATAATTTAAGAGCTTGAGATAATCTTTTATCTCAGACGCTCTCACGCTTGTTGGTTGGTTTTCTAACGCTAAAAAATCTAACACCTTATCAAGCTTTTCTCTATAAGAAACGCTTTTTTTAAGATTGTTTGAAAGCGTCTTCCTGGGAGATGAGAAACAGGCTTTCAAAAAATCTTCTAATGTTTCAAACCCTTTTTGCAGGGCTTCTTCAAAAAATGGCGCTTGGAGTAATGAAGCCAACGCCTTTTCTTTCAGCGGCTCTTTGATCACTTCAAACACGCTAGAAAACACCTTTGGAGGCGGGCTAAACGCGCTGGGTGGCACATCAAACAAAAGGGTAGCGTTCCCTATTGCTTGAGTTAAAACGCTTAAGGCGTTCTGTGAATCTTTAGCGCAAAATTTGAGCGCCACTTCCTTTTGTGTCATCACCAATAAGCCCCTGCATTTAGGGTCTTTGAGCGCGTTTAAAACAAGCCTGGTAGCGATATAATAAGGCAAATTAGAGATCAAAAAATAAGGCTCTTCTTCTTTTAAAAAAAGAGCGTCTTTTTCCACTAATTCTAACCCAAAAGGCTTTTTTTGCACCTTTAGTTTTGATCGCATTTTTTCGCACAAACTGCTATCTATCTCATAAGTCTTTAAAGGATAGCGATCCAACAACTTAAGAGTCAAATCCCCTAGCCCCACGCCAATTTCAACTAATTTCAATGGGTTCAAAGGGGGCAAAGCATTAACAATTCTGTCTAAAAACGACTCGTCCGTTAAAAAATGCTGTCCTAAAGACTTTTTAGCTACTACCATAAGAAGCACTTCTAAAACTCCTCATATCATACCTTAAAAAGGGGATTTGTCTTTCCTTTTTAATGCAACTTCTTTATTATAGCTTTTTTCATTCAAAGATGTTGGTAGTTTTGACAATAGAAGCGCTTAAATTGGTGCTCGTATTAAAAATTAGTATTAAAATCTTTTTCGTTAATAATTGGTTAGATTTCGCATTATAAAATGAAATCCTAGCCGATGAGCTAGAATTTAAATTTCAATTAAAGGAGTCATCATGGCACACCATGAACAACAACAACAACAGGCTAACAGCCAACACCACCACCATCACCATGCACACCACCACCATTACTATGGCGGCGAACACCACCACCATAACGCGCAACAACACGCCGAACAACAAGCAGAGCAACAAGCTCAACACCAACAACAACAACAAGCACACCAACAACAACAACAAAAAGCGCAACAACAAAACCAACAATATTGATTGGGGCGTTTGTGGGGGCAGCCTTAGGGCTACTCCTAGCTTTTAACCCTTTCTTTTAATCTAGTAGATCTATCCGTTTAAACTAACCCTTTTAACTCCATTAGATTTTTAAACTTTTAAAATTCCTCTTTTTTATGATTGTCAAATGGCTCTGTTTTCTATCCAATAAAGATAAACTTTATTAATTGAGTGGTCGTAATGGGGCATAAAAACTTTGTCTTGCATATCTGGTGCGATCTAGGGGTGTTTTAAGGGGGGTTGTTGTAAAATCTCATCACGCCCCATAGTTGCATTATGGGGCAAATCACCTTAAAAGGAGCATGTTATGTCAAAGCCACATAACAAACGCTCTTGGAGATCATTATACTTTGAGTTTGCTTTTTTGGGGCTTAAAGTGATCGTTTCTGTGAAACGCTGATTTTTCTAAGAGCGTTCCCCTGAGTTTAAAAGCTTAGGGGTTTCCTTTATAAGCGGGTTTGTCCTTGACTTTTGGGGCGTTGATCATTTTGTTGTAAAACTTATTTTTTTAAGGGAATAGAAATAATTCTCCCCTCTATAAACTAAATCCCCTCATAGAGTGCTTTTAAAAAATACCGCTTGCTCTAGCTTTTTGATTATTTGTCTTAAAAACTACTCCCTTAAAAACCCGTATTCATAGACTTTAGGCTGTAGATCTTTAGCTAAGTCTTTTAAAGCGTCTTGTAGGTTAGCATAAAGTTGTTTGTAATAAGTATCTTTTGCTTTCATAGGTGGGTTTAACTTGCCTTGTGCGTTACGCCCTTGAAAAAACTCTTTAATATCATACAAGCTCACATTAGCGTTATAGTCGTTCTTAGTGAAATCTTGGGCGTGGTAATAGCGATAAATTTCACGCCCTGCGTTAAACACACTTAAAGCATTCTCGCTAAATTTTAGGGGTTTAATTTCTTTGTTTAGCGTTTCAAAGAGATTGTTATTCTGTGTTTGTTCTTGTAATTTACCCTTTAAAAAGTCTAGTAACACATGACTAGCGTATCTTTCTTTAGCCCCAACTTCTTCTTCATCAAAAGGTATGAAGTGGTTTGTCCCTTGAGTGCTGGTAATGCGGTTTTGTGTGTGAAAAAGCATGAAAGCAAGAGCGTTGTTTTTAAACTCGTTATCATCTTGCCATGCATCATTGTAGGGGGCGTAAAACTGGTCTCTATCGTTTTGCCATGTGGCTTTGATGCAATGGCGGACAGAGAAGAATACAGACACTAATAATATTGTAGTTGTAATGATTGGAAAATATTTTACATGCGATTGTTCTGATTTGTCAATAACACTAATATGGACTAAATTTTGATGTTGAAAGCTATTGCGACCAGGATCTAAATAACCAAGAATAGTATCTTTTTTTGTTGGCTGAAACTTTTGTAAATAGTCTGCTAAAAATAGAACCTTATTGCACGAGTGTATATTTTTATACCCCAAAAATTCGCCAAGCGAGTCAAACACTTCTAAATTGAGCGCGTTGGTTGGTTTTAAGGGGGGGGGTAGCGGTATCCCACACCAAAAAGCCAATAGGGAATTGCCCTTTCACATTATCAAAAGTGTCTGCTGGCACCATAAAGCCCCCCTTAAACTCTGCTTTAAAGACTTCTCTAAATTTTTTAAAATTAGATCCTTGCAAGTTTTTCAACTTTGAAAAACTTGCAAGGATAACGCCGTTTAATTCTTTGTAAATACGCATGAAAAATTGAGCGAAAACTTCATTATTAGCCTTGCCTAATTCATTTCTATATTTTTCACAGATGAGATTGTCTCGTGCCACTTTGGCTTTATGTTCGCCTGTGCCACTCATCTTAGATTTATTACCCGCTTCTGCATACGGCGGATTGATATAGATAATGAGCCTTTTTCGTTTCTCTTTGTCTTTTAAGATTTCTTGCAAGCTTTTTGGCGTTTTATCGCTGAAAAAGTCATCGTTTAAAAAGTCAAATTGAAAGACATGGTTTTCTAAAAGCTTCGCTCCATTTTTAATGCGTTCTTTCACGATTGACACATCGCTTTTATCCAAAGTAGAGAGATATAAATTCGCTTTGTTAATTAAGCCACTCAGTAAATTACCAGTCCCCCCAGCACAATCCCAAATGATGTATTCATCTTGATAATCTTGCCCTAAGATTTTGGCTAAATATTCTTGGCTCTTTTCTACCCAAATCTTAGGGGTGAAAAACGCCCCCTTTCTTTCTCTAATATCATTTGAAACCAGTAAATCACGCCTTTCTATGATGTAGTCCCAAAATTCTCTTTTAGGCGGTCGTTCATAGATGTTCCAAAAGGTTTGGTGGGCTTTTTGCTTGTCGTTAAATGAAGTTTCATCAAAATTAAACGCCCCAAAATTATTTAACTTCTTATTGAATTTGTAATGATTGACTTTTAAAATGGTGTTAAGGCTTTCCAAAATGGTCTCATTACTCTCGCTTAATAAATCCGCTAAGTAAAAATCAGCGTCCAAAATGCCTTGTTTTTTAGCCTGTTGCCACTCAATAGAAATGCTAGGCTTAACATGTTCTACCCATTTGAAATACGCATGCACGAAATTATTCTTATCTACAGGAATTTTAGAGCGTTTAGAATAGAGTAAATTATCTTTAATAAAGGCTTTGAGTTCTTTATTTTGAGTTTCATAATCAAAGATTAAAGCTTCTTTTTCTAAGAGTGGTGTAAGCTCATTGAGTAGGTGTTTAAAACTCTCGGTGTTATGGTTGCTTGGAGTTACAGAAAAATCTATATCGCTTCGTGTAAAAATAAAATCCAGTTTGTGATATTCCACAAAAAGAAAACTAAACGCATCAAACGCCCCTAAATATGGTGGGGGGAAATGCGTATAAAACTTATACTTACCTATTGTTAGAATGAGTTGGGTTAAAGATTTAAAAAGCTCGCTTTTACCTTTTTTGCCCTCAGCCCATAAAATCGGCTCAACCCACAAAGGCTTGCCTTTGTTCTTATGGCTGTAAGTGATGATAAAATCAATTTTATCTCCGCTAAAGTCAAAGTTTTCAAAAAAGGCTTTGGCTACGCTAGATTTTAGGGGTTCCTCATTGAGGTTGCTGAAATCTAAAAGCATTCAAAACACCACCGTTTTGTTTTCATGCACAAACACCCGATCTTCTAAAACGAGTTTTAAAGCCCTAGCCAAAACCAGTTTTTCTATATCCTTACCCGCTAGGCGCATTTTTTCCACGCTGTAATTGTGGTTAATGGGCAGAGTGTCTTGTATGATAATTGGCCCAGCATCAAGGCTTTCATTCACAAAATGTGCCGTGGCCCCAATGACTTTCACGCCCCTTTCAAACGCTTGCTGGTAAGGGTTGGCCCCGATGAATGCGGGCAAGAAACTATGATGGATATTTAAGATCTGATTTTCATAACGCTTCGTAAAATCATGGCTTAAAATACGCATGTATTTGGCTAAAACGAGCAGATCCGCACTCACTTTGTGTTTTAATTCCAGGTCTTTAATGATTGCCAAAACTTCTTTTTCATGCAAAATTTGATCAACACAAGGCGCATAAAAATAAGGGATGTCAAATTTTTCCACTAAAGGGCGTAAAATCTCGTAATTAGAAATAACGCCTAAAATTTGAGCGTTCAATTCCCCTCCATACACCCTTAAAAGCAAATCCCCTAAGCAATGGCTCTCTTTAGTAGCGAGTAAAATAATATTTTTTTTATGCGTTAAAATGACTTCAATCAATAGCTCGTTAAAGTTTTCTAAGGCTTTAAAAAGAGCCGTTTTTAAGGATCGCTCTTCTTGCTCTTTAATTTCAGTATTCAAGGGCTTCATTTCTTTTTGGATTTTTAGCCGCATGAAAAAGCGCTGTTTTAAGGGATCAACAAATTCATCGTTTTTGACGATGTTATAGCCCTTGTTAGCGATAGTGGTGCTAATCGCGCTCACCAAGCCTTTAGAGTCTCTAGCTTGAATTTTTAAAATAAATTCTAACATCTTCATCTCATTAATAATTGATAGCCAAAGGCTTGCGTGATGATATTACTCGCTGATTGCGTGGCTTTTTCAATGAAGCGTTCCATAGGGCTTTTTTCTAGCCAATAAGCTTTTTTAACCTTACTCAATTCCATTAAGCGATCTTGGGCTTGTTTGATCGTGCTGATTTTATCAATGAGTTTTAATTTTAGAGCGTTTTGAGCGCTAAAGACCTTCCCTTCAGCAAAATCCTTATAATCCTTAGCGTCTAATTTTCTGGCTTTAGCGACATCATTCACAAACATTTGGTATTGCTCATTGACTAAATTTTGCAAAAAATCTTTTTCGTTGGGTTTCCATGCCCTGGTGAAAGTGCCTATTTCTTTATATTCGCCCGCATGCACGCCTTGAGTGGCTACGCCGACTTTATTGAGCAGATTTTCCACATTCGTGCCCGAAAAAATCACCCCAATGGATCCTATCAAACTCGCTTTAGAGGCATAAACTTCGCTCGCTTGCATGCCCGCATAATAACTCCCGCTCGCCATAATCCCCCTAGCATACGCTAAAACGGGCATTTTTTGCTTCAAATCAGCGATTTTTTCGCTCAATTCCACGCTCGCTGATACCGCCCCACCAGGAGAATCAATCAAAAGTAAAACGCCCTTAATGCTAGGGGTTTTTAAGATCTTATCCACTTCTTTGTCAAAATCCTCCGTGCTAAAAATCGCCCCATTTAAATAGAGTTTAGCGAGATTGGGCGGGACGCTTGGCGTGCTTTCTTTAGCACTAAAAAAGACTAATACAATCAATAACAGCACAAACGATTTGAAATACTTCGTGATAAAATCTAAAGGCATAATGATTAAAGCCTTAAAGATTTTTTGAATGAAACTCCACATGCAGCTTTTCCTAAACTTAATATTTGACCATAAGAGTGTATTATACTTCAAATGTTTTAAGGATTAAATCATGGCGTGTAAATTTTGCCCCAAGATCAGAAAAACAGATTGGATTTTTATTTTAATCGCTGCTTTAGGCTTTTATGCAGTCAATAAACTGGGGTATGCACCCAAATTCACCCCCACTTCAAAGCTTTCACGCCCTCTTCCACACCCCATTGAAAAGCCTAACAATATGACCGAAGAAGAAAGGAAAAAGCGTTTTATAGAGTTGCAAAAAGAATGCTTACTCCATAAAGACAAGAAGGCGTGCGAAGAGGTTTTTTAGATTGCATTTGTTGTTTTTTTGCGCTTTTTAAGGTCATTGTAATTTTATACGCCCTTTTTCGTTTGTAAAAAGGCTTTTTTTAGCGGTGATTTTTAGCTATTCCAACAGCCCCTAACACCCCAAAATTCAAGCGCTCTTAAGCTAAGTCTAAGTCTACTATAATCAAAGGATTTTAAAGGGAACTAAAAATCGTATTTATAATTTATAAATGTTTAGAATGAGTGAAAACATTAAAAAAACCATAAAAGCTTTTAAGGTTGATTTAGATAGTAGTAAAAATCAAATTATGTTAAAACCCATTGCACGCTCTTTTAACAACCAAGCCCATCAAATTAATGAAGCGGCTGAAAAGATTCACGAACTCATTAAAAACGCCCCATATTCTAACGACAACATCGTTTTAAAACGCAATGAAATCAAAGAAGCCTTTTTTAGCCCGTTCAAACCGCAGTTAAAAAACGCTCAAGTGTTCCTCTCGCACTCGCATGCAGATAGGAATAAGGCTTTAGAGGTTAAAGACTATTTGGAAAGCCAAACAAAACGCAAAGTGTTTATCGATTCGCTTTTTTGGGATTATAAAGACGATGTCTTAAACAAATTAGCAAGATACGATGATATAAGCAAGATTGAAGACGCTTTCACGCTCATTCTCAGAGAATCTTTACAAGATATGATTGAAAAATGCCCCTATTTCGTGTTCTTACAGAGTAAGAACAGCGTTTCCAATCAAGGGCTATCACAAATCACTTATTCTGTATGGATTTATGAAGAATTAAGAATCGCTCATTCTATTAGTGAGAGTCGCCCAATTCCAATGATGGAAAGCATGCAAGTCTTTCATGATATATCGCCATTTTTAGAAAGTTTTGAGACTATAACCCTTAAAAAACTATCGCAACAAATCAATTCATAGGAACAAGCATGTTTTTTAAAACTTATCAAAAATTACTGGGTGCGAGCTGTTTGGCGTTATATTTAGCAGGCTGTGGGGGCGACAGTGGCGAACCACTAGTTGGGATTGAAAAAAATAGCTTCAATTCTACCTTGAAAATCATTTCTAAAACCGACAACATAGAAATCCAAGACTTGAAGCTCAATCGTGGGAATTGCGAGCATGATAAAAATTTCTTGGTAAAGTTAATACAAGAAACAGCCAATACATACCTGTTTGCATCAGAAAAAGAAAAAGCGATTAAAAACCACCAAGCAAAAATCGCAAGACTTCAAAAAGATTTAGAAGAACTCACACAGCATGTGCAACAATCCAATAATCTTGATAAATTGTTAGAAAATGAAGGACTATTCGTTAGTGGCCATGATTATAAATATACAAAAGATGATAACCCAATATATGTTGTTAAGAGAATGCTTGATAACCTTGATAGCTATAAATATGAATCAGAGGTGCCAGATTTGAAGCTATTGATTATTCTAAACGATATAAGAAACACTATTGAATACACTAAAAACCCCAAAGACTACCCCTATATCAACCTTAAAGAACTCAAAAAATTAATAGATAGTATTGTTGATAATAATGGCAATTCAGCCGATGGCTTTTTAAATGAAGATAAGATATCAAAAAAAGGTCTCCAAAGCCTTGCTAAACTAAAATCCATGTGGCCTAGCGTAGGGAAATTTTATTTCGCCTATTTGAAAGAGGCTATCCCAAGGCATGCCAAAGAAATTACTGACAAGATGATTAGTTCTGAAGAAAAGTCTATCAAAGCCAATCAAGTCGAACTCACTGAAGCGACGCAAGGTATTGACAAAATGGAAAAAATCATTAAAGATTTAGAAAGCAAGAAAAACACCTTATCAGTGTATTTAAAATTTGGAGAAAGTTTCACAGCGCATTATAAGTGTCAAAATCTCATAGAAGTTGGAGTCAAAACCGACAAAGGCGCTTGGACTTTTAACTTTGACAGATGAATATCAAACATGGAAAATACTCCAAAAGACAGAGCAAAAATCCTTATAGAAGAGCTTAAAATCTTGCAGGGCGTTATCAACAGAATGGCACAAAATTCTTTGGAGTGCAAGAAATGGACACTCGCACTCGCTGTGGGTGTTTTATCCCTCAAAATAGAGGCGATCTCTCATCTTTATGGGTTATGCGTTTTAGGGGTGTTGTTGGCATGCTTTTATCTTTTAGACGCTTATTATCTCATGCAAGAAAAATTATTCAGGGAGCAATACCAATGGCTGATAGAAAACAGGCTTAAAACCGATGAAAGGTTATTTGAAGTCTTTCCTGCTCATCAAACTTGCCAATTAACGCAATTCTTATCTGCCATGCGTTCGCGTAGCCTTTTCCCCTATTGGGTGTTAGGTCTTTGTTTGGTGGTCTATGGTTTTGTTTTTGATTCTGTTTTATGAAGCGTTAGCTATAAAAGAGCCTGATTCTAATCAAACGACAACTTTTAAAGCGTTTTAGGATTTAGGGTATCGCAAAATAATCCCACCACTTTCCATATCCATTCCCATAAAACTTGATACAAGTTTTACCTAAACTCACGCTCTTCTAAATGGAGTAAATGGTTGATTTATCTATCTCTTTAAACGCACTCAAACTAATTTTTGAGAAATCCCAAAAACTTTCTGTCCTATTGATAGGGTTTATTCCTTTTGCAAACTCATTTTTTTTTGAATGCTTTACACTATAGTGAGACTTTATAACTTACTAACACCAAACACTAATATTTTTGAATTGGTTTGATAATCTTATTACTTATTAAATGGTTGATTTATGAGTAGTTTTTGTTGTTTTAAAAACTAAATATCTATTTAAATAATACTAAGCCGTTTCTCTAAATCAAGCTTTGAGAAATCTAATTGTATGTTTATTTAATACCGCATGCCTAGTAACTTAAGGCTTCTTGATGAGAGCTTAAGCTATCTCTAAAATAAAATTAAAACCATGTTCAATTTAAAATAACAGTGTCCAAATTTCCGAATTTGAACAAAAATGACACTGCTATTGAGATATTTTAAACCCCCTATATCTATCTACTCCACCACATAGGGATAAAGCATGGAAGATCTCTCTCTTTTAGAGTCAATGCCAACAAGTTTCCCAACAGAATTATTATCATCTCCTTTATAATATATAAATTTTTGGTTTGGGGTATCCATCTTTTCTAGAAGCAAATCACACATTCTTTCAACATTATCATTGAGCCTAGAAACTTCTTTTTCAAGCTTTTCTATCTTACCTTTAAGCTCTTGGTTTTCAGCTTTAAGCATTGTATTTTCGGCTTTTAGTTTTCGATAGCTATTCATCTATTTTCCTTTTTTTAGAATTTTAGAATAAAGTTTATAGAGCGGACAATCCAAACCTTGCTTATCGGCAAATTGAACAAATCCACCACATGAAACAAATTCGTTTGAATTGTTAATGTTGCTAAATGCAATCTTATCATTTGAGAAAACTCCTATGGTTAAATTTCGCTTTTAGCGCCTAGGAGCAGGAGACAAGCCGAATACACGACAGTAGTCCCAAACACCAAGTTCAACTATTGTATCTAAACTCAACATTGGAGTCAAGGGGTTTTATGAAAAAATTTTAACGATTCTTTTTTAAAAAACCAACACAAGCAAACTAAACACATTAAACATTAAATATAAAGACACTAACAACTAAAAATATAAGCATTAAGAAATAACAAACAATAAGCAAGCAAATATTAAAAACAATCAAGAAGTAAAAAAAAAGAAAGAATAAGCCCAATCTTTCAAAACTAAGCAACAAGAAGTTCTTTTGTCAGGTAATACTCTTTGGCTTTTAACAAGCGAATGTTAAAAGCTTTTCTCTAGAAAGGAGGTGATCCAACCGCAGGTTCACCTACGGTTACCTTGTTACGACTTCACCCCAGTCGCTGTGTGTGCCGTGGGCAGTAGCTAATTTAGCATCCTGACTTAAGGCAAACACAACTCCCATGGTGTGACGGGCGGTGAGTACAAGACCCGGGAACGTATTCACCGCAACATGGCTGATTTGCGATTACTAGCGATTCCAGCTTCATGCAGGCGAGTTGCAGCCTACAATCCGAACTGAGAGGTGTTTTGAAGATTGGCTCCACTTCGCAGTATTGCTTCTCTTTGTGCACCCCATTGTAGCACGTGTGTAGCCCTAGGCGTAAGGGCCATGATGACTTGACGTCGTCCCCACCTTCCTCCTCCTTACGGAGGCAGTATCCTTAGAGTTCTCAGCATGACCTGTTAGCAACTAAGAAAGGGGGTTGCGCTCGTTGCGGGACTTAACCCAACATCTCACGACACGAGCTGACGACAGCCGTGCAGCACCTGTTTTCAAGGTCTAGCAAGCCAGACACTCCACTATTTCTAGCGGATTCTCTCAATGTCAAGCCTAGGTAAGGTTCTTCGTGTATCTTCGAATTAAACCACATGCTCCACCGCTTGTGCGGGTCCCCGTCTATTCCTTTGAGTTTTAATCTTGCGACCGTACTCCCCAGGCGGGATGCTTAATGCGTTAGCTGCATTACTGGAGAGACTAAGCCCTCCAACAACTAGCATCCATCGTTTAGGGCGTGGACTACCAGGGTATCTAATCCTGTTTGCTCCCCACGCTTTCGCGCAATCAGCGTCAGTAATGTTCCAGCAGGTCGCCTTCGCAATGAGTATTCCTCTTGATCTCTACGGATTTTACCCCTACACCAAGAATTCCACCTACCTCTCCCACACTCTAGAATAGTAGTTTCAAATGCAGTTCTATGGTTAAGCCATAGGATTTCACACCTGACTGACTATCCCGCCTACGCGCTCTTTACGCCCAGTGATTCCGAGTAACGCTTGCACCCTCCGTATTACCGCGGCTGCTGGCACGGAGTTAGCCGGTGCTTATTCGTTAGATACCGTCATTATCTTCTCTAACAAAAGGAGTTTACAATCCTAAAACCTTCATCCTCCACGCGGCGTTGCTGCTTCAGGGTTTCCCCCATTGAGCAATATTCCCTACTGCTGCCTCCCGTAGGAGTCTGGACCGTGTCTCAGTTCCAGTGTGTCCGTTCACCCTCTCAGGCCGGATACCCGTCATAGCCTTGGTAAGCCATTACCTTACCAACAAGCTGATAGGACATAGGCTGATCTCTTAGCGATAAATCTTTCCCCCGTAGGGAGTATCTGGTATTAATCATCGTTTCCAATGGCTATCCCAAACTAAGAGGCACATGACCTATGCGTTACTCACCCGTGCGCCACTAATCAGCACTCTAGCAAGCTAGAAGCTTCATCGTTCGACTTGCATGTATTAGGCACGCCGCCAGCGTTCACTCTGAGCCAGGATCAAACTCTCCATAAAAGTGTTTGTCCTAAAGCTCTTTTGTTTTTTGATAGGCTGTTGTTATTCCTAACAACAGCTTTAGCGTATCACAAGAACTCGTTTTATTTGATTATTGAATAAAACGGGTTGTGTTCTTAAGTATTACAACAACAAAACAGAAAGAAACTTTTTAAAAAGGTTTAGCTAAACGCTAACCTAGTAAATACTCTCATGCCAATTAACCATCAATCATAATAATACAATCAATAATATTGACTGGCACTGGTTTGGATAAGGATTTCTTATACAAGAATAAAAGTCATTGAAACTCTCACTCTTTATAATAAGTCATCCTTACAATCATTTTAGAATATCCCTTTAAAAAGAACTTCTATCAATTTGCTTAGTTTTCAAAGATCGTTTGCTTTAAACAGCTATCCTTGTAAGGTATCAAGCGGCTTTTTAAAAGCCCTTACTGAAACAAGGAAATGAAAGTATAGTCATAGAAAGCTTAAGGTTTGCTTAAATTTAGGGAATGTTTGGGAAAATATTTTGATTTTTTAGAGTACTTAAAAATTTTACGATCTTTTCTTTAGGGATAATCACTAAACTTTCGTGGTTTTCTAAAGTGCTGCTAGCCATTCCCATAAACTCCCCCACTTCGCTAAAATAAGGCCTCCCTCCCCACAACGCACTCCCCTTTTTAAAAGAAGCATCAAGCGAAAGAAATTTTTTAGATTTCAAAAGTTCAGCCACAGAAATGCCCGTTATCTGTATAGAAAAAGAATTCCCCTCATTTAACGCTGGGTAGTAGAGATCGGAATTGGGTGTTTTTTGATGGGTATAAGGATTTGAATGAAAAGTTTGAGCGTATTTTGTGTAAATCCTTGCATGATAATAGCTCTCTTCTCTTTTATGGCAATAATCGTCTCTAAAATCGGCGGTTTTTAAAAGCGAAAGCCCTTGATTCCTATCCATCGCTTCAAGGCGCAAGCTGGCTATACAAATCAGCTCTTTAGCGCTGCTGTCTTGCATTTTGGCTAAAATCGTTTTAGGGTATAAGCCGTTAGAATAAAGCGTTTCAGAAGAAGCGATATAACGCCCGTTTTTGAGCAAAGTCGCATAGCCTTCTTTATAAGTCCCATCGCTAAAATACACTTTCAATAACGCAACAGAATAAACCCATGCAGGGAGCGTTGGATCAAGGGGCGGATCGTCTCTAACGATTTGAATGCTATTAGCGTTCATCATGCATGAAAATAAAACGATACAACAACCAACCGCCAATCTTTTATGCCAACGCACCATTATCCAACTTACCGCTTAAATTTCAAAAGTATCCTACAACACTATCGGCTAAAATACCATTTGTTTTAATTTGTTGCTATAATAGAGCATTTGAATGACAAAAGCTTATCGCAAAGGTTTATGATGGATCCAATTAAAACTTATGATATTAAAGAAGAAGAGCTTGCAAAAACCGCTTACGCCACGATCAAAACCAATAAAGGCAATATCGCTCTAGAGCTTTTTTACAAAGACGCGCCCCAAGCGGTGAGTAACTTTGTAGCTCTAGCTAAAAAGGGTTTTTATGATGGGCTTAATTTCCATCGTGTGATCGCAGGCTTTGTGGCTCAAGGAGGTTGCCCTTATGGCACAGGCACGGGCGGGCCAGGACACCGTATTAAATGCGAAGTGGCCCATAACCCCAACAAGCACAAAAGAGGCTCACTCTCTATGGCGCATGCCGGAAGAGACACAGGGGGGAGTCAATTTTTCTTGTGTTTTGTGGATTTGCCTCATCTAGATGGCGAGCACACCGTGTTTGGCAAAATCAAAAACGCAGAAAGCCTTAGCGTTTTGGATAAAATCAAACAAGGCGATATTATAGAGAGCGTTGTGTTTAGCTCTTCCCTATAAGGAATAAGAGATTAGACATGCTCATACTCAGCCGCAAAGTTAATGAGGGGATTGTCATTGATGATAACATCCACATTAAAGTCATTTCCATAGACAGAGGGAGTGTGCGTTTAGGGTTTGAAGCCCCTGAAAGCACCCTTATTTTGCGCACTGAACTCAAAGAGGCCATTGTGAGCGAAAACCAAAAAGCTTCTGTGTGCGTAGATGAAAGCTTGTTAGAAAACATCAAAAAGGTCATTAAGCCTTGATGCATGCTTTTGAGGTTTATCCTAAAGTCAATATTTTTTTAAAGATCCTTCACAAAGAAGGGGCTTACCATAAGCTCATTTCTCGCATGTGTTTAGTCAAAGATAAGCTAAAGGATATTATTAGCGTCAAAAGCGCGCTTTCCTTTTCGTTAAAAGGGGATTTTAACTGCCCCTTAGAAGAAAACTCGCTCTTTAAAGCCCTCCAAATTTTAAAAAATTTTTTAAAATCAAAAAATTTCTCTCATTCTGCCATCAAATCCCTAGACACCCTAGCGATTGAAGTGGAAAAAAACATCCCCACTCAAGCCGGATTAGGCGGTGGGAGTGCTGATGCTGGGGGGCTATTGTATCATCTGAATCAGATTTTTGACTGGCGTTTGAGTTTAGAAGAGCTTTATAGCATGGGATCTTTAATGGGTGCGGACACCAATTTTTTCATCTCGCAATACAAAAGCGCTAACGCTACTTCTTATGGCGAAGTCATTGAAAATTTTGAAGAAGAGCCTTTAGAAAATCGCCTAGAAATCTATGTGCCAAATCATGTTTTTTGCAGCACCAAAGCCGTTTATCAAGCCTATAAACCTGAAACTTGTTTTTCTCAAGCTAAAGAATGGCTTAAAAAGCCGAGTTTGGAATGCCTAAAGACTTATGATAGAAACGGATTAAACGATCTTTTAAAGCCGGCTTTACTCACTAACCAAGCCTTAAGAGATATAGAAAGCGAATTAGGCAAGGAGTGGTTTTTTAGCGGGAGCGGGAGCGCGTTTTTTAGGCTAAAGCCTGCGTTAAAAGGGGGCGAATGAAGCTCATTGCCAGCAATAAAAAAGCCTATTTTGACTATGAAATTTTGGAAACTTTAGAAGCAGGATTAGTGCTTTTAGGCTCTGAAGTGAAGGCTTTGAGGCAAACTAGGGTGAATTTAAAAGATAATTTTGTTAAAATAATCAAAGGAGAAGCTTTTTTATTTGGTGTTCATATATCATATTTAGATACAATCCATGCGTATTACAAGCCCAATGAAAGGCGAGAGCGTAAGTTGCTTTTACACAAAAAGCAATTATTGAAATGGCAGATTGAAGCGTCTAAAGAACGCTTGAGTATCGTGGGATTGAAATTGTATTTTAACCAAAGAAATAGAGCTAAAATCCAAATTGCTTTAGTGAAAGGAAAAAGATTGCACGACAAAAGACAAAGTCTCAAAGAAAAAGCGCTCAATAAAGAAATTCTTGCTGATTTAAAACACCACTTTAAAGGATAATAATGAAAGAAATGGTAGATTATGGGGTTATAGGGTTTTTGATCTTTCTCTCTGTTATCGTTATAGCGATCGCAATAGAAAGGTTATGGTTTTTTGCCACTCTTCGTGTGGATGACTACACAGACAAGCGTAAATTAGAACTGGCCTTACACAAACGATTGACTTTAGTGGCCACGATTGGCTCTAACGCCCCTTATATCGGTCTTTTAGGAACGGTTATGGGGATCATGCTCACTTTTATGGATTTAGGCTCCGCTTCTGGCATTGACACTAAAGCGATCATGACTAATTTAGCCCTTGCTTTAAAAGCGACTGGCATGGGGTTATTGGTGGCGATCCCTGCGATTGTGATTTATAACTTGCTAGTGAGAAAAAGCGAGATTTTAGTCACTAAATGGGATATTTTCCACCACCCGGTTGACACGCAATCCCATGAGATTTACAACAAAGCTAAGGATTAAGCGGTGAAAAAAGTAGAATCCATGAATGTGGTGCCTTTCATTGACATCATGCTTGTGTTGCTAGTGATCGTGCTTACAACAGCGTCTTTTGTGCAAACTTCAAAGCTCCCTATCAGCATTCCCCAAGTGGATAAAGACAGCACTGATTCTAAAGATGTGTTGGACAAAAAACAAGTTACGATCGCCATTTCTAATAAGGGTTCTTTTTATTTTGACGATAAAGAAATCAGCTTTGAAAATTTAAAACACAAGGTTTCCACTTTGGCTAAAGACACCCCTATTGTCTTGCAAGGCGATAAGAAAAGCAATTTGGATAACTTTATCAAAGTCGTGGATTTATTGCAAACGAACAATTTGAAGCAACTTTACATCCTTGTTGAAGATAAAAAGAATCAAAAAAATTAGTTTTAGTCAATTTTTAGCATTCTTTAGCTAAAATCTGTGTTTATGTTTAATTTTTATCAAGGGAGTTTTAAATGAAACGCACTTACCAACCACACAACACACCAAGAAAGCGAACCCATGGCTTTCTTGTGAGGATGAAAACCAAAAACGGGCGCAAGGTGATCAATGCCAGACGAGCTAAGGGCAGAAAAAAGCTTTCCGTCTAAACCCTATGACTCTTTAAAAAACAAGAGCGAGTTTGATAGGGTTTATCAAAAGGGTTTCAAAAAACACAACCCTTTTTTTTCGCTCTTTGTTTTGGATTTATCAAAAGAGCCACCAAAAGAAAAAGAGGGCTTTAAAGATCCGCTCTCTTGTAGGCTTAAAGACAAAAAAGCACTTTATTTATTAGGCTTAAGCGTGTCCAAAAAAGTCGGCAACGCCGTGAAACGAAACCTTATCAAACGCCGTTTGCGTTCGCTTACATTAAAGCATGCTGCGCTTTGTCAAGGGCTTGTTTTGGTGTTTGTGCCTAGAAGCGATTGTTACCATTTAGATTTTTGGGCTTTAGAAAAACATTTTTTAGAAATGCTAACTTCCATTAAAAACTATGTGAACAAAGCCTTAAAAGACTTGAAAAAAGGAATAACTCATACCTATGCGAAACAATAAAACGCCTTTTTTGAGCGCGATTTTTACGGCATCAATTAGGGGTTACCAACGCTTTTTTTCGGCCTTCACCTTTTCAAGCTGTCGGTTTTACCCCACTTGCTCCAACTACGCTCTGTGGTTGCTTTATTTTGAAAACCCTTTGAGTGCTATGGGTAAAATCGCTATAAGGATACTCTCATGCAACCCTTTTTGCTCTGGAGGCATCGCTTACCCCACTACTCGCTTGAAACGCCCCAGTTTGCTCCAATCTCATAAAGATTCTAATCGCAATTTTAAAACCATTACTTTTTGGCTCGTTCCCACAAAAAGCCGCACAACTTACTACATCATTAAGGTTTAATCACAATGAATAAAAACAACAACACCAATCTTATTTTAGCGATCGCTCTGTCTTTCTTATTTATCACTCTTTATAGCTATTTTTTCCAAAAACCAAACAAAACAACAACCCAAACCACAAAACAAGAAACAACCAACAACCACACGGCAACAAGTCCCAACACGCCCAACGCCCAAAATTTTAGCGTTACCCAAACCATCCCCCAAGAGAATTTGTTAAGCATGATTTCTTTTGAGCATGCCAGAATTGAAATTGACTCTTTAGGGCGTATCAAACAGGTTTATCTCAAGGATAAAAAGTATCTAACCCCCAAACAAAAGGGCTTTTTAGAGCATGTGAGCCATCTTTTTAACCCCAAAACTAACCCGCAAACCCCCCTAAAAGAACTCCCCCTTTTAGCAACCGATAAACTCAAGCCTTTAGAAGTGCGTTTTTTAGACCCCACGCTCAATAACAAAGCGTTCAACACCCCTTATAGCACTTCAAAAACCACTCTTGGGCCTAATGAACAGCTTGTTTTAACCCAAGATTTAGGCGCTCTTACCATCATTAAAACCCTGACTTTTTATGATGATTTGCATTATGATTTGCAAATCGCCTTCAAATCGCCCAATAATATTATCCCCAGCTATGTGATCACCAATGGTTACAGGCCGGTGGCTGATTTGGACAGCTACACCTTTTCAGGCGTGCTTTTAGAAAATAACGACAAAAAAATTGAAAAAATTGAGGATAAAGACGCTAAAGAAATCAAACGCTTTTCTAACACCCTCTTTTTATCCAGCGTGGATAGGTATTTCACCACCTTGCTTTTCACTAAAGATCCTCAAGGTTTTGAAGCCTTAATTGATTCAGAAATCGGGACTAAAAACCCCTTAGGCTTCATTTCCCTTAAAAATGAAGCGAATTTGCATGGCTATATTGGCCCTAAGGATTACCGCTCTTTGAAAGCGATTTCACCCATGCTCACTGATGTGATAGAGTATGGCTTAATCACTTTCTTTGCGAAAGGCGTGTTTGTTTTGCTGGATTATTTGTATCAATTTGTGGGCAATTGGGGTTGGGATATCATTCTTTTGACGATTATCGTGCGCCTAATCCTTTACCCCTTAAGCTATAAGGGCATGGTGAGCATGCAAAAGCTCAAGGAATTAACCCCTAAAATGAAAGAACTCCAAGAAAAATACAAGGGCGAACCCCAAAAGTTGCAAGCCCATATGATGCAGCTTTACAAAAAACATGGGGCCAACCCGCTAGGGGGTTGTCTGCCCTTAATCTTACAAATCCCGGTGTTTTTTGCGATTTATAGAGTGCTTTATAACGCTGTGGAATTGAAAAGCTCAGAGTGGATCTTATGGATCCATGACTTATCCATCATGGATCCGTATTTTATTTTGCCGCTTCTTATGGGAGCGTCTATGTATTGGCACCAAAGCGTTACGCCAAACACCATGACCGATCCCATGCAAGCGAAGATTTTTAAACTCTTACCCCTATTATTCACAATCTTTTTAATCACTTTCCCTGCAGGGTTAGTCTTGTATTGGACCACGAACAACATCCTTTCGGTGTTGCAACAACTCATCATCAATAAAGTTTTAGAGAATAAAAAACGCGCGCACGCGCAAAGCAAAAAGGAAAATTGATGCAAAATTTTATTGAAATCAAAGCCAAAACCTTAGAAGAAGCCCTCATTCAAGCTTCTATCGCCTTGAATTGCCCCATTATTAATTTGCAATACGAAGTCATTCAAACGCCCTCTAAAGGTTTTTTAAATATAGGTAAAAAAGAAGCCATTATTTTAGCGGGTGTTAAAGAAAGCGTTAAAGCGGTTAAAGAAGAGAGCGTTAAAGAAACCCACACGAAAGAAATCCATCAAAGCGTAGGAGAAAAAAAACAAAACTCAGAAACAAAAACACCGCAAGAAGAAATAACCACCCCTAAACCCTCTAAAAAAAACCTTAAAGAAGAATCTCATAACGGAGACAAACTCCATGAGATTAAACAAGAATTGAAAGACTTATTCTCTCATTTGCCTTATAAAATCAACAAAGTGGAGGTGAGTCTTTATGAACCGGGGGTTTTATTGATTGATATTGATGGCGAAGACTCCGCTCTTTTAATTGGCGAGAAAGGTTATCGTTACAAAGCCCTTTCTTACTTGCTCTTTAATTGGATCCACCCTACTTATGGCTATAATATCCGCTTAGAAATCTCCACCTTTTTACAAAACCAAGAAAAAGTTATGGAAGCGCAACTCCAAAGCACGATCATGACCGTGCATGAAGTGGGTAAGGGGCAGATGAAAGCCCCTGATGGCGTTTTAACCTATATCGCTTTAAAGAAATTACGAAAAGCGTTCCCTAATAAATACGTTTCCATCAAAACCAATTTAAACGATGAAAAATACATCGTCATCAACGACTTTAACAATGAATGACACCATCGCTGCTATCGCTACCCCTTTAGGCAAGGGAGCGATTAGCATCATTAAAATCAGCGGCAATAACGCTCTAAACATCCTTAAACAACTCGCCCAAAAACAAGATTTCACCCCCAGATACGCTTATGTGTGCGATATTTTTTCTGATGGTGTTTTATTAGACAAAGCGTTAGTCATTTATTTCAAAGCCCCTTATAGTTTCACTGGTGAAGATGTGTGCGAAATCCAATGCCATGGAAGCCCCCTTTTAGCGCAACATATCTTACAAGCTTGTTTGAATTTAGGGGCTAGGCTTGCTAAAGCGGGGGAATTTAGCAAAAAAGCCTTTTTAAACCACAAAATGGATTTGAGCGAGATTGAAGCGAGCGTTCAGCTCATCCTTTGTGAAGATGAAAGCGTTTTAAACGCTCTAGCCAGGCAGCTTAAGGGCGAGTTAAAAATTTTTATTGAAGAAGCTAGGAACGATCTTTTGAAGCTTTTGGCGAGCTCAGAAGTTTTGATTGACTATAGCGAAGAAGACATTCCTAGCGATTTTTTAAATGAAGTGTCTCTTAATTTAGAAAAACAAATCGCCTCTTTTAAAGACTTATTGGATTTTTCTAACGCGCAAAAACAAAGAAATAAAGGGCATGCCTTAAGCATTGTTGGCAAACCCAATGCTGGCAAAAGCTCCCTATTAAACGCCATGCTTTTAGAAGAAAGAGCTTTAGTGAGCGATATTAAAGGCACAACAAGAGACACCATAGAAGAAGTCATTGAATTGCAAGGGCATAAGGTGCGCTTGATTGATACGGCTGGCATTAGAGAGAGTGCGGATAAAATAGAACGATTAGGGATTGAAAAAAGCCTTAAAAGTTTAGAAAATTGCGACATTATTTTAGGCGTGTTTGATCTTTCTAAACCCCTAGAAAAAGAAGATTTTAACCTTATTGACACTCTCAATCGCGCTAAAAAGCCTTGCATTGTTGTTTTGAATAAAAACGATTTAGCGCCCAAATTAGAGCTTGAAATCTTAAAATCTTATCTTAAAATCCCTTATTCTTTACTAGAGACTAGCACCCTAAATTCAAAGGCTTGTTTGAAAGATTTGAGCCAAAAAATCAGCACCTTTTTCCCCAAACTAGACACTCAAAACAAGCTCTTACTCACTTCCCTAGCCCAAAAAACCGCCCTAGAAAACGCCATTTTTGAATTGCAAAACGCCAAAAACCATTTAGAAACTTTAGAGCTTTTTTCTTATCATCTTTTAAGCGCGATAGAAAACTTGAACTTGCTCACCCGCCCTTATGAAACCAGCCAAATGCTAGACAGCATGTTTAGCGAATTTTGCTTAGGCAAATGAAACCGCTTAAAGAACGGGTTAAAACCCTTTTTTAGCGCCACTTTTTAAGACTTTTTTACCCATTAGCGCCGTTTAATACCCATATTTATAAAAAACAATACTGCCATTTTTCAAAAAGGGGTAAAATAAGCTAGTTTAAAATGTATACATATCTATAAGCTATTTTTGAGTAAAAATGTTTAAAAAGACCATAAGGAGATTTTATGTTAAAACTCGCTAGCAAAACGATTTGTTTGTCCCTAATCGGCTCATTCACCGCTTTAGAAGCCTACCAAAAGCACCAAAAAGACGGCTTTTTTATAGAAGCCGGGTTTGAAACTGGGCTGTTGCAAGGCACACAAACCCAAGAACAAACCATAGCCACAACTCAAGAAAAACCCAAACCCAAACCCATTACCCCTCAAAGCACCTATGGGAAATACTACATATCCCAAAGCACCATTTTAAAGAATGCAACTGAGTTATTTGCAGAGGACAATATCACCAACTTAACCTTTTATTCTTTAACCCCTGTGTATGTAACCGCTTACAACCAAGAAAATGCTGAGGAAGCGGGCTATGGCAATAACAGCTTGATTATGATACAAAACTTCCTACCTTATAATTTAAACAATATTGAGCTTAGCTATACAGACGATCAAGGCAATGTGGTCAGTTTGGGCGTGATAGAAACTATCCCTAAACAATCTCAAATCATTCTGCCCGCAAGCTTGTTTAACGATCCGCAACTTAACGCTGATGGCTTCCAACAACTTCAAACCACCACCACACGATTTTCTGATGCCAGCACGCAGAATTTGTTTGATAAGCTCAGTAAGGTTACAACCAATCTTCAAATGACTTATATCAATTACAACCAATTTTCTAGCGGTAACGGCAGTGGTTCTAAACCCCCATGCCCTCCATACGAAAATCAAGAAAATTGTGTGGCTAAAGTGCCGTCTTTCACCTCTCAAGACGCTAAAAATTTGACCAATTTAATGCTGAACATGATGGCGGTGTTTGATTCTAAATCTTGGGAAGATGCCATTAAGAACGCCCCCTTTCAGTTTAGCGACAACAACTTGTCAGCGCCATGTTATTCTGATTACCTTACATGCGTGAATCCTTACAACGATGGGCTTGTTGATCCTAAATTGATCGCTAAAAACGCTGGAGATGAATACAATATAGAAAACGGACAAACAGGCTCAGTGATATTAACGCCGCAAGATGTCATCTATAGCTATAGAGTCGCTAATAATATTTATGTGAATCTCTTACCCCCAAGAGGAGGGGATTTAGGGTTAGGGTCTCAGTATGGTGGCCCGAATGGCCCAGGCGATGATGGCACCAATTTTGGCGCTTTAGGGATATTGTCTCCTTTCTTAGACCCTGAAATACTGTTTGGCAAAGATTTGAATAAAGTCGCTATCATGCAATTAAGAGATATTATCCATGAATACGGGCACACTTTAGGCTATACGCATAACGGGAACATGACTTATCAAAGGGTGCGCATGTGTGAAGAAGGCAATGGGCCAGAAGAGCGCTGTAAGGGCGGGAAGATAGAGCAAGTGGATGGGAAAGAAGTGCAAGTGTTTGACAACGGGCATGAAGTGCGAGACACCGATGGCTCTTTCTATGATGTGTGTTCTCGTTTTAAAGATAAGCCCTATACAGCGGGTAGCTATCCTAACTCCATCTATACTGATTGTTCTCAAGTCCCCGCTGGACTTATAGGCGTTACAAGCGCGGTTTGGCAGCAGCTCATTGATCAAAACGCCCTACCGGTGGATTTTACTAATTTGAGCGGCCAAACCAACTATTTAAACGCTAGTTTGAACACGCAAGATTTTGCGACCACTATGCTTAGCGCAATCAGTCAAAGCCTTTCATCTACTAAATCTAGCGCCACTACCTATCGCACTTCAAAAACCTCACGACCATTTGGAGCCCCCCTATTAGGCGTTAATCTTAAAATGGGCTATCAAAAATATTTTAATGATTACCTAGGGTTGTCTTCTTATGGCATTATCAAATACAACTACGCCCAAGCCAATAACGAAAAAATCCAACAATTAAGCTATGGTGTGGGAATGGATGTGTTATTTGATTTCATCACCAATTACACTAACGAAAAGAACCCTAAAAACAATCTAACCAAGAAAGTTTTCACTTCATCTCTTGGGGTGTTTGGGGGGTTAAGGGGCTTATACAACAGCTATTATTTGCTGAATCAATACAAAGGGAGCGGTAATTTAAATGTAACCGGTGGGTTGAATTACCGCTACAAGCATTCTAAATATTCTGTGGGCATTAGCGTTCCTTTAGTCCAGTTGAAATCTAGGGTCGTTTCTAGCGATGGCGCAACCACCAATTCTATCACCCTCAATGAAGGGGGTAGCCATTTTAAAGTGTTTTTTAATTACGGGTGGATTTTCTAGGGGGTTAAAATATTCTTTAACTCTGGCTCTAAAACGCTCTTTTTAGGTTCTCTTGTAGGCGTTTTTAGTTCGGTTTTGCGCATGAGCGTTAGCGTTATAGATCGCTCTTTTTGTTCTCGTATCGCTTGCGTGTTTTCTTTAAGCTTACTGGAGCTTTTTTCTGTCTCGTTATTTTGTCTCATGTTTTTATTCTCCTTTCGCATTCAAACGCCCCTTTTTAAGCGTTTGTTTGGTTTAAAATTGCGTTAGCTTTTAAAAAAGTTTGTTGGTTTGTGGGGCAAAAAGATAGACCCTAGCTTGGGGATTTGAAAGCCCAAAGTCATTGGGTTTTTTCAAACAAGCTCGCTTGTGTAGGCTCGTGAAGCACCCAAACGCTAAAGCGATTGGGCTTCCTAGGCTGATGTTGGGGGAGAGTTTGGTTCTCACTCTGTGTCCCTAATCACAGGGATTTTACAGAGTTTGATCTCCAACGCATTCCTTACAGCTCTCACGCATCATATCTATAAAGGCGTAACTTTGCACACTTCCTGCACTAGATACAAATGTATGGGGGTATTATACTACAAAGATATTTGGGATTTCTGCTTGGGTGGTTTTAAAAAGATTTTAGTTTTTGTTAATTTTAGTTTTTAGCGGGTGTGGTTTTAGAGAAGCTTGTGGGATAAAGAGTATTGAATGATATTTAGTTTATTTGGCAAGAACAAAAGCCACAAACCTTTAGAGGGTTATTTTAAGGGGTGCGAAAACGCCACGCTAAACAAAATGATAACGCTACCAAACTGAATCAATAACCAAAAGCACAAGCAAGATTAATACCCTGCTTATAACCCCGTATTGCCTTGCCCTTCTTTATTGGCATAATCTTTCAGTTCTTTATAAAGCAAAGATTGCAAGCGCGTGATAGCAAAATTCTTATTCTTTTCATCCACTTCAAGGCTTCTATTCAATACAGGCGTGCCTTGACAATCGCTCGCGCTAACAACCACTCTAATGCGTGTGATACCATTAGCACTGTCTGTAAAAACTTCATTTTTGATTTGATAGAGTTTTTCTTCATCGCTAGGGGTCAGCACTCTGGCATAAGCACTTATGAGAGCGGCTTTAATCTCTGCATCGCTGTTGTTATCAAAAGTGATTTGCACTTTAGGTTTGAAAGCGTTTTGATAATAGATTTTTTCATAATTTTCTAACGAACCCACCGGAACAGAATACGCTTTTAAAATCCTTTCTATAGGCATCGCTTTAGCCAATAAATCCCCCATGCTTTTAGATTGCTGTAAAAAAACCCCTTTGCAAACCTTAGGCATTAAGGTGGAAAACTGCCCATAAAGAGCGTTATACTTATCCCTTAAACCCTGCAAAAACAAGTTTTGATTAATCCTTACTCTGGTGTAGTAGATCCCTTTTTGCGCTTTTTGATTGACAATCTCTACATTATTCAATTCCAAGTCATCGGTTTTTAAGTTAATCGTTTGCGAATCGCTGGATTTTAACTTATTATCCACACGACTTTTTTGGATATGGATTTGGGAATTAACCACCACGCTAATAGACGCCACTAAATCCGCTAACGCTTTTTGTTTAGAAGCCTCTTTAGAAGTGGCTGAACCACTCCCATAAAGATAGCCTTTTTGGGTGTTTGTTTTGTTATAGGCCTTGCTATACCACTTAGGCTCTGCGCTTAAATTGGCACCCACAAAAGCCATAAGGCATGCAAGAATAATCTTTTTCATTATTAATCCTTACTCATTCATTAAAGCGACATGCTTCTTAGTGATTCTTAGAAGCACATAAACTTTATCCGTATCAATAAAAGTGGCCTTTAGCTCACTAGCCTTAATCTCTATTTTATCCCCCTTGAAAGCTTCCATCACTTTCTCTAAGGCATTTTGTCTGGCTGAGGACAAGCTATAATCCATATCTGAAAGCAATATATCGCTCACCCCGCACACTAAAATTTTTTCGTCTTTGGTTTGGGTCTTTTCAATCTGCACTTCTTTTGAGCAATCTTTTGCCCATTTAGGCAAGGACTTCCCCCACGCCACCCCCAACACCAAAGCAAGCACGATAGCAAGGCACTTCATTAAAACCCTACTTTTTAACCATGCCCAACTCTTCGCGCACTTTATCCACAATTTGCTTATCCAAGCCCACTAAAACAAAAACCCTATCTTTACCGACATAGCGGGCAAGCATTTTAGAAGCGATCAATTCCTTATCCACTAATTGAGAAATTTTTTCAGTATCAGTGCCGCTTATGGACCTTTTACCAGAAGCGTCTACCGTTCTAGTTTTTTCATTTTCCAAATCTTTTTGTAAAGTGGATTTTAGATTCGCCGCTAAATTAGCCCTAGCCTTCGCTGTAGCCTGGTTAGTAGAATAATCCACATCATTATTGGTGATCAAATCTTCAGCCCTTCCTAAAAAGACCCCTGAATATTTTTCATACCTCGCCACTTTTTCCAAATCCCCTACAACCCAATCAGGAGCGCCTTTAGTCGCTTCTTTGTATGCCTTATTGCTTTTACTGATACCTGATTTTGGGGCATGGCTACAACCTACGATCACCATCGCTGCTATCACACTCATCCCTAAAATTTTTTTAACTTGATTTTTCATTGTTCATCCTTTCAAATATAAATTTAAAACATACGCTTATTGCTAGCATTTTTCACAATAGGCTTAACATCGCTCCATACCTCTTCACCCGTTTTCCTATTGGTAAGGCTTAGGGTGAAGTCATAGTCTAAGCGCTGCCTAGAACTACTAATAGAGGCTGCGATACTAGATACTTTACCACTTAAAGATAAATCAGCGGCTCTTAAAGTGCCTTTTTCTACAGTGGTGTCTTGATTATACTCTTCGCTTTCTCGTTCTTTTTCGCGCTGTTTCACCATTCTGCTATCCGCTGCAATGCCACTCCCTCCGCTCGCCCTTGTGATATTGAACCTCCCATTAGATCGCAACCGCAACTGCCGCGCGATTTCGGTCGTCAAAAGATTCATATCCAAATTAGGCTGCGTGGTGTCGTTAATAACATCTGAGACTTCAATCAAATGCTCGCCCTTGAGTTGCTCAAAATTAGGGTCGCTAAACATGGAATCCAACATCGCGTTAGCGGTTAGCAATAAATCCGTGCTATTAATACTTGCAGTCGTATTTTTAGTGGCATCATTCACATTTTGATAAGTTGCCATTTCGCTTGAGCAACCCACCCACAATAAAGCACTCAAAATCACCGAGCTTATAATTTTTAATTTTGTTTTCAATAACATAATGATAGAAACTCCCTATTCAAAATTTAAAACAGATACTTCCGTTCCTAATTTTAAACTTCTAATCTAAACACACAGTGTTTTTGCGGATTTTAGCATTTTATGCGTCTTTTTTTTCACATTTTACAAGTTTTAGCCCTACAAATTTCACACTGCAAGCATTAATACCACAAATTCGCTCATTTTTAGCTTAATTAAAGAAACTTTTTTACAAACATGCTGATTTAAAAACGATAAAAAACGATTTTTTGAGATAAAGAAATAATGTAAAAGCTATTTGAAGTTAGCCCCCTATTAAAAAAGGGGCTAAAAAAGATTTTTACAGGCTCTTATTTTAACAAGGCTTTTTAACGCCCTTTATGATACCCCTTACAATAACGCTTTTAGAGCGTCTTCAATCGGTTTTTGAGAGCTAGGTTCTACAAGCCTTTCCCCCACTTCTTTGGCGTTTTTGTAAAAAATCAAAGTAGGGATCTTACGAATGCCTAAGCTCTCTTTTAAATCCTGGCTCTCATCAAAAGAAACCTTAAAAAATTCCACCTTGCCTTTGTAAGTTTTGGCTAAATTTTCCATGATCGGCTCAATCTTTCTGCAATCCGGGCACCAACTCGCCCCCACATTAACCACCACCGCTTGATGAGCGGTTTTTTCTGCGTAATTCTTTCCGTTAATCACTTCTAACATGATAATCCTTAATTTTTATTTCCCCCAACTTTGAAGTATAGCATAACTCGTAAGCTAATCCCCTTTAGTATTAGCCGCATTAGCCATAAACGCATGCAGTTCGTTGTATTCTTGGCGGTTTAGAAAACGCATTTTCCCTACCGGCAAGGCATTCAAATTCACAAAACCATAACGAACGCGCCTTAAATCCAACACTCCAGCGTTAAAAAACGCAAAAAAACGCCTTAGTTCTCTGTTTTTCCCCTCATTGATAATGACTCTAAGTTTGGAGTATTTGGCATGGTTTTTGATGATTTCATAACCAATAAAGGGGGAAAATTCCATGCTTTTAATGGGGGTTTTTTGGTGCGCTCCCTTAGTAGCGTTTTCTAATTTCAAGCCCTCTTGCATCGCGTTTTCCATCTCTCTTGTAACAAAGCCTTGAATTTTAATGAGATACTCTTTTTCTAAATTCGCATGCATTAAAGCGCTCACCACCGCCTTACTATCGCTTAATAATAGCACCCCTTCACTCGCAAAATCCAAACGCCCCACCGGCGCAAAATGGGCGTATTTTTTCTCCAAGCTTTCATAAATCACGCGCCGTTTTAAGGGATCGTTTTTACTCACCAATTCGCCCTTTGGCTTGTGATAGACCAGCACGCTGAATTTTTTGTTTTTTAAGGGCTTGATGAGTCGTTTGTCTAAAAACACCTTGTCGTTTTCTTTAACCACGCTAACGAGTTTGGCATGCTCATGGTTGATTTTCACCCGCCCCTCTAAAACCAATTTTTCAGCCTCTCTTCTGGAATGCTTGGTGTAATGGGCTAAAAATTGGTTGATCCTCAAGCTAAATCCCTCCACTCTAATTCTTTAAAATCGTCCTTAATCTTTTCATTTACCATTAGATCGCTTTGGATTTTGAATTGCTTATCCTTATCTTTGATGATCAAATACAAGGGGCGTTTACCTTGGTGTTTTAGAGCGCTCTCTTTGATTTGTCTTAAAAACTCTTTTTTCACGTCATTTTCTAACACGATCGCCAAAGAGCAAGAGCTAGAAGCGAGTATTTCCATGGGGGGGATTTCACGCATGTCTTCTTTTTGCTTGTCAGGGTCTTTATAGCGGGCTTTAGGGATTTTAACCTCTTTGGCACTCTCTAAATCCAAGATTTCAAAAAGCCTTAATCGTGCCACTTCTTCTTGCTCTTCAATCTTGCATTTAAACACTAAAGGCTTATTAATATCCAACTCTTCTAAAGTGCTCAATTGCTTTTCAAAAAGCATGAGTTCAAACTTGCCGTATCGATCCAAAATGTCCGCTGTGCCATAAGGCTTACCGCTTCGTTTGCCAATTTTCTTTTTAACTTCCATGATTTTACCCAGCAAATAAGCTTGCGAGCCGATTTCTAATTCTTCAATATCAATGCTTTTGACTAAATTTTTAAAGCCCTTAATTTCTTCTTTAAACTCGTCTAAAGGGTTGCCTGAAACATGGATGCCCAAAGTCTCGTATTCGCATTCTAAAAGCGTTTTAGCGTCATGTTCGCCCAAATCAACCATGTCCAAAATAACCTGCTCTTTAATTCCGCCTTCCATGGCTCCAAAAAGGGAGTTACCCCCTTGCATCATTTCATTAGCCTTGTCTTTAGCACGCCCCGCATCGCAGATCAAATCCAAGTTAGCGAGCATGGTTTTTCTAGTGTAGCCTAAATTGTCCAAGCTCCCTGATTTCACTAATGGCTCTAAAGATTTTTTAGTGAGTTTAGAAAAATCCACCCGTGAAATAAAATCTTCTAAACTCTCATAATCCCCTTTAGCCCTTTCTTCAATGATGTTTTTAATCGGCTCACCCCCAACCCCTTTAATCGCTCCTAAACCAAACACAATTTTCTTTTCTAGCTCGCCTTTTTGATTTTTAAACTCCGCCACGCTGAAATCTTGCATGGAAGAATTGATGTGCGGGGGCATCACTTCAATTTCTAAAGCCCTGACCTCATCAATATAGCGCGCCACGGATTCAATCTTATTGGATTCGCTAGTGAGCATCGCTGCCATGAACTCATGCTTGTAATAAGTCTTTAAATACGCCGTTTGGAAAGTGATCATCGCATAAGCGGCCGAATGCGATTTGTTGAAACCATAGCCGGCAAATTTAACGATCAAATCCCACAAATTAGCCGCTTTTTGGCTATCATGCCCTAAATTTTTAGCGCCTTCTACGAACTTAACCTTATTGTCCGCCATGATTTGAGCGTCTTTTTTCCCCATAGCACGACGGATGAGATCCGCTTCACCCAAACTAAAACCGCCGATAGTTTGCACGATTTGCATCACTTGCTCTTGATAGACGATCGTGCCGTAAGTGGGCTTTAAAATCGGCTCTAATTCTTTAAACGCATAAGCGATAGGCTCAACGCCATGCTTTCTATTCACAAAATCATCTACCATGCCTGATTCCATAGGCCCCGGTCGGCCTAGCGCGATAATGGCGATAATGTCTTCAAAGTTTGAAGGCCTTAAGCGTTTGTTAAGCCCTTGAAACATCCCAGATTCAATCTGGAATATCCCCACCGTATCCCCGCTTTGGATCGTTTTATACACTTTCGGATCGTCCATATCCAACGATAAAAAATCCACGCTAATTTTATGCTGCGTTTTAATGATTTTAAGCGCATCATCAATCACGGTCAAGGTTTTAAGCCCCAAAAAGTCAAACTTAATCAAATCCACCGGCTCTAAATACTTCATGGAATATTGCGTAACGATACCGCCGGTTTTTTCAGAGGCAAATAAAGGGGTTTTGTGCCACAACTCTTTTTGGCTATCCACCACTAAGGCTGCGGCATGCACGCCTGCGTTGCGATTTAAATTCTCTAAATTGAGCGAATACTCCCACACTTGTTTGGCTAATTCATTACTCTCTACTAATTCCTTGATTTTAGGCTCTAATTCCCACGCCCCCTCTATGAACTCGCCATTTTTTTCATAGCCCTTAAGCGTGATACCTAAGCGGTTAGGAATGAGTTTGGCAAAATCATCGGCTTCTTTATAAGGCATGTCCAAAACCCTTGCGACATCTCTGATCACGCCTTTAGCCAACATCTTATTAAAGGTGATGACTTGAGCCACATTGTATTTGCCGTATTTTTCAATCATGTATTCTATGATTTCCTTACGCCGGCGTTGGCAAAAATCCGTATCAATATCAGGCATGCTGACTCTTTCAGGGTTTAAAAACCTTTCAAAGAGCAAATCGTATTTCAAGGGGTCAATATCCGTGATTTTTAAAGCAAAAGCCACCAAACTCCCGGCCGCGCTCCCCCTACCAGGCCCCACAGGAATACCCATTTCTTTAGCGTAACGGATAAAATCCCACACAATCAACATATACCCTGGGAATTTCATGCTCGTAATGACTTCAATTTCTTTTTCTAAGCGCTCTTTGTATTGATCATGCTTTTCTTTAGGCACTAAAATTAAGCGCTCTTTCAAGCCCTCTCTAGCCTTATGGGCGAAATAAGAAGCGTCATCTTCAAAATTCAGCCCCTCATTTTGAGCGTAAGCTTTAGTGAATTTGAAGCTTGGAGGGGTTGGGAGGTTCTTTTTATCGTCTTTTAAATCAATCTCTAAAACGCATTTATCAGCGATTTCTTGGGTGTTTTCTAAAGCTTCTGGAATATCTGCAAAGAGCTTTGCCATTTCTTCAGGGGACTTGATGTAAAACTCATGCACGGAGTGTTTCAAGCGCCCCTTATCGTTTAGGGTTTTACCCATCGCTACGCACATCGCCACTTCTTGAGCCTTGGCGTCATTAGGCATGGTGTAGTGGGTGTCGTTGGTGGCGATGATTTTTAACCCCGTTTCTAAAGACATTTTAATGACTTGCTCATCAATGAATCGCTGATCTAAAATACCATGGCGCATGATTTCTAAATAAAAATCGTCTTCAAAAATCTCTTGGTATTCGCAAGCAATTCTTTTAGCTTCATCATAGCCTTTAGCCCCATACTTGCGGTTTCTCTCATTATTAGTATTTAAATGGTAATTGACTTCCCCTTGCAAGCACGCGCTAGAAGCGATAATGCCTTTAGAATGCTCTTTTAGAAGCTTTTTATTGATGCGCGGGAAGTAATAAAACCCTTCTAAATACGCCATAGAGCTTAAGAACATCAAATTTTCATAGCCCTCTTGGTTTTTAGCGAACAGGCACAAATGGAAGCGTTGCTTGGTTTCTTTGCTAGAAAGGTTGTCATCGTTATGGATATACGCTTCCATGCCGATGATAGGCTTAATGCCTTCTTTTTTCATGCTCGTATAAAAATCAATCGCTCCAAACATGTTCCCATGATCAGTTACGCTCACGCTTTTCATGCCCAATTCTTTAACGCGTTTGGCTAAAATTTTAATCTTGTTCGCCCCGTCTAAAAGCGAATATTCTGTGTGCAAGTGCAAATGCGTGAAAGCTTTATTCTCTTTCATTGTATAACCCCTATTTGGATTTAATGCCATTATACCTATCGCTCTTTAAAAAACTCTTTATTAGATTATTTAGTGGTGAATTATTTTAAAATGGTGGTTATAATAAGAAAGTTTTTATTATTTTTAATGCTATTTTAGGAGTTCATCATGAAAAAATCCGTTTTATTGGGCGTTTGCTTGGCTTTTTCTTGCACTCATGCTTTAAGCGATATGGATTTGATCAAAAAAGCGAGGGAAAGCCAATTAGAGCCTATGCCTATGGGCAAAGCGCTCAAAGAATACCAGATCAAAAAAACCAGAGATGTGGGTATTGGCACCAAAAACAGCGAGATCATGACCTCCGCTCAAGTGGAATTAGGCAAAATGCTCTATTTTGACCCTAGGATTTCCACTTCCTATCTCGTGTCTTGCAACACATGCCATAATCTAGGCTTAGGCGGGGTGGATTTAGTCCCAAGCGCCATAGGTTCTCAATGGAAGAAAAATCCCCACCTTTTAAGCTCCCCAACGGTGTATAACTCTGTGTTTAACGATGTGCAGTTTTGGGATGGCAGGGTTACGCATTTAAACGAACAAGCGCAAGGGCCCATCCAGTCTTCTTTTGAAATGGGGGCCGATCCTAAAGTGGTGGTAGAAAAAATCAATTCCATGCCAGGCTATGTCAAACTCTTTAGAAAAGCTTATGGCTCTAAAGTCAAAATTGATTTTAAACTGATCGCCGATAGTATCGCCATGTTTGAAGCCACGCTCATCACCCCAAGCCGTTATGATGATTTTTTAAGGGGCAATCCTAAAGCGCTCAGCAAAGCCGAAAAAGAAGGGCTGAATTTATTCATTTCTAAAGGCTGTGTGGCTTGCCATAACGGCATTAATCTTGGGGGAACGATGCAGCCTTTTGGGGTGGTCAAACCTTATAAATTCGCTAATGTGGGCGATTTCAAAGGCGATAAAAACGGGCTTGTGAAAGTGCCTACTTTAAGGAATATCACCGAAACGATGCCCTATTTCCATAACGGGCAATTTTGGGATGTCAAGGATGCGATCAAAGAAATGGGCTCTATCCAGTTAGGCATTGAAATCAGCGATGAAGAAGCGAAAAAAATTGAAATTTTCTTTGAAGCCTTAAAGGGTAAAAAACCTAAAATACTCTATCCAGAACTCCCTGTAATGACAGACAAAACCCCTAAACCCTCTTTTTGATTTAAAAAGTCCTTTTAGGGGGGCTTTTGGCGCTAAATCTAAAAACGCTCAAAGCATCTTTTATAATCAACAATCAAAAAGCCAAAAGCAAGCGGTAATCTCTTAAAAAGCGATCTTTATGGGGTTTAGAGGGATTTAGTTGGAGGGTTGTAGGGGGAGAATTGTTTCAAAATACCCCTATCCCCTTAAAAGAATGAGTTTTACTCCTATTTTTTAAAAATTTTTTAATCTCTTTATCATTTAGAATGTTTTTTGATTTTAGATCGCATTTAAAACACAAAACATAAACTCAAGGCGTTTTCAAATAAATTTTCATTTTTTGGTTGTCTAAAATGAGCGTGTCCTTACCCTTAGTTACCGTAAAATTACCCTTAAAATTCTCCATAAATTCCAATTCAAACGCCATTAAATGCTCATCTCTACACACTTTTCTTGAAATCCCGCTATCTTCAATCCCAATGTGCTTATCGCCCTGCCATACATAGCTGGCAAAATACCGGTTGCAATAGCCTTTGCCATAAATACGATTTTCTTTTTGGTCAAACACAAACTCTCCCATAGAGCTTTTAGGCTTTGGCTTCTTTTTAAAAAGCTCATACCAGTGTTTTCTTTTTTCTTTTTGCTCCTGCTCTTTGGCTTCAAGCGCTGTTTTATCTTCAGGTAAAGCGGTATTTAGAGAGGAATCTTGCTCTTCTTCATGCTCTCTAAAAGCACTATCAGCGAGCATGGTTTCAATGTCATAGACTTGATGATTCATTTCTACTTTTTGGATATGCCAATCATTGCTAGAAAGTTTTTTATCAAATATTTTTAAAAAAAAACACCCCGAAAAGACACAAGCCGTTAAAACGCTTGCTCCAGCCAATCGTAAATTCAAACAATTCCTCCTTATGTTTATTTTTTTAACGGGCTTACGCTTTGCGCTTCAATGGCTTTTTTAATCAAAGAAATCGCTTCTTGCATCGCTTGCACGCTTACATGTTGGAGGGATTGTATCGCGCTTTCTTGAAAATCTTGATTGCCATTTTTACTCGTTTTGGTCGTTTTATTTTCCAAGCTAGAAATGTTTTCATGCTTAATGATCACCCCAGAATGCGAATCGCCTTTCACGCTAATGTCATAGCCTAGCGCAAATTCCGCCCTATAGGTAGAATTTTCTTTTTCTAAAAGAGAAAACGATAAAATCGTAAAACGCACCGCATAAGTGGGCGCACCCGCGCCATAAGGGGGCAAAGCCACGCCTAAGCATGCTTTTTGCGCTTCTTGCATGAACATGGTTTTTAACATGTTGCGAGGCAAGTCTATCCATTTTTGGTGCTTCCCATGCGTGATCTGCCCGTCTTGTGCTTTAAAAACGATCTCTTTAGTGTTGAATAAATCCGCGCTCAAAATACTAATGAGTCTCACTTCAGTCAAAGGTTTAGGGCATTGCGTGATTTCAAAAGAACTCGCATTCAAATCATAAGTTCTGATCTCTGGTAGCATTTGTTTTAAATTGATGCTCAAGCAACCCTGAAGCAACAACGCTAATGCTGATGAGAATGAAAAGATTTTTATCGCCGTAGCTCTCATGATTATTTCCTTTCTCCAAAAATCGTTTTATAGGGGTTAGCGTCAAATTTATCTATCAAAGCAGAGCCTTTTTCCACAAAATTATCAATATTTCTTAAGCTCAACTGCGCTTGCATGATTAAGGGAGTGAACATCGCCTTAAAGTCGTATTGCCCCTGTTTTAAGCGCTTATCCACATCTAAAGCCACATTATTGACATTAGAAACAAGATTGTTAGCGTTGTTGATCAAAGAATCAAATTGAGTCTTTCTTGAATCCAAGTTAGCGATGAGATCATCCACTGAAGCGAGAATGTGCTTGAACTTTTCCACGTTTTCATCGTCTAAAATCCTATTCACGTTCCTAATCGCTTTCATCACTTCTTGCACCACTTGATTAGCATCACCGCTCAAGCGATCCATAAGCCCTTCTTTAAAGATTAAAATCCGCTCTCCTTTATCGCCACTACCATAAAATTCTTCATTGTGGCTTTGCTCTAAGGCTAAAAATTTTAACCCCATAAACCCTCTAGAAGAAACCGCCACTTTGGAGTCTTTACGGATCTTAACGCTGGATTTAATCATCAAATCCAAACGGACCACCCCCACTTTATCCTTTGCAAAACCCACTTTGATAACATTACCCACTTGAATCCCTTTGTAATTAATGGGCGAGTTGGTCGCAATGCCTCCCAAGTCTTTGTCCGTATAGACCACGTATTCATAATACTTTCCGTCTTCTAAGCCCAAATGGCCTAGCCATAAAATAAAGCCTACCATGCACACTAAGCATAAAAAGAAGAGCCCGCCGATTAAAGTGTAATTCACATGCCTTTCCAAAATTTCTCTCCTCGTGTTGAATTGAATAAATTGCCTTCATCTAGCCCTTGAGTTTGAGCCTTTTTAATAAAATCCTTTAAATCCCCATTAAACTCTAATAGCCCGTCTTTGAGCATGATGAATCGATCCACGCAATCATGCACGGAGTCCAAATCATGCGTGATCATCACCACCGTAAGCTGTAAGCTCTCTTTGAGCGTCATGATGAGTTCGTCAAATTTGCCCGCACTATAAGGATCTAGCCCGCTTGTTGGCTCATCTAAAAATAAGATTTCCGGGTTAGTCGCCATAGCCCTAGCTATACCCACGCGCTTTTTCATGCCCCCACTCAATTCATAGGGGTAAAGGTGGTAAGCCCTAGGGGGCAAACCCACTTTTTCAATCCACATTTTAGAAATTTCTTCAACAATTTTTTTTAGAATAGGCGCCGTATTGCTCTAGCATCACGCCCACATTTTCTAAAACGGTTAAAGAGCTATAGAGCGCGCCAAACTGGAAGCAAATCCCACAGCGGTTAAAAATCTTTTGCTGCTCTCTTTCTTTGAGTTTCCATATATCTTCCCCAAAAAGCAACACTTCCCCCTTTGTAGGGCGATTGAGCAAGATCATGCACCTCAAAAGCGTGCTTTTACCGCTCCCTGACCCCCCTAAAATCGCCATCACTTCACCTTTATGCACGCTAAAACTCACGCCCCTATGGATAATGGTGCTTCCAAAAGCGCTATGGAGATCCTTCACTTCAATTAAGACTTGGTTGTTAGTAGCGTTCATTATATGTTCAACTTAGAAAAGAGAATAGAAAAAATAGCGTCTAAGAAAATGATCCAAAACAAAGCGTTCACGACACTAATGGTGGTCAAGCGCCCAATGCTCTCGGTATCCCCCTTGACTTCAAACCCGCGCATGCACCCCACCATCGCAATCGCAAACCCCCAAAAAGGGGCTTTGACAATCCCTACCAAAAAATGATTCCAACCCACTGTGTCATGCAGTCTGTCTATATAGCTTGGAAAGCCTAGATCCAATTGGTATTTAATCGCAAACATGCCCCCAAGAATGGCGAACGCATCAGCGATAAACACCAATAAAGGCAAAACAATCACTAAGGCTAACACCCTAGGCAACACTAAAAATTCAAAAGGGTTAAAGCCCATGGTTTTCATCGCGTCCAACTCCTCAGTGATCTTCATCACCCCAATTTGGGCGGTAAAACTGCTCGCGCTCCTCCCGGCCACCACGAGGGTTAAAATGAAAGGGCCAATCTCTCTTAAAGCGAGTTTGGCCGTCATTTCCACCGACATCAAAGGCGTGCCCAAGTCTTGTAGTTGTAAAGCCCCTTGTAAAGCAACGGCAAACCCCACGATAAACACCGTTAAAATACTCACCGGCAAAACCTTAAACCCGGATTCATTGATATGATAGAGCAAAGGAGTGATGCAAAAGCGTTTGGGGTTGAAAACGCTTTTAATGAAGTAAAATAAAATCATGCCACAAAAATTGAACGCGTTTAAAAAGGTGTTGTAAGTCTCTACGATGCTCTTACCCAATTTAGTGATCATAAGTTCGTATTTTTTGCCCGCTTTTTTAGATTCTAAATCCTCTTCTTTTTCAAGCCAGTCTTTAACCACTTTCAAAGCGCATGCGTTATTCTCGCTCACATTGCACAATTCAATGTTTAAAGAACGCTCCTTAATTAAATCAAATAAAAACATGCCAAAAACAAAATCCACTTTTTGACACCCTGAAAAATCCATTTTTAAAGGCCCTTGATGATCTAATAATTTTTTTTTCAACTCATCTAAACGAAACACGCTCGTTTTAAAATCCCAATCCCCTCTTAAAATCAGCACAGAGTTCGCCCCATCTTTACGCATCTCTAAAAATTTTTGTTTCTCTGTCTTCATTAAAATATATTCTCTCTCAGATTAGGTAAAATCTATTAACAAAATTTTGTTTGTTAAAACGGCTATTTTAACACAATGATAAAACAAAAGGTTAAACAATACTCTGTTTAATAAAGGATTGATTATTTTTAAAATGTTTAAAAAAATCATTTTTTTTGGCGTTTTCTTAATGGGGGGTTTTGTTATTCCGCCCCTTGAAGCCATGCCTATTTTGCATAATAAAACCCCTAAAAAAAATTACCAAGAAGCCCATGAAAAGCTCTATAGAAGCATCATTAACCGCCAAAAGCTCACGCGCAAAAAAAGCGGGTGGTATTTTTTAGGAGGGTTTGGCGCTGTAGAGGCCATTAAGGACTATCAAGGCAAGGAAATGAAAGATTGGATTGCAACGCTCAATTTAAAAACCGGCGTGCAAAGTTTTTTTAAAAAATACATCGGGATTAGGGGGGTTTTTGCATGGGATCTTGGGTCAGGAAAAGTGAATTACCAAAGCCATAAAGATCCTACCAACTCTTTTTTTACCATGCTTGCGGTGGGTTTGGATGTGATTATGGAATTTCCTTTAGGGAGTTATAAGCATTATTTAGGGGCGTTTGGAGGAGCTAGGGGGGCTTTAGTCGTTTATACAGACAAGCAAAATTTCAAGTTTTTTAAACATTCTGTGGTTTCAGGGGGTTTAGCGATTAATGGGGGGGTTATGCTCACGCTTTTTTTAAGACACCGCATTGAATTAGGGTTTAAAATCTTACCCACCGCCAGATTGCTTTCTAGCTCCAGCAGCTTTGAAACTTCGCCCTTATTTTATGCGGCATACAGCTATAAATTTTAACCTTTTAGCCAACTTCAAAAATCCAATCTTTAGGGGCTTCTTGTTCGCCTTGTTGGATGGATAAAAGCAAATCATAGAGTTGTTTAGTAATATGGCCCGGCGCTTCAAAAAAATAAGACTTGTTGTTGTGCGTGATTTCTTTAATGGGCGTAATGATTGCGGCTGTCCCGCACGCTCCAGCTTCTTTAAACGCGCCCAACTCATCCATTAAGATTTCCCTCTCTTCTACTTTGAGATTCAAATATTCTTTAGCCAAAACCATCAAGCTTTTTCTGGTAACGCTTGGCAGAATGCTTGGCGAATGCGGGGTGATAAAGGCGTTATCATGCGTGATGCCAAAAAAATTCGCCGCCCCCACTTCTTCAATCTTAGTGTGCGTGGCAGGATCTAAATAAATGCAATCATCATAGCCTTGCTCTGTGGCCATTTTATGGGCTAACAGGCTTGCAGCGTAATTCCCCCCCACTTTCACCCCACCGGTGCCTTTAGGCGCGGCCCTATCAAAAATCGTAGTGATAAACCTAGCCCCTCCTTTTTCTATGCCCCCCTTAAAATACGCCCCCACCGGTGCACAAAACACGATAAAAAGGTATTCATTAGCCGGCTTTACCCCCAAATTATCCCCCACGCCTATGACAAAAGGGCGCAAATACAAACTCGCCCCGCTTTTGTAAGGAGCGAGCCATTTTTGATTCGCTTTTACTACTTCAGCACATGCCCTTAAAAACAGCTCTTCACTCACTTTGGGCATGAGCAGTCTTTCGCATGAAGTTTGCAAGCGTTTGGCGTTTTCTAAAGGGCGAAAAAGTAAAGCTTTCCCCTTTTGAGAGCGGTAAGCCTTCAGGCCTTCAAAACAAGCCTGCCCATAGTGTAGGACCGGCGAGCCTTCGCTGAGTTGCAACACATTTTCGCTAACCAATCCGCCTTGCGACCACGAGCCGTTTTTATAAGTAGCGATGAAGCGAAAATCCGTTTTAATGTAGCTAAAGCCTAAATTTTTCCAGTCTAAATTTTCTAAATTTGGCATTTCACACCTTTAAATGGATAGTTTCAGGTGTGATTGTATCTAAAAAGGGGTTAAAAATCCCTCAAGTAACTGATTTGAAACGCATAAACTCTGCGCACATCAGCCTGTAAGGTGTATCCCTTTTCGTTGGTGATGGAGAAAAGCTGGTTCGTGATCGTAGGCACTTTAATCCCTAATTCCAAACTATTGTGTTTAGCGATATGGGTGCGGACCCCAAATTTCCATAAAAACTGGAAATTAGCCGGGCTGTAACTGGAATTGCTGTGGTGTTTTGCATAATTAGCGATCTCTTTACTGATGCTCGTTGCCCAACTATCCCCCGCTAATTGGATTCCTACCACAAAACCAAAAACCATGTTTTCTTTATTCACAAAATTCCACAGCGTATCCAACCCCACACCATAAGTGAATAAATTGATATAGTATTGCCCTTGATAGGAATCCCTTTCCGTTAAAGTATTCCCCCCAAAACTAAAGCTGTTGTAAATAAACCCGCTCTCGCCCACCGGAATACCCTTTTTCATCACGCCAAAGCGGTTGTGCGCGTAGTCAAAAAACCCATAATAACGCACACCAAACCATTTTTTCTTACCAAAAAATTGCTTATAGCCCACTTCAAAACCCGCTCCTGCATAAGGCGGGAACTTTATCAAAGGCTTTTGCAAGCCGTTGTCATTCACCATTTTAGTCTGATTTTGTATCATGCTCACCTGGTAATTGACTCCCACAAAAGCCGTGCTCTCTTCAGCGCTCGCTAAAACACCCAAAGCCCCTAATAATATAATTCTTTTCAACATTCAGTCTTTTCCCTTTATTTTTTGATAATCGCTCTATATTATATTAGCTTAAAATGGCTAAGTATTACTTATAAAGAAATAATAATATATTTTTTCTTAAACTCAATTAAAAAACTAACCTTTTAGTTCATTCCAACGATTCGCCACAAACGCGCTCGTTTCTAGCGGCACCCTTAAAGCATAAACCTCATCATTAAGAATGCGTTGGATTTCTTGTTGCAACTCTGGGGCGTTTTTTTCTTCAATCTCAAAAATCAATTCGTCATGCACTTGCAAAAGCAGCCTCACCGAAGGGTTATTTTTGAAACGCTCGCTCACTTTGAGCATGCCCAATTTCAATAAATCACTCGCGCTCCCTTGAAAAATCGCATTCACGCCCTCTCGCAAATAATTGCCCTTAACATAGTCATTTGCGCCGGTAAAATCAAACACCCGATAACGCCCAAGCAAAGTGAAGGCTTTAGAAGTTTTTAAAATCTCTTCTTTCATGCCATTTAAATAATCTTTAATGCTAGGGAATCGTTTGAAATACGCTTCTATGTAGCTTTTAGCCTCATTTAAAGAGATGTTTAAAGTTTCGCTCAATTTCTTACTCCCCATGCCATACACCAGCCCAAAATTAATGCTTTTAGCGATGGATCGTTTTTCTTTGGCTAAATCTCCACCGAACAACGCCTTAGAAGTTTCTAAATGGATGTCTCGCCCCTTTAAAAACGCCTCCATTAAATCCTTATCCTGGCTGAAATGGGCTAATAAGCGCAATTCAATCTGCGAATAATCCACCCCTAGCAAACAATATTCTTTAGAGCTGGCGATAAAGCCCTTACGAATGAGTAAGCCTTTAGGCGATCGCACCGGGATATTTTGCAAATTAGGCGAATGCGAGCTTAAACGCCCGGTAGCTGTGCCGGTTTGGATGAAAGTGGTATGGATTTTATCGTCTTTGTCTTTTAGGCGCAATAAGGGGGTGGTGTAAGTGTTAAAAAGCTTATTCAATTCTCTGTATTCTAAAATCAAAGGGATGCTTGGGTGCTTGTCTAGGATTTTTAACAAATTTTTTTCATCGGTAGAATGGCTTTTATTTTTAGGAAGCTCTAATTTTTCATACAAAATCTCGCCAAGTTGCTTGGGGGAGTTGAGGTTAAAATCCACGCCGATCAAATCCAAAATTTGGCGCTCTAAAACATGCAATTCATTTTTAAACTCCTGCTCTAAGCGCTTGAAATAAGGCACATCAATCTTAAAGCCTTGAAATTCCATGCCCATTAAGACTTTCATAAAGGGCGTTTCAATGTCTCTAGCTAAAGTGAGCAAATCCTCTTCTAGCCCCCCTTTTTCAAAATACTCGCACAAACGCTTTAAAGCGTTTAATTCCACGCTTAAAAGTTCTAATTTTTCCGCTTTAGTCTTAAAATCTTTGATTTTTTCATGCGGGATTAAATCTTCTTTTAAATATTCCTTTAAAACTTCATCAAACCCCACTTTTTCCGGATTCTTTAAAAACGCTAAAATTTGAGTGTCCTGGATGCGGATGTTTTCCAAAGACACCTGATATTTGGCTTTTAAAAAACTTAACAAAGGTTTTAAATCATGCCCAATGATACATGCATGCTGTAAGATTTGAGAAAAAGCGTTTTGCAAAAACTCTGAAGAAAAGGGCGAAAATAACGCCTCTTCTAAAGGCAAAAAATAGCCTTGATCTTCATATAAAAACGCTAGGGCTAGAACTTTTTTTTCTTTATCTAGCACCAAACGCATAAAAATCCTTGCATTAGTTTTTTTTAATTTTTCTAAAAACGCGTTCAAAGGCTCGGTATTTTCTAAAACGATCATGCGTGATTTTTTAGGGGCGTTGTCTGATGCGGGCGTATTTTCTAATAGGGGCGTGTTGTCTAAAATTAAAGGCGTAGGGGAATTTTCTAAATCCCTTAAAGTAGAAATAAAACCATATTCTTTCAATTCATCTTTAATTTTCAATAAGGGATTTTCGCTAGGAAAAGCGCAACTTGAAAAATCAAATTCTTTAATACATCCTCTTTCTAAAGTGGCTAACTCTTTGCTTAAAAACGCGCTTCCTTTGTCTTGTATAAGGGCTTGATACATTTTAGGGCTGAGTAAATTTTTCGCCAGGTCTAAATTTTCATAGATTTTTTCCAAACTCCCTAATCGCTGTAACAATTCCTTAGCGTTCTTGCTCCCAATGCCTTTAACCCCCTTGTAATTATCGCTGCTATCCCCCACAATGCCCTGATAATCAGTGAATTGACTCGGCAAAATCCCGTATTTTTCCACGCAATCTTTCGCCAAAAATTCCGTTTTACCATCAAAAAGCGCGATTTTATCGCTCAAAAGCTGGTTAAAATCCTTATCTTTAGAATAAATGCGGGTTTTATAAGGGCTTAGCGTGGCCAGGCTTGCGATGACATCATCCGCTTCAAACCCACTCACCTCCACGCAAACAAAACCCATTTTTTGCAACCATTCTAAGGCGATAGGGATTTGTAAAAGCATCTCTTTAGGGGCGTCTTTACGATTTTGTTTGTATTCGCCTAATTTTTCAGCCCTTTTAGTTTTAGTCTGGCTTTCTAGAGCGAACACGATAAAAGGCATGTTTTTTCTGTCTTTATAAAATTTTTTAACCATGCCCACAAGCCCCGTTAAAAGCCCTGTAGGAAAGCCCTTATCGTTGGTTAAAGGCTTATTTTTAGCGCTCATGTAATAGCTTCTAAACAAATACGCAAAAGTATCAATTAACGCTAAAGTCCCCTCTTTAATGACTGGCTGCTCCATGGTTCAACCCTCTTCAATCAAGCAAATTTTAAATTTATTGTAACACAAGCTGGACCTCATCTATTTCAAAATAACGAGTCTTTTTGAATGGGCGCTTCTTGGCTGATGATCTCTTTTGTGGCTTGTATTTTAGCGTCGCAGTATTCAGCCACGCCCTGAATAATTTGCTTCATCAAGGCGTTTATAAGGGTGTGCATGAAAGGAAAATCAATGTCATCAATGGTTTGAGTGTTAGCGGTGGGTTTTAGGGGTAGAGAAAATTTAAACTCCGCAATGCTTTCTGTTGTAGAGCCTAGCCCCCAAGTTAAGGGTTTTAAAATAAATTGTAAAATCGCACTTATAAAATGTAAGATTTTAGGGCTTTTGAAAGCAAATTTTGGTTTTAAAATTTTAACCTTATTGCCTGTAAAATAAGGTTGTTTTTGATAGAACACGGTGAAAGTGTCTTGCGCGAACGAAAGGGTATTTTTTTCATTAGCAAATGTAGGGTCATCTATAATAAAGCCTTTTATACCATTGTTGGTTGCAGCGCGCACGACATAAGGGTAGCTGTTTTCTATTTGCGTGTCATGGATTTTTATCGTGTTGGCATGATAAATTTTCTTACTTGGCAACACTTCAAACAAATCCCCTAATTTGAACTCGCCCCACTTAATAGCGTTGAGTTGGCTGCTAAGGGGGCCTATCACTTTGGGGGCGTTTGGTTTTTTAAAATCAAACCCACTTCATAAGAAAGGTAATCGGCTATCGTTCTTTTAAAATCCTCTAATTCGGGTTTAGTCTCATTCTTTTGGTGGGCTTCAAAATTAAAGTCTTTAGCATGCTTATTTTCGTGCGGCTTAGCGATAAAATCTTCAATATAGATGGTTTTTAAATCGCCCCACAGCTCTTTAGAAACTTTAGCGTTTAAGCCGGCTTTGTAAATTTTAATGATTTCTTCGTAGCGTTTGGTGGGGTTAGAGGTTTCATTCAAGCCTCTTTTGGTGCGTTTGAAGCCATCGTTTCTAAAGTCTATGAATTTAACGGGCTTTTCATAATCGTGTGGCTCATGAGCTTTAAAAATATAAACGCTTGTTTGCACCCCGGCTTGAGGCATGAATAAATCGGTGGGCATTTTAATGCTCGCTAAAAGCGAATGTTTTTTTAAAATTTCAACATTGGATTTTAAAGCTTGCCCGCTCCCTGCGCTATCTTGGATAATGATCGCTCCTAAAGCGCCTTTTTGCATATACTCTAACCCGAACTTAATAAAAGGCATGCCGTTTTCTTCGTAGCTAAAAGGAGGGTTTAATAAAAGGATATTGGGTTTAAAATCCTCATAAATCTTTTTATTGGTTTCAAAAGTGTTGCCTTTGATGATCAAGCTTGAGCCATCGCCTCTTAAAATCATGTTAGTGGTGGCTAGTGAAAACATTTCAGCGTTAAGTTCCACGCCTAAAAGTTGCGTGGTTTTTGCGTTTTTTATTTTTTCGTTCGCTTTAGTGGTGTTTTTACCATAGGTTTTTTCAATGTCTTCAATCATTAGCACCATAGAAGAAATTAAAAAGCCCGCGCTCCCTGTGGCTAAATCCATCACAAAAGACTTCGCATTAACCCCTAAAAGTTCGCTCATCATTTTAGTTACATAAGGTGGGGTTAAAACAATGCCTAATTCCTTACCATCCCCTAAAGCGTATTTTAAAAATTCGCTATAAAGTTCGCCCATGATGTCTAAATGACCGGTATTGTCGCTTTCATTAATGGGCTTATGGACAAATTCATAAAGAAAGGTAAAAATTTGCTTAGTGATGCTTGAATCTTTTTCTAAAAGCATGCTTATGGCTTTATCCAGGCTCGTTATTTTATCGCGCTGCGGGTCTTTACTGATTTCTTTAAAACTGGCGAGCATGAGATCTCGTTTTTCTTCGCTCAAGTTTTTGGTTTTCAAAAATTCGCTGATTTGGTTAAACACTAAAACACCATCACGGCTAGTATCGGTCAATTCGCCTTTTAAATCGCTTGGTTTTAAGCCCTCTTTTTTGCCTTTAATTTCTTGCATGGACAAAAGCATGCCGCTCACGTATAGCACGCGCTGGGGTGCGGTGATGTTATGGTTATGCATAAGGCGGTTGAGTTTTTTAGCGGTTTCGTTTAGATCGGCTTTGGTTTTGATTAAGATAAAATGCTTTTCTTCTTCAGTGAGCGTGCATTCTTTATAAAAAGCGTTAAACGATTCTTGATTTTCTAAAAAATGCAGGTTTTTAGCGTTAGTGAGCTTGTGCGAATTGATCCCGCTCGCAAAAACATAATACACTTCTATCAAAAGGTTTTCTTCATCATCGCCGGCGATGCCTATGGCGATGCATTCTTTATATTTTTCTTTGTTTTTTAGGATATTTTGAGCGTAGTGTAAAGCCCCATTCACGGCGAATTTTGAAATGGAATGATCATCGTTTTGCAACGCGCTGTTTTTGAGCTTTTTTAAATTTTTAGCGTAGAGTTTGTTTTCTATGATTATAGGGATAACGCTCTCTTTATTTTTAGGGTGCGTGTATTTTTCTAAACTGAAATCTGGCTCGCCATAAGAAGTTTTGTCTTTAGTTTTACTCGCATTCAAAAGGGCGTTTTTAAGGCTAGGACTCATTTGGCTTTTAACATTAAAATCCGTATTTTTCATAAGCCCTAAATTGGTCAATTCTTTTTTAACATAGTCATCAACATCATCTTCTAACCGAAAAGCTTGCATGGTTTTATCCTTTTAAAAATTAAAATTATAACTCATTCATCTGCGCTGCAAAGCGCGATCGCAAAATGGGCTTTGATGTTTAGGGTTTTAAGGTATTTTAGGGCTTCTTTTAGGGTGGTGCCGGTGGTGATAATATCATCTAATAAAAAATAATCTAAACTTTCATCGCCTTTGAAGGTGAAATTCCGTGGGTTATTGGCACGAAATTCTAGGCTTTTCCCGGCATACGAAATAGTATTATTAGCCCTTAAACGCCCGTAAGTGGGCTTTAAATTGCCTTGACAAAAGCCTTTTAAAAGTGCGGCTGAATGCGAGTAAAAGGATTTGATCTTATCGTCAATAGCGATGCCATAAAGGGGGGTATTCAAGCCTTGTTCTTGTAAGATTTTCACAAACTCCGCGCCGGCCTTTTGAGAAAGCAAGGGCAAAATGCGAGAGCCAATCAGTGCGTATTTGCTTTTAATGAGCTCTTCTATTTCGCTATAAGCGTAAAAACTATACACGCTCACGCCCTCTAAAACCCTTACCTTTAAGCTTAAGGGCAAATCGTTCAAGCAATTTGAACAAAGGGGCTTAAAAGAAAGCTTCAAACAAGTCAAACAACGCATTCAATAAAGGCTGCAATCTGGCGGTGCAAATCCCCAACGCTTTTTTGAGCGTCTAATTCCAAAACTTCGCACCCGAATCTTTCTTTTAACGCATGAGCGTGAGTTTTGAGCTTTTGCTGGATTGTGAGTAATTTTTCTGTGCCTTGGTTTTCTATTTTGTCTAAACTTTTAAGGCTTAAGCGCTGTTTTAAACCCTCTTTGTCTATCACTAAAAGAATGATTTTTGTAGGCAAGATGTTTTGAGTGGCAAGCAGGTTTAATTCTAAGCTTGAAAATTGGCTATAAGCCATGCCAGAAATCAAACTCCTATCGCTAATGATGAGCTTTTTTTCTTTCAGTGCCGGTTTGATCACGCTTTCTATATGCTCAGCCCTATCGCTTAAGAATAAAAACGCTCTAGCCAATTCGCTGATGTTTTCATTTAAAGCGATATGCCTTAAACTCTCTCCCATTCTCGTCCCCCCTGGCTCTTTGGTAAAAAGGGCGTTTTTAAACCGGTCTTTTAATAATCCTACTTGAGTGCTTTTGCCCGCGCCATCAACGCCTTCTAACGCCACATACATTTTAAACCTTTGAAATCAAAGGATAAATTTCTTTAGGCACTAAATGGCTCGCATCGCCCTTATGTGCGATAATGGATCGCACGATAGAAGAGCTGATGAAAGCGTTTTGTAAAGTGGGCATGAAATATAAGGTCTCTAATTCGTGGTTTAAGGATTTGTTCGCATAACCCATTTGCAATTCGTATTCAAAATCGCTCACCACCCTTAAACCCCTAACTAGCACCTTACAATGGTATTCTTTAGCCAGATTGGCTAACAACCCTTCAAACGCCACGCATTCTACATTTTTAAAACTTTTAGTGGCCAGTTGCATCATTTTTAAGCGCTCATCTAAACTGAACATGGGGTTTTTAGCGCTTGAATGCGCCACAGCGACAATGAGCTTTTCAAACAATTCGCTGGATCGATGGATAATGTCTATATGCCCGTTAGTGACCGGATCAAAAGTGCCTGGGTAAATGCCGATTTTTTGCATCAGTTCATTCCCCATCGTGGGTATAAGTCATTTTCTATCCCTAAGCTGTCAAACCACTTCCCCACTAAAAAATCTTGCATCGCTTCTAAGGTTTTGCTCTGGGTGTAATAAGTCATCACCGGCGGTGCAATGATCGCGTTAGAATGGGCGAGTTTGAGCAAATTTTCCAACATGATAGCGCTTAAAGGCATTTCTCTAGGGGCAATGAGTAAGGGGCGCTTTTCTTTAAGCATCACAGAGGCGCTCCTAGAGATCAAATCCCCCCCAAAGCCATGCGCGATTTTAGCCACCATGTCCATGCTCGCTGGAATGATCGCCATTTTATGGATACCATAGCTCCCTGAAGCGATGCTCGCATGGATGTCTTGCTCGTTGAAAAAAGTACCACTAGGCCGTAAATCTTTCATGGCGTTTTTAAGGTTAATATTAGACTCTTCTAACGCCACGACATGCGCGTTTTTAGACGCCACGACAAAAACTTCAATTTCTTTGGGTAATTTTTCTAAAAACCGCAAGGCTAGGGGTATCCCGCTCGCCCCGCTGATGCCTAAAACTAATTTCATGAATATCCTTTATAAGATTTGTGCTTTAGAGCTGCTCAACACTTTTGCTTTTAAGATTTTATTGCTTTCTACATTTTTCGCTTGAATGACTTGATGGAGCGCGCCATTTTCTAGGGCTTTTAGGCTTATTTCTATGCTGATTTGCCCCTCTTCATACACCCCAGTGATGATGTCATTTTTACGCACGATGATTAGGGCTTGGGTTTTATCCGCGCTTAAAAGCGTGTTAGGGGGGATAAAATGTTTCGCGCTCACTTTATCAATCGCGCCCTCTAATAAGGGGTTAGAAAGCGTGCCAAAAGGAATGCGCTCTTTTTGGGTGTTGTTAGCGGTGATGTTTTCATCTTTTTTAATCGCTCCTATGCTTTTAAAAGCCTGCATGCTGCCTATCACGCTATAACGCACCGGTAGGCGTAAATTAGGCTCATTTTCCAACCTTAAAAACACGACCCCATCTTTTTTAAGCTTGTTAGAAGCGTTTAATTCATAGCTTAAAATGGAAGCGTTAGAAAAGTGCTCTGGGATTTCTAAGTTAATGGTTTCAATTTCTAATTTTAAGTCTTTGTATTCTTTAAGGTAAGCTTCTTTAATCTCTGTTTTAAGCGCGTTTGAATCTAGGGCAAACAATGCGTTTAAACAGATAAAAAAAAGGATTAAAAATTTCAAAACCCGTTATCCACTTTTTCTACAAATTTTTCTGAGATTTTATCATAGACATTCCCTCCGCAATTGATTTTCAAGCACAAACCGCTCAAGCCTTTTTCTACGCCTAAAACCCTCCCAGTGCCAAAAATCTTATGCCTGATCAAGTCCCCCACTTTAATGGGCGCGTCTTTTTGATAATTCTGTTTAGGGGGGTTGTCTTGATTGAGCAACTTGGCTTCTTCTAAAAACACAGAGGACGAGCAAGAAATTTTCCTCCCAAAATACGAACGCTCTTTGACATAAGAGAGCTGCAATCCTTCTTTAGCCCTAGTGATCGCTACATAAGCCAAGCGCCTTTCTTCTTCTAAATCGCTTTCTTGATTGAACCCCCTATGCGGGAAAAACCCTTCTTCTAACCCGATCACAAACACATGCTTAAACTCCAAGCCCTTACTCATATGCACGCTCATGCAACTCACTTTTTGCGCGTTTTCTGTGTTATGGACATCTAGCACGCTTTCATTCAAAAAATCCAGTAAAGAATGCGTGGGGTTAGTTTTAAAATGCTCTTTCAATAAGCTTAAAAGCTCTTTAACAAAACCCTCTCTTTCTTCGTAATTGTCTTCTTTTTCATAGCTTTTTAAAAGGTTAGTCTCTTCTAAAAACCGAGCGCAAAACTCCTCTACTGAAATTTCAAAAGTCTCCCTCAAACGCCCTATCATAGCGGTGAATTTCTTTAAAGCGTGTTCGTTTTTAGGGTTTAATTTGTCTTTAAACGCCCCAAGTTTTAACGCTTCTTCTAAATTCAAACCCTCATCATCTAAAAGAGAAAAAATCAACTCTTGAGTGATCTTGCCAAGGCCTCTTGAAGGCTTGTTTAAAACACGCTTAATAAAAAAGCGATCGTCTTTTTTAGCCACTAAATGCATGAACGCCAAAGCGTCTTTAACCTCCGCTCTTTCATAGAAACTCACCGCCCCAATGAGCCTATAAGGAATATTCAAAGCGTTTAGGCTCTCTTCAATGCTGCGGCTAAGCCCGTTTAAGCGATACAAAATAGCGATATTTTCTAAATTTTCGCCATTCTTTAAAAGGGCTTTGACTTGATAAGCCACATCCAGGCTCTCTTCTTTTTGCGTCAAATATTCTTTACAAACCACGCTTTTATGCGAGCCTTTGAAACTTTGAAGCGTTTTAATATGCCGGTGTTGGTTGTGGCTAATAAGGGAGTTAGCACACGCTAAAATTTCAGCGCTAGAGCGGTAGTTGGTCTCTAATTTCACCACCTTAGCCCCTTTAAAATGCTTGGAAAAATTTAAAATGTTAGAAATATCAGCCCCCCTAAAACCATAAATGCTCTGATCGTCATCGCCCACCACGCACAAATTATGGTGCGTGAAACTCAATTTTTTTAAAAATTCCAATTGCAGGGCGTTCGTGTCTTGATACTCATCTACCATAATGTAATGGTAGCGCTCGCTAATCTCTTTGGCGAGTTTTTCATTATCTTGTAAAATCTTAAGGCTTAAAAAAAGCAAATCGTCAAAATCCACTAAATTGTCTTTTTTGAGTGCGTTTTGATAAAGCTCATACGCTTTATAGCATTCGCTATCTTGCATGCTTAAATCCATCATGCCGTTTTTGATTTGAGAAATACTGGCTCTAAAGCTTGAAATTTTGAGCTGTTTGCACAGCGTTTTGACTTCATCGCTATCTAATACCGAAAAATCGCACGCTCTTTTTAAAAGGCCCATGTGTTGCCTTAAAAACAGCAAACCAAAACGATGGAAAGTGCAAAGCAAGGGGGGGATAAGGGCTTGGTTTTTCAACAATTTCAAAGCCCTTTCTTGCATTTCTTTACTCGCTTTATTGGTGAAAGTGAGCGTTAAAGTGTTCTCGCTAGGCACGCCACAAGCGCCAATCAAATACGCTAAACGGCTCGTTAAAGTCTTAGTCTTACCGCTCCCAGCTCCCGCTAAAATGAGCAATGGCCCTTGAATGTGGCTTGCAGCGATTTTTTGCGCATCATTTAAATGGTCTAAAATACTTTTTTCAAAATCCATTATTCTAAAAACTCGCCCTTTTTTTCTTGGTTCAAACGCTCTTTTAAAAGGTTGGTATCAATTTCAAAATCAAAATAAGGCGAAGAAAAATCAGAGGTTTTAATGGCTAAAAAATGGTTTAGCGCTGATTTCAAGTCCCCTTTTCTTTGATACAACAACCCTAAAGCGTAACGGATATTTTCATTATTAGGATCGTCTAGTTTCCCTAGTTCTAGCCATAAAGCGGCGTTATTGTAATTATTCTGCGCGATATAAGTCAAACCCGCTAGGATTTTTAAGTGCACCTCATTGTCCTTAAGATCGCTTATTAAGTTTTGATACAACGCGCTCGCTTTTTCATACTGGCCTTGAAACAAGCTCACTAGCGCTAAATTTTCTAACCAATCGTTAGGGGCTTCGCCCTCTTCTAAACTGGCGATTTTTTGCTCTAATAATCTTTCTTGATGATCCAAATCATTGACCATAAATCCCATGTAAGTGTAGAAATGACGCCCTAAAATGGGCCCTTGCATGGTTTGATCCCAACTGATTTTACGCGAATCTAAAAGGGTGTAAATGCTTAAAGTGTGCCGGATGCTCGCATCATAATACGAAACGATTTCATAAAAGATATTAGAGATGAGATCTTTAGGGAGCATTTTTTTTAAATTCCCAAAAGATTGCACCATCAATTTTTTATCCTTGCTCTCTTTAGCGAACACCGCTTCTAGCGCGTAATAAAAAGGGAGCTTTTTAGGGGCGTTTTTAAGCCAGTCCATATCCCAATTGGTGCGGTAATTCAAATAAGCGATGAGCGAAGAGAGTAAAGCTTTTTGCGTGGGGCTAGAAAAATCCTGACTATAAAAATTCTCTGTGATTTCTCTTAAAAACTCCGTGGTGTCTTCGTGGGTGAAATGCGAGGCTAAAATTGCAAAAATCGCGCTCAAATAATCCGCGGAATTCAAATGGAAAGCCCTTAAAAAATGGAAATAGGCTTTGTGGTAATTTTCCAATTGCGCATAAATCAAGCCCGTATTATAATGGAGGAGCGCGTTATTGGGGCTGTTTTTTAAAGACAAATCAAAAAAAGCAAGGGCTTTTTTTAAGTGCTTGTTTTCTAACGCTTTCAACCCTTTGAGCGCGTTTTTATCCGCTATCGCCATCAAACGCCCCCTTTTAAAAGCAAGGCTTGCCCCCTCTAAATCCTTTTGTGCATCAGAGTCTAAAAGAAACAGCCCTTCTTCAATCACGCCTAAGGTTTCTTTAGAGTCTAAAACCTTAAAAGGAGCGTAATAAAAGAGCAAGCGGTAGATAAAATCCCTTTTGCCTTCAAAATATTGCGTGTTCCAAAAACGCTCTTTGGCTCTTTCTTTATCCAAAAAAACAGGGTTTATAGTGGGCTTGATGGGGTAAAAAGAGTTGGCTAATAGCGTGTCTTCTTTTGTGTGGCTGGCTAATTTTAAGGCTTCGCTCGCTTTAAGGGTGTCGCCTTTTTTCAAACTCACCAATTCCAAAGCCATTAAAGCGTTTAAATCTTTAGGGTAGTTGTGCAAATAATGCTGCAAATGCTCCAAAGCCTGCTTGTAATGGCCCAAACGCGCCTGCAAAAGCCCTAAAGCAAGCTCATCTTGGGCGTTTGCGCTTTTTTGTAATTGCTTGTAAGCGTTCGTTTCATCTTTAAACATCAAAAACAATTTAGACGCTAAGCGCGCGTTAGGCTTTAAAAAGGCGTTGGAATTAGGGTGCATTAAAGGCGAAAGGGCTTCAAAATACTCTCCAGCGTAATAGGATTTGAGTGCGTAAGCGTAGGAATAAAAAGACTTTTTATAGTCTTTATACAAAGTGTCTCTTACAATTTTTAGATAATGATAATACAAATCCTCATCTTGCAAATGATAAGCGCTCACTAACGCATCAATCGCGCTCACGCTCGCGTTTTCTTTAGAAGCGATGCCGGAATCAAACAAATCCAACGCCCCGTTAAAATCCTTTTCCTTAAACTTAATCACCCCTAAATTATGGCTCGCAATCCCTTGCGAAAAAGAAGCGGCTTTGTCAAACAAATGCAAAGCTTCATCTTTTTGCCCTTGCTCATACAAAAGGCTCGCTTTTTTCATCATCGCATCCACTTGATTTTCATCGTTTCGTTTGAGGGAATCCTTGCCGATTAAATCGGGTAAGTCTAAATTCTCTATTTGCCCCTCGGCTTGTGTGTTGTTAGCGTTGTTGGTGTTATTAGGCGTTTCGTTATTGGTGGTGGCGGTATTAGTTTGTAAAGAAGTTTGTTTATTTTCTTTTTTATGCCCTAGTAACAAACTCAAAATTACAATGAGCGCGATGAGTGAAAGCAATATTCCAAGCGCGATATAAAGCTTTTTTTTATTGTGTAAAAATTGTTTAAAAAACTCTTTAGAGCTTTTGATTTTATTGAGTGTTTGCTCTAAAGCCTGCTTAAAAGAGGGGATTTTAGAATGAATGCCCTTTAGGGGGGTTTCTTTTTTGTTTTTATTTTCGCCCCCTTTTTCTTCTAATGAATTTTGCTCTTCATTCAGCACAAACTAGCCTTAAAGGTATTTTTCTAACGCCTTAGGAATATGAATGCTCCCATCCGCTTGCTGGTGGTTTTCCATTAAAGCGACCATCGTCCTGCCTACCGCTAAAGAAGAGCCGTTTAAGGTGTGCGCTAATTGGTTTTTTTGATTTTCTTTGAAGCGGATTTTGGCGCGCCTGGCTTGAAAATCCCTCGTGTTAGACACCGAGCTGATTTCTCGGTAGCAATTTTGCCCGGGCAGCCACACTTCAATATCTATCGTGTTGCTTGCGCTAAATCCTAAATCCCCACTGCACAATTGCACAAACCGGTGCGGTAATTCCAAAGCCTTTAAAATTTCGCTGGCACTCTCTAGCATATGCTCTTGCATAACATCGCTTTCTTTAGGGTGCGTGATAGCCACTAGCTCCACTTTATCAAATTGGTGCTGTCTTATCATCCCCCTTGTGTCCTTGCCCGCGCTCCCTGCTTCGCTCCTAAAACAAGGCGTGTGCGCGGTCATTTTAATAGGGAGATTTTCAACGCTAACAATCGTGTCGTTGTATAGATTAGTGAGCGTTACTTCAGAGGTGGGGATCAAATACAAATTTTCATTTTCTATTTTGAAAACATCTTCTTTGAATTTGGGTAATTGCCCGGTCCCAAAAAGCATTTTTTCATTCACTAACGCCGGCGTGTAGATGATTTCAAAGCCATTTTTTTCGTTAAAATCTAACATTAAATGGATGAGCGCACGATAAATTTTAGCCCCAAAACCCCTAATGACAGAAAAACGGCTTTTGGCGAGTTTCACGCCGCTTTCAAAATCAATCCAGCCATTTTGTTGAGCGAGTTCAAAATGCTCTTTGGGTTTGAAAGTGAAAACCCTTGGGGTTAAGATTTTTTTAATCTCTATATTGTCTTCTTCGCTTGCGCCTAAAGGGGTTTTTTCATCCACTAAATTAGGGATTATGGAAAGCTTCAAATCTATTTGTTGCTCCAATTCGCCCACGCTTTTGGAAAGCTCATTCAGTTTGATTTTATTGTTTTCTAGCTCTTTTTTGAGATCGCTTGCATCCACTTTTTGAGCCATTTTGATACCAAATTCTTTAGAAACCTTGTTTTGAAAGGCTTGCAGGCCTTCTAATTCAATGAGTCGCTTTTTATAACGCGTGATGACTTCGCGCAAACGCTCCAATGAATCATCCATCGCATTATTACGCTTTTTTAAAGAAAGAGCCACCCTGTCAAAATCTTGCAATAAAAGTTTTCTATCAATCATTCAACCCTCTTTAATCGTTCTAAAATGCCACAATTTAGCCCATTCATCAATTTCATTTTTATCCATTTGAGCGCTCAAAGCCCCCATTTTACCCTCTAAAGAATCTTCAATAGTGCCATTAGGCAAAGCCACAAAACTATCCCCATAAAATTTCCACAAAAATTCGTTTTTTTGATCTTCTTCTACAATGATTTGGCGATACGCTCCGATTCTATTAGCCCTAACCACCACGCAAGAAGCGCAAAAAGCGCGCATCTGGCACAAAAGCCGCCACCTTTCATTGGATTCAAAGGTGGCCACACTGCTTAAAAGCACCACATCCACGCCCTGATTTTTAGCCTGAACCCATATTTCATCAAAATGCGCTTCAAAGCCAAACAAAGGAGCGATTCTCAAGCCGTCTCTTTCAAAGACGAGCAATTCTTTAAAAGCGCTTTTTTCATTGTCAAAAAAGCTCTCTTCATCCCAGTGAGAATAGGGGATTAAGCGTTGTTGCGTGTAATACTTCACGCTTTCTTTAGAAATGAGAGCGATTTTTTTATAGATTTTAGAATGTTCTTCTAAAAGCACTGGGGCTGAGATAATTAAGTCTAGTTCTTCGCATTTTTGCGATAAAAATTCAACCGCTCGCTTGGACTGATCGCTGATTTCATTCAAATCCAATCCCATGTTATGGTGGAAAAAGGGGTTGATCACGTATTCAGGCAACACGATTACGCTTTGCTCGGGTATGGAGTTGAATAAGGATTGCATGAGGGTTTCTTTAAAAGACTCTAATTGTAAAGCAAACACTCGCATCCTTTAAGCCTTTTTGTCTGGCGTTTGGAGTTTTTCATACTCCAAATAAGCGTTTTCTAAAAGCTTTTGAGCCAAAACCAACTCTTGCATGGCCGTTTTATACAAATCCATCCCGTCTTTTAAGGATAAATTGGGATCATTCAAGCGATCTATGGCTTGCTCTAGGGAATGAACATGCTCTTCAAAGCTTTTTTTAGGGGCGTTTTTAGCGTTTTTTGGGGGGATTTTTTCGGTTTCAAATAATTCATCTTGCATAACATTCCTTTAGCTTTTTTTAACAAGCATGGTCGTTGAAATTTGAGCGATAGAATCTTCAGTCCTTAAAATCTCAAAACCTGCGTTTTTTAATTCATGTTTCAAGCCCTCCAAACTCAAAAACCCCTCAATGGATTGCGGTAAATAAGAATAAGCGCCATAATTCTTACTGATAGCCCCTCCCACTAAAGGCAAAACCTTATTCGTGTAAAACCCTGAGATTTTATCTAGCCATGTGGGGTTGTCCTTTTTTAAAAATTCTAAAATCACTAAAACGCCCCTAGGCTTTAACACCCTAAAAAACTCTTTTAAAGCTTCTTGTCTTTCCACGATATTGCGCAAGCCATACGCAATGGAAAGGATATCCACGCTGTTATTTTCAACGCCCTTTAAATCTTTGGCTTGAGCTTGGATGAAAGAAGCTTTATTTTCAAGCTCTTCACATTTTTTAATGGCTAATTCAAGCATGTTATTAGAGGGGTCAATCCCCAAACATTCCTTAAACTCTATGCCGCAATTTAGAGCGCTTTTTTGCCAAGCCACAAGCATATCCCCCGTCCCGCATGCCACATCCACAAGCCTTAACGCTTTCTTATTTTCCAAAAACAAAAACGCATGCTCGCAAGCCCTTTGGCGCCATTTAACATCTAAGCCAAAACTCATCAAGCGGTTGGCTTGATCGTAAGAGCTGGCTATATCATCAAACATGTTGATGATTTTTTCTTGCTTGAGGTGCTTTTCTTTCTTCATGACTTTTCTTTTTTCATGGCTTGTCTTTAAAAAGGCTTGACAACCACTAAGATCACAATGAGAATCATTAAAATCGTGGGTATTTCATTAAACACGCGATAAAACCTTGCGTTTCTTCTTGTAGGGTCTTTTTCCAGCTCGCGCATGCATTTTTTGCAATAAAAATGATAGGCTAAAAGTAAGATCACTAAAGCCAACTTAGCATGCAACCAACCCCCACTTTTAAGCATTTCAGGGGCAATTAACAGCATTAAAATCCCTGTAATAAGCGTGAAACCCATAGCTGGTGAAGCGATAAAGGAATAAAGCTTTTTTTCTTGGATTTGAACCACTCCTACAAATTCCTTTTTATGCGCGTTTTCTGCATGATAGACAAAAAGGCGTGGCAAATAAAATAACGCCGCCATCCACGAAATGACCGCTATCACATGGAAAGCCTTAACCCATAAAAAATACCCATTCAAAAATCCCATACCACTCTCCCTAATTTATCTTATTTTGTTGTAAAAACGCTTGCAAATTTTCTCTCGTGCCACTGATTTCCACTTCCACGCTTTGGTTTGAAAAATTCTTTTTGCTTAATTGTAAACTAAATTTCTTAATTTCACGCTGAAGAGCGTCTAATTCTTTGTAAGAATAATGAGCGCTTAAAGTTTCCAACTCCACAAAATCCTTCAAAGCGTTTTCTTTTTGAGCGTTTTCTACGCACAATAACGCGCTCTTAGCATAAGCTTTCATCAATCCCCCCACCCCTAAAAGCGTGCCTCCAAAATAACGCACGCTCACTAATCCTATATTGATTAAATCCTCTCGTCTCAAAACGCTAAGCATAGACATGCCTGAACTCCCTTTAGGCTCGCCATCATCGCTAAAACCCTCCGTGATTTTGCCCTCCAAAGAATAGCGGAACGCCGTTACAAAATGCGCGGCTTTAAAATGCTCTTTTTTCAATTGTAAAAGGGTTTTTTCAAAATCGCTAAAAGGCATGAGATACCCTAAAAAACGAGACGCTTTAGTCTGGTGCTTGGAAGCGATGAGGTTTTTAAGCGTTTTCACAAGCTTTCTTTAAAGAGCTGAGTTTAAAGACACTCCCTATAAAACTCACGATAAAAATCGCAATAAGCACATAAAAATGCACAGAAACATCTATAAATTCCGCATGCATTTGATTCAATCGCCCTAACAAACTGATCCCATGATAAGCCGGCACTATTTGAACAAAAACCTGTAAATAAGAGGGCAAGGATTCAAAAGGCCACACAAAACCCATCATAAAAATCAAGGGCAAAGAAGAGATTAAAACGATTTGAGTGGTGTGGGCTTCATTTTTGATCCATGCGCCTAAAAACGACCCCAAACTCAAGGTTGCAAGCATGAAGATGGAGCTATTCAAAAACACCATTAAAGCGCTTCCATGCCGTTCGATCCCGTAAAAAGAAAACAGCGCCCCAAAATACCATAAAACAAAAACACTAAACGCTCCCATAAACACCAAGAGTCTTGTGCACAGCCTTAAAGCGATTTCTTTCTTGTCTAAAAGGGCCAATTCCAAACGCCTGGAGCTAGTAAACATGCTGCTTGCAATGAGCATCACCTGGTGTAAAATGAAAATAAACACGCTAGAGAGCGCGTAATTCAAATACCCCTCACTAGGGTTATACAAAGCGATAGGCCTGATTTTAATCCCGTCTGTCCCTAATTCAGCTTCTTCTATTTGGGCGTTGCGTTTGAACCTTATTTCATCGTTTAAAGCGTTGATGCTCTCCACCACCGCATTCGCTAACGCGCCATAAATCAAAAAGTAATTGGAATTCGCATAAAAATCTATCGTTACAGGCACTTGTTTATGGATATTGGCTTCAAAATGCGAAGGGATATGCAAGATCCCATAAATTTTTTCTTCTTTTAAAAGCTTTTTAGCTTCCAGCATAGAGGGGCTAAAAAAAGCGATTTCTAACTCGTTGGAGCTTTGCGCCATGAAGGCTAATTGCCTAGAAAGGAAGGAATTGTCTTCATCTACAAGGGCGATTTTTTGTTGCGTTACGATGTCTTTCAAATAAGGCAAAGGGTATAATAAGCCATAGATTAAAGGAGCGCCTATAAGGATTAACAAAACGCCTTTATGAGAAACAATAGCCCTTAACTCCATTAAAAGGATTTTAAAAAAATTCATGCACTAGCCTTATCTTTTTTAAAAGAAAAATAAAAAATCAAAAGCCCTAAAGCTAAAAAAATCAAAAAGAACACAAGCGGCATTAACGAATTTAAAGACTCGGTAAAATCTGTCTTATAATAAGCCTCTTGTAAAAAGAACTTCATAAAATGGCTAATAGGCAAGCAATGGCTCCAAAAATCCCCAAAAATTTCCATGTTGTTTTGCGGGTAAGTAACCCCAGCAAACGCAAAGCTTGGAGCGGTATAGACCCCAATCGCGCCCGCGGTTTCAATAACGCTTTTTGAAATGCCATAAACTAGCACCACAAACCCGCTCATAACGAGTGCCATTAAAACTACCGCCAAAAAGACCAACAACAAATGTGCATAATTCCCCTGCATGCCAATGAAATTAAAATAAAACGCCATACCCATCCCCCAAAAACTAAACACGCACACATTCGCTACAATACTGATTAAAAGCTCGCGCATGTTAGAGGTTTTTTGGATGAAATTGAGCATGCCAATCGCAATGAAAATAAGCCACATGCAAGGCAGCATCACGCTTAAAAGGTATTGCGTGTAATTGTTTTCTTCATTGTATAGGGCATGCAATTGCAAAACAATAGGCATTGCTTGAGCTTTAGCAGAAATCAAATTGGAATCTCGCACTAAAGCTTTGGTGGCTAAGGTTTTAGCGTCTAAAGTTAAAGCGGTTTGTAAGAAGGCGTTTTTGAGCGTTTTCCCCACTAAAACATATTCAGCGTTATAATAAAAGGGCAAATCCACCTTTCGCCCCATTTTGATTTTTTTCTCTAAATCTCTAGGCAAAACTAACGCCCCATACGCTTCAGCGGAATTTAAAAAGCGTTTGGCTTCTAAAAGGCTAGCCACTTGGTATTTGATTTGAAGTGCACTCGTTGCGCCCAATTCAAACGCTACCTGATGGCTTGTAGTGGTCTTATCCAAATCTACCACCACGATAGGGAGCTGTCTTGGGATTTCTTGTTTAAAGATTTGCGTGCCTAAAACCCCTAAACAAAAAGGCAATATAAAACACACGACAAACAAGAACTTGTCTTGTAAAACCCATGCGCTTATCAATTTGAACAAAACAATCCTTTTTAAGGTTTAATGGTAACTAACACGCTCATCCCTACCCTAAAATTTTCCAACTCTTCTAAGGGTATGGCCTCCACTTCATAGCTTTTCATGTCGTAAGTGTTGGAATTATTTGTCGCTTTCCAAGTCGCAAAATCCCCCATCACGCTCAAATATTTGACCCTGAATTTCGCGCTTTTTTTCAACGCCGGGATATAACCTTCAAATTCCTTACCCACCTTAAACTCGTTCAAATACTTTTCAGGCACGCTGATTTTTAACCAACTATCCTTTAAATCTATCATTAAAACCACAGGAAAACCCTTAGGGCTAAGCTCGCCACCGCTTAAAAGCACATTACTCACTTCCCCATCAATTGGGGCTGTCGCTTTGACATCTTTTAAATAAGATTCCACTTCATTCACTTGCCCTAAAGCCGCGCTCTCTTTAGCCTTAGCGGCAATCTTACTTTCAGAGCTCGCCCCCCCTAAAGCCATTTTATACTTTTGATAAGCCGCGCTCTCGTTGTATTTGGTGCTTTCATAAGCCGCATAGGCTTCATCGCGCTTTTGCAAACTCGCCACGCCGTTATCATACAAATCTTGAACGCGCTTATAAGTCTCTTTGGCTAGAGTCGCTTGGGATTTTGCCGCTTGCCAAACGTCTCTTGCAGAATTGATCGTTTCATCTCTTGAGCCTCTTTTGACTTCATCGCTAAGCGCTTTAGCGGCTTTATGCCCGGCTTCAGCTTGAGCGAGCTTGGCTTCTAATTCAGGGCTAGAAATGCTAAAAACCAAATCGCCCTTTTTAATGTGATCGCCTTTTTTAACAAACACCTTTTCAATGCGCCCAGGGACTTTGGAGCTCACGCTGTATTCTCTGGCTTCCAAAAACCCTTGCAACACTTCAGCCTTAGGGCGATAAGCCAAATAAAAAAGCACGATTAGCCCTAACAATAAAGCCCCACCCCCTGTAAGAATCGCTTTATTTTTATCCAACATGCTATTTGACATGATTTTTTCCTTTAATAAACAAATTCATAAAATAAATCAATATGATCGCTTAACGCCATTAAATTCGCTAATGAAACGATGTATTTATAAGCCACGCTTTTTTGCTCCACGATGATAGAAGAAAGCGTGTTCCTTGCATCAATGACTTGGGCGTTCGTGCTTAAGCCTTGTAAAAAAGCCTGCTCTTGGAGTTTTAAATTTTCCTTGGCTAATTCCACGCTAGAAAGCAAGCTTTTGTATTCTTTCAAATAAGAAAGCGTCTCTTTATAAGTCTTATTCACCAACAATTCCATGTTTTTTTTAGCCTGGATTTGTTCGCTATTAGCTTGCAACTCGGCTAATTTGCTCGCTTGGTATTTTTGGATACGCCCTGTGGGGGAGAGTATGGGCATGCGCCCCGCCACGCCCACAAACCAACTAGGGATCATGTCTTCAAACACCGAATTGTTTTGCTTCATGAGATAAGAGCCAAAAAAACTCACTTGGGGCAAGAATTTAGCGATCTGCAGTTTTGTGTTTTCTTTAGAAATTTGAATCTGATTTTCTAAAGTCTTTAAAACCGGGTAAGAATTGAGCGTGGAAGCAACAAAAAAGCTCAAATCGGGCAGATTTTTCTCTGTGTGGATCTCTAATTTGCTTGAAGGCGCTAAATCGTCTTTACTAGACAAAATAGAATTGAACGAAAGCTGCGAAACTTCTAACACGTCTTTAGCCTTAACGCTAGCGATATGGGCCTTATCATAAGCCACTTGAGCGCCTAAGGTTTCTACCCTAGCGATTTGCCCTACTTTTTGCATTTTTAAAGCGTTTTGGAAATGCTTATAATGGCCTTTTTCTACCTCTTCTAAAGTTTCAGCCACTTCTGCGTTTAACACCATGCCATAATACACGCTCACAAGCTCTTGAAAAGTGGAAAGCTTTTTCAAACGATACACTTCATTAGCGTCTTTTTGCATCAAATCCGCAATGCGCACCATCGTGAATCTTGCCCCACCCATATAAAGGGGATAAATAATGCTCAAAGCCCCAATCACCACATTTTGCTTAGAAAACAATAAGGGGGCTTCTAAAGTGCTGCTCAAAGCCCCAAAGCCTTGCATCACCCCTTGCATGCCCGCTTGGATTTGAGGGGTTAATACTTGAGGGGGGATATTTTGTTGGATGTTTTGCAAGCCTTGATGGATCTGGTTGGTGGCTTTTTGCACGCCCGGTTGTTTTTGGCTGGCAAAATCCATTTTAATGGGGTTAGAGAGGTACACATAAAAAGCGCTCAAATCAATTTGAGGCAAAAAAGAAAGCTTAGCCGCTAATTTCATTTTACTCGCTCTTTTAATGGCGTATTCTTGCGCATGCAAGCCTTCATGATTAGACAATACCCTAGCCCATGCGTTTTTTAAGGAGAGCTTTTGAGCGTTAGGATGGTTCAAAGGTAGGCTATCTTCAGCCAAATTCAAAGAAGAAGGCTCGGTTTTAGGAACTCCATCAACAGCGTTCAAAGAGCTATTGAACAACAGGCTCAATACAAAGAGGGTTGTTTTTTTCATGCTTCATTTTCTCCCTGATCTTGTTTAACCGCTTTTAAGCGTTTTATCCTAGCCCCATCCACGCTTAAGACTTCAAAGGCATACCCATGCGAAACGATTGTATCCCCCTCCATAGGCATGCGCTCTAACAAGCTAAAAACATAGCCCCCAAGCGTTACCTGCTCGCATTCTTTGTCAAATTCAATGTGAAGCACTTCTTCTACGCTTTCTAAATCCAGCATGCCCTCTAATTCAAACACGCCATCTTCAAGCTTGTTCACGCCCTCTTGTTTCAAGTCGTATTCGTCGCTAATTTCCCCCATGATCTCTTCAATAATGTCTTCCATAGTGAGCAACCCGGCCGTGCCGCCGTATTCATCAATCACTAAAGCGGTATGGATTTGCTCTTTTTTCATTTTAATAAGGATTTGAGAAATAGAAGCGCTTTCAGGGACGATGATCATTTTCCTAACGATTTGATTGAAATCATGCATTTTGGGGGTAAAAATAGAGCGCGAAAGCAAATCCCTAATATGCACCATGCCGATAATGTTATCTTTAGAACCTTTACAATAAGGGTAGCGCGTGAAGTGGCTTTTTAAAACAATGTCTATATTTTCTTCATAGCTGTTTTCTTCGTCCAAACACACCATGTCTTTTCGTGGGGTCATGATTTCTTTAGCGCTCGTGTCAGAAAAATCCACCGCGTTTTTAATGATTTCACCCTCCACTGAATCAATAATGCCCTCTCTCAAACTCTCGCCCACAATGATTTTTAACTCTTCTTCAGAATGCGTGCCCTCATGTTCTTTAGGATTGATGCCCACTTTTTTTAAAAAGAAATGAGCGATCACATCAAACAAGCGCACCACCGGGTAAAACACGACCCAAAACACATGCAAAGGGCGTGCGGCAAAAAGAGCGGCTTTTTCAGATTTAGCGATCGCTAAAGATTTAGGCACAATCTCGCCTAGCACGACATGCAAAAAAGTGATGCTTAAAAACGCTATGACCACGCTCATTGAATGGATAAAAATAGGATTTTCTCTCAAATCCAAAGACTCAAACAGCGCGGCTAACAATTTTGCGATAGCGGGCTCACCCACCCAGCCTAAAGCTAATGAAGAAAGGGTGATGCCTAACTGCGTAGCGCTCAAATAAGTGTCTAGTCTTTGACTCATCTTTAAAGCGAGTTTAGCGTTGGAATTACCGATTTTAACCAGCTCTTCTAAGCGGGTTTTACGCACTTTCACAAGGGCAAACTCTGAAAGCACAAAAAAAGCGTTCAACAGCACCAATAAAAAAGCAACCATCAACATCAAAATCGATTCAGACGGATCCAAATAAGCTCCTTGATTCCTCCCCATGATTTAAACCTAAAACCTAACGATCAATATAAAATAAAGATAAAATCTTAGAATTTTAACATAAAAGATTAAGCCTAACTTTAAAAATCAAGCCTTCAAAAACCCTAGAAATACTTTTCTATAAAACCAAGAGCCACAAAAAGAAGTGCACCTAAAAGCGCAGAAACCGGCACGGTTACCAACCAAGCGGTAACAATCTTTTTTAAAATGGAGCGTTTGATCACTTCTTCTTTATACACTTTTTTAAGCGACTTTTTTTCTTTCTTTTTCAATTCCAAAGCGATGGCGGTGTTCTTGCTTTTCTTCAAACTCTCTAGCATGAGCGATTTTTCTTTCAAATTGGCTTTATCAAAGCGCTCTAAAAAGCCTTCAATTTCTTCTAAATCTTCCCCAAAGTGCGCCGCTACAATATTATCTCTGATCCTAGCAAAACGCCTTCTGGATTGCTCTCTTAAGCGCTCCCTTAAAAAGCCCACCCCAAACACCGCGCCCACCACAATATGCGTAGAGCTCACAGGCAAGCCCAATTGAGAGGCTAAAAGCACGGTGATGACTGCAGAAAGCGCGATGCAAAAGGCTTGCATTTTGTCTAATTCTGTGATTTCTGACCCCACCGTTTTAATGAGCTTTGGCCCATACAAACTCAAGCCTAAAGCAATCCCAGCTGCCCCTACTACCATAATCCACAACGGCACAGAGCTTAAAGTATTCCCTATAGGGCTATTTGCATCTTCTAAAGTTTGACTGATGGCCGCTAGTGGGCCTATAGCGTTAGCCACATCATTAGCCCCATGCGCAAAGCTTAAAAGCGCAGCGGCAAAAATCAAAGGGACATTAAAAAGCTCATTAATGCTTTCATGGCTGTTTTCTAATTGCGGGGCTTTCTTTAACACAAACCTTTTAAAAAGGATAAAGATTAAAAGCGCAAGGATGCAGCCACAAGCCAGTTGGATTTCAAAATCCAGCGCATAGAGGCGTTTTAAAACCTTAACCATCAAATACCAACTGAATGTTAAGCTCATCAACGCTACCAAGTAAGGCACGACCTTTAAAGCCGCGCTCTTTTTATCTTCTTTATAAGCGATAGTCTTTTTAATGAGCATTAAAAAAAACATGGCTATCAAAGCCCCCATTAAAGGCGAAATTACCCAACTCGCTACAATACCTGATAAAAAATGCCAATTGACAGCCACCATTCCAGCTGCTGCCATTCCAGCCCCCAAAATCCCCCCGACCACAGAGTGTGAAGTGGAAACAGGAGCGCCAATTAAAGTCGCTACATGCAACCACAACGCCCCACTCAAAAGGCTAGCCAACATGACATTAATGAAAACATGCGCATCATTAATAAATTCAGGCGAAACGATACGGCCCTTAATCGTAGAGACCACTTCCCCCCCGGCAATGATCGCTCCAAGCATTTCACAAATCCCAGCAATCAAAATCGCCCCACCCATGCTAATGGCTTTAGAGCCTACGGCAGGGCCGACATTATTAGACACATCGTTCGCGCCAATATTCATCGCCATATACCCCCCAATCACAGCCGCAAAAATAAGCAACAATCCCTTAGAATTAGCCTGCCCAAAAATAAGAGCGAGCAAAGCGACACCAATGAGAAACAAAAGAGCGAGAGCGATCTTTAAAGTGTCTTTTTGGAGTTTTTTGGAAGCTTTTTCAAACTCTTTGATGTTTTTAATTTCCATATCGTCATAAAAACCTTATTCTAGTAGTGGCTCTATTCTATCCAATTAGCCCTTGAGCCACTCTTAAAAAGCGTTGTTTGATAAAAATGGCTCACTATATGGTATCTTAAAGTAAAATTTTAAAGAGAGTTTTAAAAAATGATAGAATTTAGCGATGAAGATTTACAAAAACCGGTGCGTATTGTGATAGAAAAGATCCGCCCTTACTTGCTCAAAGATGGCGGCAATATTGAAGTGCTAGGGGTGAAAAGCATGAAAATTTATGTGGCTTTAGAGGGAGCGTGCAAGACTTGCTCTAGCAGTAAAATCACTTTAAAAAATGTCATTGAAAGGCAGCTTAAAATGGACATTCACCCCAATTTAGAAGTGGTGTGCTTAGAAAATGCTAAGGAGTTTGATAAGCTTTAAGGATTATAGGCATGCAAAAGTTTGATTATGAATTTAAAAAGCGCGCATTGATTAAAGATGGCTTTTTAGCGTTCAAGCAAGCCCATTACACTGAAGCGTTACGCCTTTTTTCTGAAGTTTTGTTTTTGGATAAAGACAACCAAAAAGCCAAAGTGGGGGCGTTATTAAGCGACATCGCTAAGGATTTCCCTAAAGAAGCCCATAGCTTTTATGAATTGTATCAAAGCCTGATCGCTATGCAAAAACGGAGTTTAAAAAACCAGGCTGAAGAGCAAATCATCAATTTGATCGCTTCTTTTGATAAGGGGCTAAACCAAATGGCTGAAAAGATTGACGCGCAAATTTCTCAAAAAGGCGAGGAGTTGAATGGCATTTTGTACGCGGATTTCAAACGCTTGAGCTTGGAGCGCGGTTTTAAGGAAGCGTTTGAAGATTTGATGTTCAGCTCTAGGGTGATTTTTGACAATAAAGAGGATTTTTATGAATTTTTGAAAGAATTGAACCATTATGGCTATTATGAATTAGCAATAAATTACATTGAAAACATGCATGAAGATTCTTTTATTTACGATAAATTTTTGCGTTCTCTTTTGGAAGACGCTCTCAAATCCAATAAGGCTTAAAAAATGAAACTTAAAAAAACCCTGACTTATCGCAACCGCACCTATTCTTTTTTAAGCGATAACACGAATGAAGTTTTAGAAAACCCTGAAGAAATCCTTTTTATCAAAACGCCTTTAAACGAAAAATACTCTCCTTTAATTGCAGAAAAAAACCTGGCTATTTTAGATTCTAACGAGCTTAAAAACTACTTTGATTTTAAGATTAAAATTGTAGGGATTACTGGCACTAATGGTAAAACGACCACAGCGAGTTTGATGTATTCCTTACTCTTAGATTTGAATAAAAAGACCGCTCTTTTAGGCACAAGAGGGTTTTTTATCAACGATGAACGAATCAAGGAAAAGGGCTTGACTACGCCCACTCTTTTAGAGCTTTATAGCGATTTAGAAGAAGCGATTCGTTTGGGGTGCGAATATTTCATTATGGAAGTGAGCTCCCATGCGATTGTCCAAAAGCGCATTGCCGGGCTTGATTTTGCCCTTAAAATCTTAACCAATATCACAAGCGATCATTTAGATTTCCATCAAAATATAGAAAATTACAGAGACGCTAAAAACAGCTTTTTTAAAGATGAGGGCTTGAAAGTCATCAACAGAGATGAAACAAACGCCCTTTTTAACCCCATTAACGCGCACACTTACGCGCTGGATAAAAAAGCGCATTTAAATGTTCAAGCCTTTTCGCTCAACCCCTTTATTAGCGCGTCTTTATGCTACCAACAAGATTTAAGAGATCCCAATCTTAAAGAAATCGCTCTCATCCATTCCCCCCTTTTAGGGCGTTACAACCTTTATAATATCTTAGCGGGCGTTTTAGGGGTCAAATTACTCACTCAATTACCGCTAGAAGCGATTGCACCGTTGTTAGAAAACTTTTATGGGGTGAAGGGGCGTTTGGAAATTGTGCATTCTAAACCTTTAGTGGTTGTGGATTTTGCCCACACCACAGACGGCATGCAACAAGTCTTTGAAAGCTTTAAAAACCAAAAGATCACCGCTCTTTTTGGAGCAGGGGGCGATAGGGATAAAACCAAGCGCCCTAAAATGGGAGCGATAGCGAGTTGTTACGCGCATCAAATCATCTTAACTTCAGACAACCCCAGAAGCGAAAACGAAGAAGACATTATTAAGGATATTTTAAAAGGCATCAATAATTCTTCTAAAGTCATTATAGAAAAAGACCGAAAAAAAGCCATTTTAAACGCTTTAGAAAATTTAAAAGACGATGAGGTGTTGTTGATTTTAGGCAAGGGCGATGAAAACACTCAAATCTTTAAAGACAAAACGATTTTTTTTAGCGACCAAGAAGTCGTTAAAAGCTATTACCAACATTTAAAACAAGGATAAAACATGCAAGAATTCAGTTTGTGGTGCGATTTTATAGAAAGGGATTTTTTAGAAAACGACTTTTTAAAGCTCATTAATAAGGGGGCGATTTGCGGGGCGACAAGTAACCCTAGTTTGTTTTGCGAAGCGATCATAAAAAGCGCGTTTTATCAAGATGAAATCGCTAAACTCAAAGGCAAAAAAGCTAAAGAAATTTATGAAACTCTAGCGTTAAAGGATATTTTACAAGCCTCTAGCGCGTTGATGCCTTTATACGAAAAAGACCCTAACAATGGCTACATTAGCCTAGAAATTGACCCTTTTTTAGAAGATGATGCCGCTAAAAGCATTGATGAAGCCAAGCGGTTATTCAAAACATTAAACCGCCCTAATGTGATGATTAAAGTCCCGGCGAGCGAAAGCGCTCTTGAAGTCATTAGCGCTTTAACTAAAGCCTCTATCCCTGTTAATGTAACTTTAGTCTTTTCGCCTAAAATTGCCGGTGAAATCGCTCAAATCTTAGCCAAAGAAGCGCAAAAAAGAGCGGTCATTAGCGTGTTTGTTTCACGATTTGACAAAGAAATAGACCCTTTAGCGCCAAAAAATTTGCAAGCTAAAAGCGGGATCATCAACGCTACCGAGTGCTATTATCAAATCCATCAGCATGCCAATAAGCTAACAAGTGCCCTTTTTGCGTCCACCGGCGTTAAGTCTAATGCTTTAGCTAAAGATTATTACATTAAAGCGCTGTGTTTTAAAAACTCTATCAATACAGCCCCATTAGAGGCTTTAAACGCTTATTTGCTTGACCCAAACACCGAATACAAAACCCCTTTAAAAAGCACAGAAATTGAAGCGTTTAAAAAAGAATTAAAAGCGCACAACATTGATTTAGAAAACACCGCTCAAAAACTCCTTAAAGAAGGCTTGATAGCGTTCAAACAATCCTTTGAAAAGCTTTTAAGCAGTTTTTGATTTTTAAGGGTTTTTTGGATAGGATAAGCCCTTATTTTATTTTAAAGGATTGACATGTTAGAAGGCGTTATTAGAGAGAGTATTACTAAAGCTAACGCTAAAGCTTTAAAAAAAGATGGCTATCTAATCGCAAATGTTTATGGAAAGGGTATTGAAAACGTGAATGGCGCGTTCAAATTAAACCCTTTCATTAAATACCTTAAGGAAAAAAAGCATTTGATTTTTCCGGTGAAATTAGGGGATAAGACTTTTGAAGTCGTGGTTCAAGAATACCAAAAAAACCCTGTTACTAACGAGCTTATCCATGTGGATTTACTCGCTGTTACTAAAGGCGTGAAGTCTAAGTTTAAAGTCCCCGTTAAACACCAAGGCACTCCAGTGGGCTTGAAAAATAAAGGGATTTTAATGCTCTCTAAAAAGCGTATCAGCGTGGAATGCGCTCCAGAGCATTTGCCCGATCACTATTTAGTGGATGTGGCCTCTTTAGACGTGAATGAGTCTGTTTTGGTGCGCGATTTAGAAAAACATGAGAATGTGAAGATCTTAGATCATGATTCTATCGCTGTGATCGGTGTGATTAAAGCGAAGTGATTTTAGGCTATGACGCTTTTAGTGGGTTTAGGCAACCCTACTTTGCGTTACGCTCACACCAGACACAACGCTGGTTTTGATATTTTAGATTCGCTCGTTAGCGAATTGGATCTTTCTTTCACTTTTTCTCCCAAACACAACGCTTGTTTATGCGTTTATAAGGATTTTATCTTACTCAAGCCCCAAACTTACATGAATTTAAGCGGCGAGAGCGTTTTAAGCGCTAAAAATTTTTACAAAACTGAAGAACTTTTAATTGTCCATGACGACTTGGATTTACCTTTGGGCGTTGTGAGGTTTAAAAATGGTGGGGGGAATGGAGGGCATAACGGCCTAAAATCCATTGATTTATTGTGTTCTAATTCTTATTACCGCTTGAGGGTGGGGATTTCTAAAGGAATTGGTGTGATTGAGCATGTGCTTTCAAAATTCCACAAAAACGAAGAGCCTTTAAAAAACGCTGTGTTTGAACATGCCAAAAACGCCTTAAAATTTTTTATAGAAAGCCATGATTTTAACGCTATGCAAAATCGTTTCACGCTTAAAAAACCTTTACAAATAGAAAGTTAGGGGTTTAAAGTGCGTTTGTTTAGATTTGTGGGGTGGTATTATTTCAAATACTTTTTAATCGTGCTTTTGGCTTTGGAATTGTTTTTTGTAGGCATTGACAGCCTGAAATACGCCGATAAAATGCCCGATTCTGCGAACATGATCATTTTATTTTTCACCTATGACATCTTATTCGCCCTCAATTACACCTTGCCCATTTCCTTGCTTTTGGCGATGGTTTTATTTTATATCTCATTCATTAAATCCAACCAATACACCGCCCTACTCTCCATTGGCTTTTCCAAACGCCAGATTTTAAGCCCTATTTTTTTGATTAGCCTGTTTTTCACGGCTGTTTATGTGGGACTGAATGCGACTCCTTTTGTGTATATGGAAGAAAAAACGCAAAATTTAATCTATAAAGACAATTCTTTGAGCGTCTCAGAGCATTTGTTAGTGAAATATAACGATGATTATGTGTATTTTGATAAGATTAATCCCTTATTGCAAAAGGCCCAAAATATCAAGGTTTTTCGCCTAAAAGATAAGACTTTAGAATCTTACGCTGAAGCTAAAGAAGCTTTTTTTGAAGACAAGTATTGGATCTTGCATGACACTACTATCTATGAGATGCCCTTGAGTTTTGAACTGGGCGCCAACGCTTTAAACGCCACGCGTTTAAAAACCTTTAAAACGCTCAAAAATTTCCGCCCTAAAGTTTTAGACACCATTTATCAAAATAAGCCCGCGGTTTCTATCACAGACGCTCTTTTATCCTTGCATGCTTTAGTGCGCCAAAACGCGGACACGAAAAAAGTGCGTTCGTTTTTGTATGTGTTTGCGATTTTGCCCTTTTTTGTGCCGTTTTTAAGCGTTTTAATCGCTTATTTTTCGCCCAGTCTCGCCCGCTATGAAAACCTGGCTCTTTTAGGGCTAAAGTTTATCATTATCACGCTCGTTGTTTGGGGGCTATTCTTTGCTTTAGGGAAGTTCAGCATTTCAGGGATACTCATTCCTGAAATAGGCGTGCTATCGCCCTTTTTCGTATTCCTATCTCTCAGTCTTTGGTATTTTAAAAAGCTTAATAAGAGATTGTAAGATTTATAAACTTATAGTCAAGATAACTCAAGCTCTCATTAGGGGGTTAAATTAAGAAACTTGCCATGCAACATTAACTTAAGACTTATAAAATAACCTAAAAAATTATTAAGGTTTTTGGTGAGTTCTGTTCAAATCCTATCTAATCTCAATTATCCCAAAGTGATTAACGAAGGGCTGAGGAATTCTTTAGACACTCATATTGCAGTTGCTTTTTTAAAATACAGTGGGGTTGAAGTGATTCAAGATGCCTTGATTAATTCTTTAGAAAAGGGGGCAGAATTTGAGATTATTGTAGGACTTGATTTTAAAACAACTGACTCAAAATCCATACGATTTTTGCTAGACTTAAATAAAACTTATAAAAAATTAAAATTTTACTGCTACGGCGACAAAGAAAATAACAAAACAGATATTGTATTCCACCCTAAAATTTATATGTTTGACAACGGAAAAGAAAAAACTTCCATTATAGGTAGCGCTAATTTAACCAAAGGAGGGTTGGAGAATAATTTTGAAGTCAATACCATTTTTACAGAAAAGAAACCACTATATTACTCACAACTAAACGCTATCTACAATTCTATAAAATATGCAGATAGTCTGTTCACTCCTAATGAAGAGTATTTAGAAAGCTATGATGAAGTTTTTAGTGCCATTATTAAAAATGAACAAAAAGTCTCAAAAGATAAAAGCATTCAAGAAAAGATTAAAAAGATTGAAAAACAAGAAAAATTGCTTCCTGGAACTATCCCCTCTATCAAGGCAATGATAGTAGAATTTATTTTCGCTTGTGAGAAAAAAGGCGTTAAACAAGTAGCATTACAAGATATTTATCAGGCATTAGAAGAGAGAATAAAAAAAGAAGAGTGGGGATACAAATACAAAAGCGATACTTTTAAAAATAGCATTAGGGGCGAACTCAACCACCATCAAAAAGATAGCCATTCAAAACAAAGTTTAGGACTCTTTGAAAGATTGCAAAAAGGTTTTTATGCTCTAACACCAAAAGGGCGTTTGTATAAAGGACGCTAAAGGTATTTATCTCAGACAATCCAGCCTAGTCTAATTTAAACTCTTTGCAAAGCTATCTATCAATCAAAATAAAGAATTGAAAGAAAAATTTGACTCCAATGAATATACCTTTAGCGATGAAGAATTAGAACGCATTATAGAAATATCCCCACAACAGCATAAGGACTCATTGTGCGGTAATGACAGATTCATCAAAAAAGTAGAAAACAGCGCAGAGTTATTGCAACTCAATGACAACCCTAAAGCTTGACAAATCAAGCTTTCATCTCTAAGCCTTGCCTAAGCCCTGCCTAAAACCCCTGCCAAATTTAAAAAGTATAAACGTAGCGCAAATACATAGAATACTGACGGCGTAAGGTTTGGGTTAAGCTGAAATTGGTTTCTGCTCCGGTGATAGTGGTCGGTTGGCCATTCTCTAGCGGGCCTTGGCTTTGCTCTTTGATAGTAGTAGAACCTTTGAAAAAGTGGTTAGGGAGCGTGGGGATTTTGATACCAAACTCAATGCCATGGTGTTCAAAAATATTAGTTCTAATGCCCACATTCACTAAAAATTGGAAAATCGTGTGATTCACCTTAGCGTTCAATTTTCCTGTGGTATAGACGCTATTAGGATTAATCCCCACATTACAACTCGCCGGCGTCGTGTCCCCGCAAGTGATCGTGCCATCAGCGTTAGTCATGTAAGCGTCAGCGTCGGTATTGACGCCATAAACATACCCGTCCTTAAAATACCCCACACGATTATTGGTCCAAGTGTTACCCGCAAAATTCACGCCTAGAAAAAACCCGGCCGTGGCTTTAGGCTTGTCTATAATGTTAAAAAGCATGTCTGTGCCAAAACCATAAGTATACATGTCCGCTTTTTGATCGCTCAAATAAAAAGGCGATATGGCGTTAGCGGCTCTGGAGTTAGAGAAATTGGTATGCCCATAATCAAAAAAGCCATAATAACGCAACCCAAACCACCTTTTTTTACCGATAAAATGCTTATAGCCTGTCATCACGCCTAGCCCATACATCGGCTGGTTACGGCCAGGAATGTTTTTATTGGTGCTAAGCATGGTACGAGAAGTCCAATTGACCACGCAATTAGCTTTAGTGTAGCCTGGCGTTCCTGGTGTCCCTGAAGCTGGCTGACAGCCACCGGTCTGCCCGTCAGGAACTTTACCATTATCATTAGCCGAAACATCGCCAAAAGGCACTTGAAACAATTCGCCGTTTTTATAAGCGTTGGTCTTTTGATCAGCCCTACCCACTTCCAAGCTAATCCCCACAAACGCGCCATTCTTTTCATGGGCATTTAAGGGGTTTGTCAGCCATAACGAACTCAAAAGAACGCCTAAAATTACCGAGCCTTTTTTAGAAATATCTAAAGATTGAGCTATCAAAACAGATTCCTTACGATTAAAATTTTTACAAACCATTTTGCAATCTTGCATTCTATTTTTCTTCTTTGTCATAAAATTGAGCACCACTCTCTAGGGTCTCCGCTTAAGTGTTACTTTTTTAATTATTTTATTATAGCTAATTGCAATCTTAAAAGTCAAACAAAAACCACCCCTAAAATTCCCATAATAGTGGGATACTTGACAATAAAACCCTTTTATAGTAGATTAAAAACTCTTTAATTTTCCCATGAATAAAGGATTTTAAATGGATGCGATTTATCCTTATGTGTTGGTTGTTCATTTATTGTGCGCCATTATTTTTATTGGCTACTTGTTTTTTGATGGGGTAATTTTCCCTAATGTGAAGAAAATGTTTGGCGAAGAGTTTGCCAATAAGGCAAATACAGGAATCGCTCAAAGAGCGGTTAAAATCATGCCCTTATGCGTTTTAGGGCTTGTCTTAACAGGGGGCATGATGCTTAGCCAATACATGGGGGGCGATAAAGGCTGGTGTGAAACCCCTTTTCAAAAGATACTCATGCTTAAAGTGATCTTAGCGTTAAGCATTTTTCTTTTAGTGCTTTTTTCTTTATCGTGTAAGTTTTTGGGCAAGAAAAACCCTATTGGTAAATATATCCACCCTATCGCTCTAACTTTTGGCTTTTTAATCGCCATTTTAGCCAAAACGATGTGGTTTGTTTAAGAGCGTTTCAACCTCAAAGAATTTAAGACCACTAAGAGAGAGCTACCACTCATGCTCAAACTCGCTATTAAAGGGTTGATGTATCCTAACATAGCGACTGGGATTAAAATAGCGTTATAAATCAAGCTCAAAACAATGTTTTGCAACACCACTTGATAGACTTTTTGAGCGTTATGAAACGCTTTTTCTAACAAACTCAAATCCTCTTCTAAAAGCAAAATATCGCATGCGCTTTTACTCAAAGCGCTTTTTTCAAACCCTAAAGAAACGCTCGCTTGTTTTAAGGCTAGCGCGTCATTATTGCCATCGCCTATCATCGTGCACACGCCCTTATAAGAGCTGATGGTTTGAGCCTTATCTTCAGGGGTCAGATTGGCATGATACTTAGAAATCCCTAATTTTTTCGCGCACTCCTTAACCGAGCTTTCATTATCCCCGCTTAAAATTTCTAATTCTAAACCTTTATTTTGTAAAGCCTGAATGACTTCTTTAGCGTTATTTTTCAAGCGCTCTTCTAAAATGAATAACGCGCATAAGGTCTTATTTTTAGCAAAGCCTACCATGATATTAGCGCTCTCTTTAGCTTTTATATTAACCCCCATAGCGTTTAAAAATTTCAAACTCCCCACTAGCAAAGTTTCGTTTTGATAATTCGCTTTCAGGCCATGAGCGAAAAACTCTATCTGTTCTAAATTAACCTCATCGCTATCTAATGTTTTAAGAATCGCATTATGGGCTAAATGCTCTCTCACTTTTAAAAGGCTCTTCAAAAGCCTTTCATCAAATTCTTCATAAATGATTTTTTCTTTTAAAAGGACTTCTTTTTGCGTGAGAGTGCCGGTTTTGTCTATAAAGATTTTTTCCACTTTAGCCAGAGTTTCTAAAAACAACGCTTCTTTAAACACGATCAAAGGGTTTTTAAACACCCCTATCACTAACGCAATGGGCGTAGCCAAGGCGAATGCGCAAGGGCAGCTGATGACTAACACGCTAATGCACACCATTAAGGCTTTTTCAAAATTACCCCCCAAACCAAATTGCCATAATAAAAAGCTTACAAAGGCTAAAAACAACACCGCTTTAGAAAAAATATCCGCAATTTTATTCGCGTTGCTCTCAATTAAAGGCTTTTCTAAAAAACTCTTTTTTAAAGTTTCTAACAAGCTAGAAAGGCGTGAGTTTTGAAAATTAGCGCTCACTTGATAGCTAAAAGGCACGCCCACATTCACATAACCCCCCAAAATTGGATCATTAACCCCCAATTCCAAAGGCTTAAATTCCCCACTGATCAAAGACGCATCCACGCTCGCGTTATTTAAAAGCACTCCATCTAAAGCGATTTTAGCCCCGCTTGGCACCAAAACAACAGAGCCTATCGCCACATCTTTAGGGTGTTTTTCTATTTGCTTGCCATTTTCTACAACGATCACGCTATGGATTTCATGCGATTCTAGGGCCAGACATTTTTCATTCGCAAACAGCCTGGCCTTTAATTCCAAAAACTTAGAGCCAAAAACAAGCGTTAAAATCGTGCTGCTCGCTTCAAAATAAGTCTCTTGGGACACCAACATGGCATAAATAGAATAAACAAACGCCGATAACGCGCCAAAAGACACGCTCAAATCCATGCCCAAAACGCCATTTTTTAGCCCATAAAACGCCCCCTTAATGAAAAAACGCCCCACAACCACTAGCACCAACAAGCTTAAAAAGAGCGACACGAGATCCAAATTCCTTTGCATGAGCTTATCCATGCCAGCACCATAACTCGCGCCACCATAACTTGCGTATTTGGCAATTGCAATAAACATCAAATTCATGGTGGCAAAAAACCCCACGCTTAAAGTGAGCAAATAGGAGCGCTGCTCTTTTTGGGCTTTTAGGGCGTAATTTTTTGCGTTATAAATTTTAGCCCCATAGCCCAAACTCTCAATTTTTTGAACGATCTCTTTAGGGTTTAAAGACTTGTCAAACACGATTTGTAAATGGTGGGTGGTGAAATTCACGCTCACTTTTTTAATCCCCTTTAAGCGCTCTAAAACCTTTTGATTGAGCCACAAGCAAGCGTTACAATGCGTTTTTTCTAACAAAAGATTAAGGATAAAATCGCCCTTATTGTTTTCTTCAAGGGCCTGTTCTAATTCTAAAGCGCTCATTGAATCTTGGGGCGTTACGGGGGCTAAAGTGGAATCGTTTAATTTGTCATAAAAGCTCTCTAAATTCAAATCCAGTAATAACGCATACACCCTAGCGCACCCTGTGCAGCAAAAATACAATTCTTTATGATGGATCATCTCTTTAAAAAGCTCACTTTCTTTGAACTCCAACTGGCAATGCGAACATTTCATGTTTTAATCCTTAATTGGTGAGGCGCTAATTTAAAAGCGCTTTGATAGAATAAGTGTTACAAATTTGATAGATGTTTAGAACTTCTTTGGTGTTGTCGCTTTGGTTTTTGGAATTATGCGTGATTAAAGGAGGCAAAACTTTTAGAGCGCTTTTGGAATTATTCCTAGCCGCTCCAAGCATCAAATGGGCGTTTTTGTCTTTAAAACTTTGGACAAACCTTAAAGTTTCTAGCGTGAGTTTAGCGCTTTTTAAACTCTCTATGACCAAGCAAAGCGACAAAGCTTCATAGCAAAAAATAAAATACCCTTTAGGTTTCAGGCATTTTTTCACTTTAGCCGCTAAAGAAGCGAAATCTAATTCGCTCTGGTGCCTCGCATGCCCTTTATTTTTAGATTTGATAGAGCCTAAGGCATAAAAAGGAGGGTTGCACACAATCGCATCATACAAAATCGGAGGGTTGAAATCTAAAAAATCGCTTTCAAACACTTGAGCGTTAGGGAATTTAAGGGCGTTTTTTTGGGAGCAAAACGCCATTTTGCCATCCTTTTCCACTAAATGAACGCTCGCTAGCGGGTTATCTCTAGCGCAGAGTAAGCCTAAGATCCCACACCCTGAACCTATGTCTAAAATCGCACCGCTGTTTTTGATAAAAGGGCGTGAAAAATCGTATAAAAAAAGCGAATCGCTATTGTAAGAATAAGCGTTTAAAGGCTGGTATAATCTTAAGAGTTTTCTATCCATAAAAGGGCTTCATTTTCTAAGATTTGCGCATGCAACAACCGCCCTTTAAAAGGGGTTTTTAGAGCGAGCGTATTAAACGCTTCGCCAATCATAGACGCATGCGAATGCAAAAGCAACGCGTCTATTTTATCCCTCAAGCTCTCAAACAATTCCCACCCCCCTTCAATGAAATTAAACCCCTTCTCTAGGGGTAAATCTTTGGGGTTACAGAAGGCATTAACTAAACGATTAGGTGCAGAAAAAACTTTTGAATGGGGGTTAATTGAACGCTTGGATAAAATAGCGATATTGGGGTTTTTATTGTGATAAAAGCTGTCGCAAAAGCGAGCGTCTAATAAGGGGTTATCCGTTCTTATGGTTTTCCCAGAAACAATAAGTGTGTCGCATATCGCTCGCTGGTTGTGCGTGAAAATAACGCTTTTTTGCCCGGTGATTTTGCCATGATGATAATCCCCATTCATTCTTAAAGCGAGTTTGAACAAATTAAAACGCCCCTTTTGTTCCATTATCCTAAAAGGCAGGAGCAAGTCTTTAGCCTTGTTTTCTAAATTGTGGCAAATTATTGTTTCAATACGAGCCTTTTGTAGCCTTGCTAAACCCCCTTTTTTAGCTTCGTTTTCTTCTGCGGCAATGATGACTCTTTTAGGCTTTAAAATTTCTAACAACCCACTACACGCCGGGGTTTTACCATAAGAATTGCATGGCTCTAGGGTGATTAAAAAAACGCAGTCTTTAAAAGCGTTGTTGTGGTGCGTTTTTAAAAAATCGCTTAAAGTTTTAGGGTCTTCTAATTTTTCTAAATCGTTTTTTAAACCGGGGCGTAAAATCTTTAACGCTGATTTAGCGGCTAAGACTTCTGCATGCGGGGTTTTGGCTTTTTTGTGGGTTTCTAAACTCAAGATTTCATGGTTTTTATCTAGCACCATGCAAGCCACGCTTGGGTTTTCTAGGGCTAGGGTTTGATGCTCCCACGCCTTATTCAAGCAAATTTCTAATAAACTCTCATAAAGTCTCATGACGGGAAAAAAGGCAAGAGCAAAAAGCCTTTAATCGCTAAAGCGTTAATAATATCAACAAAAAACGCTCCCACTAAAGGCACGACGATAAACGCTACATGCGATGGCCCATAGTGGTTGGTGATGGTTTGCATATTCACCATAGCCGTTGGGGTTGCTCCAAGCCCAAAACCGCAATGCCCCGCACACAACACCGCCGCATCATAATCCTTCCCGCATACCCTAAAGGTTACAAGCACCACATAAAGGATCATAACCGCCACTTGAACGCTCAAAATAACCGCTAGAGGCACAGCGAGTTTTAGCAATTCCAATAAATTCACGCTCATTAAAGCGTAGGCTAAAAACAGACTCAAACTCACATTCCCTATGACTGAAACCTCTCTGTCAAACACGCTATGGATCTTAAAAAACGACAAAGTGTTTCTTAAAATAACCCCCACAAACAAGCACCACACAAAAGTCGGCAAAGTGAAGCTTTTAGGCATCAAATGCGATAAAAAAGTCCCCACCAATAAAGCGATCGCAATCAAAGCTAAAGTTTCTACAAAACTGGATGCGGTGATTAGGCGCTGCTCTTTAGGGGTTTCAAAGCCTTTAGACACCACGCCCTCTAAAGTATCTTTTTCTTTAGTGTCTTTAGGTTCTAGTTTGTATTTTGAGATCAAATATTTAGCGACAGGTCCTCCAATAATCCCCCCACTCACCAAGCCAAAAGTCGCGCACGCCATGCCCACTTCTAAGCTGGAGCTAAAATTATAAGGTGGTTGGGTGAAAAAATTAGCCCATGCCGCGCTAGTGCCATGCCCTCCCACTAAAGCGATAGACCCCCCTAAAAGCCCCATTAAAGGATTGACCCCTAAAAGGCTAGCGATAGAAACCCCCACTACATTTTGACACACCACAAACCCCGCCACAGCCAGCAAAAAAACCGCAAGCATTTTCCCGCCTTTTTGCAAAGATTTGAAATCCGCGCTCAAACCAATGGTGATAAAAAAAGTCAGCATTAAAGGATCTTTTAAAGAAGAATCAAATTGCAAGCCAAAATTATAAAACTGACGCGCTAACATGATAGCAAAAGCGACTAAAACCCCGCCCACAACAGGCTCTGGAATATCATAATCGCGCAAAAACTTGACCTTAGAAATCACATAACGCCCCAAGAGTAACACTAAAACCATGCACACCAAAGTGGCATAAATATCCAACTTAATTTCTTGCAAGCTTGCATCCTTATTAATCAAATTTATCTTATTATAATATAATACCCCCCTAAAAGAACGAGATCAGTTAGAAAGTAGGTGTTCCTTGCATACAGTATTACAAATTGGAGCTGGTGGCGTAGGCAGTGTGGTAGCGCACAAAATGGGCATGAACAGAGATGTGTTTAAAAATATCATTTTAGCGAGCAGGAGCTTAGACAAATGCTATGCGATTAAAGAAAGCATGCTCAAAAAGGGTTTGGGGGAAATTGGCGTTGAGCAAGTGGATGCTGATGATACGCAAGCCTTAGTAACTTTAATCCAAAAATACAAGCCTAAAGTCGTTATTAATGTGGCTTTACCCTATCAGGATTTAACGATCATGCAAGCATGTTTAGAAACCAAAACGCATTACATTGATACCGCCAATTACGAACACCCGGATTTAGCGAAGTTTGAATACAAAGAGCAATGGGCGTTTGATAGGGCCTATAAAGAAGCAAGGATTTTAGGGGTTTTAGGGGCTGGGTTTGATCCGGGCGTAACTAACGCTTATGTCGCTCACGCTCAAAAACACCATTTTGACACTATCCACACTTTAGATATTTTAGATTGCAACGCCGGGGATCACAAACGCCCTTTTGCGACGAATTTTAACCCCGAAATCAATTTGAGAGAAGTCAGCTCTAAAGGGCGTTATTATGAAAATGGCAAATGGATTGAAACAAAGCCTTTAGAAATCAAGCAAGTGTGGGCTTACCCGCAGATTGGCGAAATGGATTCGTATCTTTTATACCATGAAGAATTGGAATCGTTAGTCAAAAACATTAAAGGCTTAAGGAGGGCGAGGTTTTTTATGACTTTCTCTCAAAATTATTTAACCCACATGAAATGCTTGGAAAATGTCGGCATGCTAGGCATTAAAGAAGTGGAACATCAAGGCACAAAAATCGTGCCGATACAATTTTTAAAAACCTTGCTTCCGGATCCAGCCACTCTAGCCAAAGACACCACCGGTAAAACAAATATCGGGTGCTATATGACCGGCATTAAAAACAACCAAGACAAAACGCTCTACATTTACAACGTGTGCGATCATAAAAAATGCTATGAAGAAGTGGGTTCGCAAGCCATAAGCTACACCACCGGCGTGCCAGCGATGTGTGCGGCTAAAATGATTTGTAATAACACTTGGAGCACGGATCATTTTAGGGCTGGGGTGTTTAACATAGAAGAATTAAACACCGATCCCTTTATGGAAGAATTGGTTAGGCAAGGCTTGCCTTATGAAGTGATTGAGCGCTAGTTTTAGGCTTCAATCCTCACTTGGCGCAATAAACACCGATTCCCTTTCTATCGTAATATTCTTATCGTCCGCACTATAAGCTTGTATGGTAATAGGGATTAGAGCGTCTTTAGTGCGTTTGTATTCTGTGGCGTTAGTTTTTAGGGGTTTTCTTAAGATCACTACCGCTTTAATCTTTTGCCCGGCTTTAATGGCGATAGGGTTTAAAGGCTTTTTGATTTGAATGTCTTTTTGCCCTAAAATTTTGAAATAAAACTCATGGTCTTTATTGTCCGTGTTGTGGAATAAAAACACGTAATCGTTATCCACATACCCACTAGATCGCAATTCATACAGATCGCTGTTGCGGTTAATGTCTAAGAGCATGCGTTCTTTTTTAAACGAAGTGATGGCTAAAAGAGCTATTACAACAGCGATAACCCCCAAATAAGCGATCGTTTTTAAACGCACTAGCCGCACTTTTTGGCGCGTGTTAATGGCGTTAGTTGAAGACCATTGGATGAGTGAAGGGCGGTTGAATTTAGCCATGGTAATCGTGCATGCATCCACGCATTCTAAGCAGTTGATGCATTCTAATTGCAAGCCCTTCCTGATATCAATATGCGTGGGGCAAACCTGCACGCAATGCAAACAATTCACGCATTCGTTTTCTGGGTTGCGTTTTTTGGGGGGTAAGGGGAAGAGGTGGCCTTGCTTGTCATAAAGCACTCCACCGCGCTTTTCATCATAAATAGGGTTTAAGGTGTCATTGTCATACAACACCGATTGCACCCTAGCGTAAGGGCATAAATAAATGCAAAAACGCTCCGCAACCACCACTATATCAAATAGCACCACAGCCGTGCTAAAAAGCCAAAAACCCATAGCAACAGGGTGATCGCTAGGGTTTTTAAGATACATAAAAAAATCTTCTGGGGCGATGAAATAAAAGAAAAACAACATCATTAGCCCCGCCACAACAGGAGCGAACAATAAAACGCTCAACGCTTTACGCATCTTGTAGCTTGGGGTGTTTTTAGGGATTTCTTGCTTGTTGCTGATCTTTTTATGGAGTTTGAAAATCTTGGTTTCAATCACATCTCTATAAAGCACCCTTAAAAAGGTTTGCGGGCAAGCCCACCCGCACCACACACGCCCAAGGCTAGTGGTGATAAAAAAAATCCCTATAAAAAGCAAAATAACCATAAAAGGCATGACTTGCAATTCTTCAGCACTAAAGATCTTGCCTAAAAAATGCAGTTGCTTATGCTCAAAGGAGATTAAAAACAAATGCGCCCCATCAATGCGAATAAATGGCGTGATTAATAGCGCTAAAGAAATCAATAAAAACCCTATATAACGCTTCAAGCGAAACGATTTTAAAAAATGGCTAGAAGATTCAAGCATTCTCAATATCCTAAAATTTTTAAGCCACTATACCCTAACAACTTAACGCTTTCACTTAAAAAGCAACATGTTATAATGAACGCTATTTTATTTGAAAGGGTATTTATGGAAAGCGTTTTAAATTTCCTAACCAATATCAATGTGATTTTCACCCTTTTGGGTTATTTGATTGGGGGGATTCCTTTTGGCTATGCGTTAATGAAAATCTTTTACGGCATGGATATTACTAAAATCGGATCGGGGGGCATTGGCGCGACGAATGTCTTACGCGCTTTACAAAGTAAGGGCGTGAGTAACGCTAAACAAATGGCCTTATTAGTCTTAATCTTAGATCTATTCAAAGGCATGTTTGCGGTGTTTTTGAGCAAATTGTTTGGGTTGGATTATAGTTTGCAATGGATGGTCGCTATCGCTAGCATTTTAGGGCATTGCTATTCGCCTTTTTTGAATTTCAATGGAGGTAAGGGCGTTTCTACAATCATGGGCTCTGTGGTGTTGCTCATCCCTATTGAAAGCCTGATCGGCTTAACGGTGTGGTTTTTTGTGGGTAAGGTGCTTAAAATCTCTTCACTCGCTAGCATTCTAGGGGTAGGCACAGCGACTGTTCTTATCTTTTTTGTGCCTTATATGCATATCCCAGATAGCGTCAATATCCTTAAAGAAGTCGGCACGCAAACGCCTATGGTGCTTATTTTTATTTTCACCCTTATCAAGCATGCGGGCAATATTTTTAATTTATTAGCCGGTAAGGAAAAGAAAGTCTTATGAAAACTAAACAAGGCGTTCATATCCATAACTTGGTGTTTGAGGCGATTTTGGGGATTTTAGAATTTGAACGCTTAAAACCCCAAAAAATAAGCGTGGATTTGGATCTTTTCTACACGCAATTACCCAATAAGTCTTATTTAGACTACATAAAAATCCAAGAGCTTATTCAAAAGATGATGCAAGAAAAACAATATCTTCTCATTGAAGACGCCCTGAAAGATTTAAGCCATGTTTTAAAAACGCGCTACAAGGAGATCACTGAACTTTATTTGAAAATCAGCAAATTAGAAATTTCTCCCAATTCTCAAGTGGGAGCGAGCGTGAAAATTTACTATGAAACCAATCTTTAGCCTCTTTTTCCTCCTTATTGTTTTAAAAGCGCACCCCATAAACCCTTTATTAGAGCCGTTATATTTCCCCAATTACGCGCAATTTTTAAATTTAGAACCTCATTTTATCATTAAAAAAAAGCGCGCTTATAGACCCTTTCAATGGGGGAATACCATCATTATCAAACGCCATGACTTAGAAGAACGCCAAAGCAACCAGCCAAGCGATATTTTCCGCCAAAACGCTGAAATCAATGTGTCTTCTCAAACTTTTTTAAAAGAAATTAGCAGCATTTCTTCACAAATAGCGCTTGATTCAACCGCTCAATCATCAGCCGCTCAATAAAATGCTAAAACTTTTTTTAATCACATTTTTCTTGGTATTTTCTTAATCCTAAAACAAATTTAAGGTATTATTAAATAGAATAATGTAATAATAACCTTAGGTTTAAAACTTGACTAAATTTTTAGAAAAAAGTAAATAAAAAGGCTAAAAGAAATGCTTAGAAATCAATTTCGTATCGTGTTTGTCTCTTGTATTGTCGCTAGCAATTTGCAAGCTCAAGAAAAAACCCACACTTTGGGTAAGGTAACCACTAAGGGTGAAAGGACTTTTGAATACAACAATAAAATGTATATTGACAGAAAAGAGCTCCAACAACGCCAAAGCAACCAAGTCCGTGATATTTTTAGGACTAGAGCGGATGTGAATGTGGCCAGTGGGGGCTTAATGGCGCAAAAGATCTATGTTAGGGGGATTGAGAGCCGTCTCTTAAGGGTAACAATAGATGGCGTCGCTCAAAATGGTAACATTTTCCACCATGACGCTAACACCGTGATCGATCCTAACATGGTTAAAGAAGTGGAAGTGATTAAGGGGGCGGCAAACGCTTCAGCAGGCCCTGGTGCGGTAGCGGGTAAATTGTCTTTCACCACGATTGACGCTAACGACTTCTTAAGAAAGAATCAAACTTATGGGGCTAAAGCGGAAGCGGCCTTTTATACCAACTTCGGGTATCGCATGAACGCCACGGCAGCCTATCGTGGGAAGAATTGGGACATACTCGCTTATTACAACCATCAAAATATTTTTTACTACAGAGACGGGAACAACGCTTTTAGGAATGTCTTCCACCCTAACTACGATTTACAAGATCCGAGCAATAGCGAAATGAGCGTAGGGACTCCGAGTGAAGTCAATAGCGTTTTAGCTAAAATTAATGGCTATATCAACGAAACCGATAGCATCAGCGTGAGCTACAACCTCACACGAGACAATTCTACAAGGCTTTTACGCCCTAACACCACTTCAGCCCTCTCTAAAGCCAATGACCCAGGAAGCCAGCCAGCCCCCTTTGTGATTGACTTTGGGAAAGAATTAGCCCATACGATCAACTTCAACCACAATTTGAGCTTGAAATACAAGCATGAAGGCGGCCCTAATTTTAACCAGCCGCGCGTTGAATCCACCGCCTTTTTAGGGGTAAGGGGGGGCAATTATAACCCTGTGGTGAATCCTTTCGCTTACAATTCTAACGAGCCGGCTAACCCGGATTATATCCCTGAAGTGAAAGAGTGGTGTAATAACCCGGATAATATCAGCCAGTGCACGCAAGGGGCTATCAGGCCTTCTAATGGAGGCTATCAAATAGGCTATGGTGCGCCTAATTCTATTAATTGGCAGGGATCTAACGATTCTAGTGGAGGGGCGCAAGCAGGGTATGGGCAGCTTAACGCTACTATGCTTTCTGCAAGCGCGAATGTTTATCATGGACTTGTCCCTAAAAATCCTGATTATGACATGACCCCCCCTAACGCTCAAAACCCTAGCGCAAACGATTGGACTTTAGGGAATGCGGACGCTGAGGGGACTTTAGCCAGAAGGATTTTCTTAATCAACTCGGGCGTTAATTTTAAAGTAACCCACCCCATTAGCGAAGATTACGGGAATGTGTTTGAATACGGCATGATTTATCAAAACCTGAGCGTTTTCTCTGGATTGGATAAAGGCAAAAACGGCTATTATAAAAACAACATTGATCCTAACGACCCTAATGGGCCGGGCTTGCCTTACCGCCATTACTACACCGATCAAAGCTCTCAATACCCTCAAAATCTCAACACCCCTAACCCACTCTATCGTAACATGCCCCAAAATTCGCATGCGATCGGAAATATCATCGGAGGGTTTATGCAAGCGAACTACAATATTTTAAGCAATGTGATCGTGGGTGCGGGAACTCGTTATGATATTTACACCTTGCTAGATAAAAACGGCCGCACGCATGTAACTTCTGGTTTCTCGCCTTCTGCAACCGTGCTTTATAACCCCATTGAAAGCATTGGCTTGAAAGTGAGTTATGCGTATGTAACTAAGGGGGCTTTGCCTGGCGATGGCGTTTTGATGCGCGATCCTACGGTGATTTATCAAAGGAACTTGCGCCCTGCGATCGGTCAAAATGTGGAATTCAATGTGGATTTCAACAGCAAGTATTTCAATGTGCGTGGAGCTGCGTTCTATCAAGTCATTAATAATTTCATCAACAGCTACGGGCAAGACACTTCTAAAAATGGTGGGGGTAACGCGACCGCAAAAAACATGTCAGGGAATTTACCCGAAACCATTAATATCTATGGTTATGAAGTTTCAGGGAATGTGAGGTATAAGAATTTCTTAGGGACTTTCTCAGTGGCTCGCTCTTGGCCAACGGCTAGGGGGCATTTATTAGCGGACACTTACGCTCTAGCTGCAACGACTGGGAATGTGTTTATCTTAAAAGCCGATTATGATGTTCGCAGGTGGGGGCTTACTTTAACCTGGCTCTCGCGCTTTGTAACCAACATGTATTATGAAGGCTATTCTATCTATTACCCGCAATACGGCTTGATCAAAATCCATAAACCCGGGTATGGCGTGCATAATGTCTTTATCAACTGGACTCCGCCTTCTAAAAAATGGCAGGGTTTAAGGATTTCAGCCGTGTTTAATAATATCTTAAACAAGCAATATGTGGATCAAACTTCTGTGTTTCAAGCGAGTGCGGACGCTCCAGCGAGCGATATGATCCCTAAAGGCAAGCGCATGGCGCTCCCGGCTCCTGGATTTAATGCGCGTTTTGAGGTATCCTATCAGTTCTAAAATGAAAGGAATCTTATGATTTCTTTTTGAATTTTGAACATGGAAACAAGCATGAAAAAGCCCTATAGAAACCGCCAAACTCTATGGAAAAAATTCCGCTCGCTCAATAAACTCATTAAGACGCTCTTAAGGATTTTAAAAAAGTAGTTTTATCAAAAATTTAGCGGGTTTAGTTTAAGATAACGCTTTATTTAACTCTCAAAAAAGGAATCAAACGCACTCATCATGGCTAACATCACGACTAAAGAAACGCTTGAAATAACCCCGGATCTGTTGAAAAGCCCTTATCAAAAAATCATCAACGCGAGCGCGAGCGTTTTTGATGAAAATCATGGGCGATCGTTTTTTAGCCCGCAATTTTATGAAAAAATTGAACCTTATTTAAAAGAAGTTTTAACCCAACCCATTGATTTAGAATGCGATTTAAACACCGCTAAAAAAAAGAACCGCTTAACCCCTTTAAAACAGCTTTTTAAGGCGTGCTTTGGCACTGAAGAAATTTTAATTGTCAATAACAACACCAGTGCGATATTCCTCATCGCTAACGCTTTAGCGCAAGAAAAAGAAATCATTGTTTCTTATGGCGAATTAGTGGGGGGGGATTTTAACCTTAAAGATATTTTATTGAATAGTGGGGCTAGGCTGCATTTAGTGGGGAATACCAGTCGCACTTATTTAAGGGATTACCGCTTAGCCTTGAATGAAAACAGCAAAATGTTCTTTAAAACCCATAACCCCGCTTTTAAAAAAGACACGCCCTTTAAAGATTTACAAGCCCTAGCTAAAGAGCATGATTTGATAGATTATTACAATTTAGGGGATGTGGATTTGTTAAATAGAACGGCTTTAGAAGAGGTTTTAGCCCTAAAACCATCGCTTTTAAGCTTTAGCGCAGATAAATCCTTTAACAGCGTGCAAGCGGGCATTATTATGGGGCAAAAAGAATGGGTTGAAGCGTTAAAAAACCACCCCCTTTATAGAGCCTTGAGAGCGGATAAAATCACCCTCACCTTGCTTTTTTGCAGCCTAAACGCATGGGTCAATCATCAAGAAGAAATCACAATCCATGCGCTACTCCACCAAACTAAAGACGCCTTATTGCAAAAAGCCTTGAAACTCTACGCCCTTTTAAAGCCTTTAGAATTGAACGTGAGCATCGCCTCTAGCTTTTCTAAAATAGGGAATTTGCCCAACAAAGAATTAGAATCCTTTTGCGTGAAAATCCAGTCCAAAAACACCCGCACTCTAAATAGTGAGAAACTTTATTTAAAGCTTTTTCAAAAAGGCGTTATTGCAAGAATTTCATGCGAATTTGTGTGTTTTGAAGTCTTTAGCTTGAATGAAAAAGATTTTGAAAAAATCGCTCTGGTTTTAGCAGAAATCCTTAACAAGGCTTAAAAATTCGCTATAATAAAATTTCTTTTAAACGCGCCGCTCCCCCACAATAGAAAATGACAAAAAACGATAGAACATCAATTTAAAGGAACTTAAGAATGGAAAAAATCAGCGATCTTATAGAATGCATTGCGTATGAAAAAAATTTGCCTAAAGAGATGATTTCAAAAGTGATTCAAGGCTGTTTGTTAAAAATGGCGCAAAACGAATTAGACCCCCTAGCGTGCTACTTGGTGGTTGAAGAAAACAAGCAGCTCCAGCTTATCCAGTTGGTAGAAGTTTTAGAAGATGGTGATGAAAGATTGGTTAACGACCCTTCTAAATACATCAGCCTGTCTAAAGCCAAAGAAATGGATCCAAGCGTTAAGATTAAAGACGAATTATCTTACAGCTTGAGTTTGGAGAGCATGAAGCAAGGAGCGATCAACCGCCTTTTTAAAGATTTGCAATACCAGTTAGAAAAAGCGTTAGAAGACAGCCACTTTGAAGCGTTTCAAAAGCGTCTTAACAGCGTTTTAATGGGGCAAGTGATTTTAGTGGATCACAATCAAAACACTTTTATTGAGATTGAGCAGCAATTTCAGGGCGTTCTTTCCATGCGCCATCGCATCAAGGGTGAGAGTTTTAAAGTGGGCGATAGCATTAAAGCGGTTTTAACGCAAGTCAAACGCACGAAAAAAGGCTTATTATTAGAGCTGAGCCGCACCACCCCTAAAATGCTTGAAGCTTTGTTGGAATTAGAAGTCCCTGAAATTAAAGATAAAGAAATTGAAATCATCCATTGCGCACGAATCCCAGGCAACAGAGCGAAAGTGAGCTTTTTTTCCCATAACGCTAGGATTGACCCCATAGGCGCGGCTGTGGGGGTTAAGGGCGTGCGCATTAATGCGATCAGTAACGAATTGAATAAAGAAAACATTGATTGCATAGAGTATTCTAATGTGCCTGAAATTTATATCACTCTCGCGCTCGCTCCAGCCAAAATTTTAAGCGTTGAAATTAAAAAAATCCCCATAGAAGAATTGAATGCTGAAGAAAAAGAATCCGTTCAAGAGCGTTTCATTGTCAATAACCATTTGCAAAAGGCTAAAGTGCGTTTATTGGACATTGAAAAATCTAAGGCTATCGGTAAAGGCGGGGTGAATGTGTGCTTAGCGTCCATGCTTACAGGCTATCACATAGAGTTTGAAACCATTCCTAGCGTGAAAGAAAACGCAGAAAATGAAAGCGAAAAAGAAACGCCAAAAGTAGGGGTAGAAGCTTTAGAGTCTTTGTTTAAGAATTGAAATGATTTCTGTGAAACTTATTGAGTCTTTAATCAAAAAGAATTTAAGTTAAAAGGCTTGCGGTGTTCAATAAGCGCGTGATTGGATTTCTTAAGGCTAAATTTGAAAGAAATAATTCAGGTTTTTCAATGAGTATTGAGATTTTCAAAATTGCAAAAAACACTCAATTAAGAAAAATTTGCATCAAATTTTATTGGAATGACGCAAAAAATGGGTTGGGTTGAATTTAAAGATATTTAGAAACTAATCTCTGTATTATATGCAATTCTCCACAAAAACCAATCACAAGTAGAATTGTAACTATTAAATTAAACCAAAAAATAGGTTTTTTGCAAAAATTTTCTTGTTTATCTTTTTCCTCTTTTGATAAGGATATTTTTGATAAAAAAGAAAAAAGCAGATACAAAATATTCCCAAAAAATAAAGCCATAAAAGCCATAACAAAAACCAAACGGTAGGCGTTCGCTTTGTCAATATTTGATAAAACAGAAGTGGAAAACGCTAATCCCGCAACAAATGTTAAAACAATAGAAGCAAAAATACCTAAAATGGTTATGTATTGCGTTTGTTGCTTATTCAATTCTTCGCTTAATTTTTTATAGTTTTTATTTAGATCTTTTTCTAACTTTATAGAAACATCTTTAACTCTACTCATTTTCTCATCAAAATCTTGCAGTCTGATACACTCTAAATTCATGTGATCATAAAGCTTTTCTAGTTTTGGTTTAATGCTTTCAACTTCTTTATTATCTTGAATCTCTTTGAGTGTCCTTATATTTTGTGCGAGCGTCATAAAGGCTTGCTCTTTATCCCTTGTAGAATTTAAAATAATAGTTGTAATTTTTGAGTATTTATGCCTGTATTCTCCTTCATAGATTTCTTTGAGATCTTTGATGATTTGATCTGTTTGGCTAGACAAATCCCCCTTTTCGCACAGCGATACAATAATTTCTTCTAGCTTTTTATCTTTATCTTCTTCTTTAGTTTCCATTTGCTTGTTTGGCTTCTTGTTTGATCAAATCTTTGCTAATGATTTCTTTTCTATCTTCTTTGAAGCTTTTATGCCAAGCACCGTCTTCTTTATGACTCTCTTTCACTAAATCCCAATAAGATTTTTTGCTGCATTTTTCTATGGAGCAATTGATGGTTTCAAGTTCATCTTTTCTAAGATTTTGTGAGAGCGTTTCTTCTTTGGGTTTGTCAATGGAATTGGCACCATAATTGCGGTATTCATAATACACTTCTCTTGCAACAGGCCCGTATCTCCAAGCTTCAAAATCATCAGAAACTAGGTGTTTGTCAAACTTTTTGATATAGTCAAGCTCTGTGAAATACAAAGTTTTTTGCAATTCTAAGTTACTCAATTCTTTGTTTGAATGCTTAAGAATATATTTTGCTAGTTCCAAAGCATTAACCATTAATACCCCCTAGTTAGTTTTTGCTAATTCTAACTAAATATTGTTAACTTTTCTAACCATTTCTTCTTCAATGATTTTAATCTCTTGAATTTCTTAAAGCTAATTCTAGAGAAATAATTCAAGTTTTTTTCAATGGATATTTAGCCTTTCAAAATAGCAAAAATCAATTGATGGTTCAACTAATGAGCTATTTCACATATTAAGGGAATTTAGTAACCTTTTTAATTTATTTTTGAAATTCTTTTTTGATGAATGAAACCCCTTTTTTTGACAATTCACTCCAACCATTGCAATTTTTTAGTGCATTTTCGTTTTCAACTCTCAATACTTCATATGCAAAAAGCCAAAATTCATCATCTAATATACATATTCTACCTTCTAACTTAATCATTGTTTCAGCTCTTTTTAAATATTCATCAATGGCAAAACCCTCTGAATCTTTTCTTGCTCTCAAATATCCTAAAAGCATAAAAATACAATCATTACTTTCAAGGACCATATTATGGCAAGTTTTTTCCATCTCAAAATCATATTTTAGAGAGAAATACAACGCATAAGAACAAGCTTCATAATTATTGTTTTTTGACCCTGCCTTAAATATATCCTTAGAAATTTCTTGAATTTGATTGGTTTGGATCGGATAGTTATTGTTATCAAACACTCCTTCAATACAAGGGATTAAATAGGGGTAGAGCAAAACTAAATGGTGCAAGGTGCTAAAATAATATTCTCTTGCGTTATATGTCATCTTCTTTTTGTTGAGCATTTTTATAGCATATTTTAAAATAGAAGCCTTATTATCATTTTGCCTTATCAATGCAATAGATTTATCTAAAAAAGCAACAACGCTAGGGTATTTAATTTTCCCTTTATACTCATCCATTTTAAAAATTTTTAACTGATTGATCCATTCTTCTTCATGCATCAAAGGGAGTTCAAAAATTTTTGTTTTTTTGTGGTTGAGTGAAAGGTTATATTTTTTAAGACACTTTGCGAGATCGATTGTAAATTGTTCTGCCTCATCTCTTGAATTCACATAGCAAGTATAATCATCAATATGCCTAATATATCTATATTCTGTTTTATTTTGCCCTTTTCTTAAATTTTTTAAATCCCCATCAACGGCGACTAAAATAATTTCTGAAATCAAATTGGAATTATGCGGTCCAATAAGAATCCCCGTAGTTTCCTTATGATTCATGTTTCTTGTTTGGGTATCAATCTCATCGCTCCAATGATTTTTGTCTTTTTTAGCAATTTCTTTACCTCTTATTGCCCAAGGAATTGAATGCGTATAAATGCTTGGGAAACAAGTGGATATATCAGCCTTTAGCTTGTATCTAGCACCAATACGAATACTTCTCTCTAATTTTCCCTCACAAAAAATATCTTTATGACCCATATCAAAAATACTTTTTCTCATAGCAACTCTATCTTTAGAATAATCGTTTTGAAAAATTTTTTTATTTTTAGGGATTTTTTGAATGTGGATACGGCTGATCTTATGGGTATTGCCATCTGTCTTTTCTTTAAAATACTCCTTTAATTTATCCCAATTATCGAATTTTGCATTGATTATAATAAGCCAAAGGATTAGGGATAGCAAAATATCTGGGCGTTCCAATATCTCTTATTCCCTCATAAGTAATATGCTGATACCCCATCTTGCGTTTGGGGAATATCTTATCTTTATTATTCTTGCAATATCTGTAAAAAAGCTTTGATGTCAGAAAATTAGGAATCCTTTCTGCAAACATCCCGTATCCTAACAATCCCTTAAAAAGTTTATTTTGAGAAATCTCATTAAGACATTCAAAATAAGTCTTTTCTTTCATTTTTTTCACTAACATTACCCTCTTTTTGAAAGTTTTCCTAGCCAATATACAGATTTAAAAGCGATTTTATCGTATTTTTTAGTTTTTAAGGCGTTTGCTTTAAACATCACGATCCCTACTATTTATGGTTTTAGTCCAAAGCCATGCGTTAGAAAAAGCTTTTTTAATCTTTAAATTGCACTTGATTGTTTTTGCTTGTTTTAAGGGTTAGGATAAAATAACGCTCACCCCCTAGTTTTTATTTTGCTAGAGATTAGGGGGTAAAGTTTGTCTAGGAGACTTCTATGAGAAAAAATCATAGTAAATACTCTTGGGAAACATTATACCTTAAAATTAGTTTTTTAGGGTTTTGTTTGGAATTAAAAATCAAACGATAGTTTTTCAAGAGTCCCCCTTTTTTAAAGGGGGGTGTTTCTTAGACAAAGAACAAGCGCTTTTTATTCACTGCCCGTCTTCAATGATTTTAATTTCTTCATCGGTGAGATTGTAGAGCTGATAGACTAAAGCGTCAATTTCTTTTTCTAATCTTTGGGTGTTGGCTTTAGGGTCTTTTTCTTTTGCTTGTAGGATTTTATCCACTAAAGCGATGATTTTATCGGCTGTAGGCTTGTTTGATTTGGTAAGTTCAAACATTGGCAGTTTTTCTAAGTTACCTTTATTTAATCCAAGATAGCCTCCTGACATATGTTTGTCTTTAAAGTTTTCTCTTGCATACCAACTCATAAAACTACTATTCAAAACCCCCAAAATAAGTAATGGATTGATACCACAAAAATCATATATGGCATATATTCCAACACCTAGAGCTAGAGGAGTTTTTGTATAGTATGCTTCTATAATTTTAGTCATACCTGCAATAACTATTTTTTCATTAATCCAAAAATCAATTTTTGTTTTAGCAACTGGAACCTTTACTGAAATATGTGGATATTTGAATCGTTTTCTCATATATGGAACTCTTGATATATCACAAACATATTTATCTATAGATCCACTTACAGCAAACGGAATTGAATCTTGCTGATAACCACTTTTAATATAACTAAAAATTTTTTGAGCTTCAAATCCTGTTGTTCCTGATTGAAATTTTAAACCATATTGTGCCATTGTGATAAAACGGAGATTAGCAATACTTAGTGTTCTTTCTTTTAGGTTGTTATCACTTAAATCATCTTGACTTTCTATATAATATTCAGAATATACAGAATTGTTTTTTCCAATCAATAAAATTGGGTAAACTGATGCACTTTCAAATGTCTTTATATACGATACATCTACAATACTTTTGATCTTGTTTTCTGACTTTAATTTCTCAAAAATTGGTCTCCCATATTCTGTTGAAGTGAATTTGTTTGGGATAATCCAAGCAAAATTAGACACTTTTTGTAACCGAAGTCCCATTAAGATAAACAATATAAAAATATCATATGAACCACTAACTTCACGATATATCTGTCTATATTTCTCTTTAGTAATAGAATTATTTTTACTCAATTCACGAGTATTTATATAAGGCGGATTGCCTATGATGCAATCAAAGCCTGAAAAATCCCCCTCATCGTTCAACACTTCAGGGAATTCAAAACGCCATTCAAACGCATTGTGATACTCTCCACCACTTAAAGCATCATCAAGCTTTTTTCTCAAAGCTCTAATACGCCCATAAGAAGCAAAAGCCTCTTCCTCTTCTTTGGGGCTTAGTTTGGGTGTGCCAAAAAGGCTTGGGGTAAAGTAATTTAACCCAGCTAGCAAGCTCTTATCGTCTAGGGCAAAATAATTGTAATCTTTAATGTGTTTTTCAATAGCCTTTTCAAGCTCTGCTTTGGTTTTAGGGTCTTTGAGCGTGAGGGAAAAAGTGTTTTTTAAGTCTTGGATTTTGTTGATAAGATCTGCTTTATTTAAGGGATAGAGAGGGTTTGGGTCTTTGTATTGGGCGACTAGATCTTTGTATTCTTGGATTTTTTGCTTGATATTGGGGATCTTTTTGAGATCGTCATTCAAATTAAAGCGTGAGATCAAGCCGTTAGCACACTTAATGTTAATATCAATATTGGGGAGGGTTTCAAGCGCGTTAGTGTTCTTGCCCTTTTCAAAAATATAATAGCTGTATTTTAAAAGCTCTATCCATAGCCTGAGCTTGGTGATTTCGCAAGAATTGGGGTTAATATCCACGCCAAAAAGGCAGTTTTCAATGATGGATTTTTTAAGCTCAAAAAGTTCTTTTTGGATTTGGTGGTGGGGGTCGTTTTCGCTATGCGGTATGGTGTAATTAAAGACTTTATCCTCTAGCGTGTGAATGATGATTTCATCGTTTTCTAATCTAAGCTCGTGGCGATACAAGGAAGCAATAAGCCCTAACTCATAAGCGATCCACACCATTTCATTGAGCGCTGAAACCAAGAAATGCCCGCTCCCCACCGCCGGATCGCAAACGCGTAAGGTTAAAAGCGTGTTTAGGTATTCTTTAGCTTTTTGATTTGAAAAATTTCTGTCTATTTTTTCTCGCAACGCTTCTAAATCTTTGCAGTCCCACTGATAAATGGCGTTGAATTTATCCCGCACGATGGGCGTGATACTCTCTTTACACATGTAGCTTGTGATGAAGCTTGGGGTATAAAAGCTCCCCTCTTTATAGCCGTTGAGTTTTTCAAAAACAAGCCCTAAAACGCTAGGGTTAATCAAACGGCTTTCGCTCTTATTTTGATTATCTTTAATGTCTTTAGGGGTGGTGGTGAAATCATAAACGCACAAAAATTCAAAAAGGTATTTTAGCAAGGGCAAATCTTTTTCTTTTTGGTAATCTTCATGTTTTTTGAGAACGGAATTTTTATAGATTTCTAGCTTTTTATTGTCTAAAAGCTTGATTTCATACCCCTTTAATTCCAAAGGCGTTTTATCAAACAAACTGGAATTCAAATAAGGGATTTTTTCTAAAATCTTGTCTTTTTTAATTTCTGGTAAACGCTCGCTGTTTTTCTTGGCTAGGACTTCAAAAAAGAGGGTGTTTAGGGCGTTGAAATCCTTAAAGTTTTCTATGGTTAAGAAAGGATTTTCAAAATGCTTGAAAGAAATTAAAAGGCTTTCTAAAAGCCGTAAAAACAAGATGCGGTTATTCCAAGCGATGAGTAACGCCATGACTTCTTCATCGTCTAAATTTTCGTATTTCTTTTTTAAAGCATCGCTTAGGGAGTTTTCGGTGTGACTGGGCTTGATTAAGATTTTCCCTTTATCATTTTGCTCTTCTAACCCTAAAATGTAAAGCAATTCTTCATAAAAATCTTTGTTAAGCGTGTTAGCGTCAAGGGTTTTCCTTTGTTTTAAAAGGACTTCGTGGCTTAAAACTTGATAAATCAAAGGGAGTTCTTTAGGATCGTAACTGCTCAAATTAAAGTGAGTGTAGCGGAGTTCGTCTTCAAAATCCTTTTTTAAATATTCCTCTAAATCGCTGTAGAATCTTTTGGTGCTAGGGTCTGTGCCTTCTTTTTTAGCGCAATTATCATAGAATTTTTTGATGCGTTTATCGTTTTGGAAAAGGGTGCAAAAATCCCTACAATCAAAGAGGAAAAATTCATGCGCGTTGCAAATAATGGCGTGTTTTAGGGAGTTATTGTCTTCTATCGCATTTAAAAAATAAAAAACCATTTGACAAAAGGCTTTACTGAGCGGGTTTTCTCTGTCTTTGGGGAATTCGTTCCTATTGTTTAGGGCTTTGGCTTCAATAAGCACCCGAACTTCCCCATCCACATAGATCGCACTATCCACTTTTTTATTGGTGTTGCAGTCATAACCATAGGCATTTTTTAAAAACTTATTGATTTCATTTTTTTGAAATTCTTCATCATCTTGTTTTGGTGCGTTTTTTAATAAGCTGTTTATTTCTTTTTCAAAATTTTCTATAGTTTCCTTTTTGGGTTCTTGGGGATTGTGTTTTTTAATAAAATCCTTGAGCGAGATATGAGTGAAACAAATCATGAAAACGCCTTTGAAATGGGATAAAAACGATTATAACAAAAGTGGTATGAATTTTAAATAAAACGCTTTTTTTTAAAATTGTTCCATGTGAAACATTAAAGCAACTCTAATCTTTACGATTTAAAACTTCATTAATCAACGCGCTTAATTGATCTTTTTTAATTTTGGTTTTGTATTCAATATTCACGCCTTGCTTTTTTAAAGCTTCAAAAAATTTTTTAGCGGTTGAAATTTTGCGCTTTTCTTCTTCGCGCAATTCGTTTTCATGTTCAACCCCCTTAGTTTCTACCACTAACAACACTTTTTTATCGTTGTTTTCAACCACATACCCAAAATCAGGACTGTAAGTTTGATTTAACCCTACTGGGATTTTAACCCTAGGGAGCTTGCCAAAAACAATGATTTTAGTGTCGTTAGATTCTTCAATCGTGTCTTTTTCAATCTCGCTCTCCACTTGCATGAAATTTTCATACAGGCATTTTTCTTGCGCGCTTGAATTTTTAATCTCATATTTATCCCCCACCAAACTACCGTCTAAAAATTCTCTAATTTCTCCTTTTTCATCATAAAACGCATCGTTTTTTTTGTTTTTAATCGTCGTTTCGCGCATTTGATAGGAGATTTTATCTTTAATATTTTGATAAATGATTTCCAAAAACAGCTCTTCTAAGCACTTTAAGCCCTCTTGTTCGTTTTTTTTAATTTCATTAAACTTGTTTTCATCAATTTTTTCTAACACTTTAGCCACGCTTTTAAAACTCAATTTCACCTTATTGGACAAGGTGCTGATAAATTCATGCAAGCTCCACACGCATGCGCTTTCTCGCTCAAAAATCTCTGTTTTGGCGTTATTTCCCATCGTTTCTACTTTTTTATGCATTGTAACCGAAACGATTTTTGAACTGACATTAAAAGAAGAATTAATATTTTTGACAATCTCATCAATCAAGCTCTCGCTATCAATGGCATAAGCGATCCGGGCTTGATGATTCAAGCTCTCCCATAAGGTTTCAAATTTTTTAAAATTTTCTTTATTGATTTTGATTTTTTCAGTTTTTCGCTCGTTTTTGTCCCTCACTCTAGGATTGCCAACTAAGCGATCTTTTAAAAAATCTTTTAATTTTTCAAAATCCAAGTATTTTTCATCTTTTAATTTTTCAAGTTCTGGCTCTTTTTCTAAAAATTCGTTTTGGTTGAGAGTGAGTTTAAAGTTTTCATCACCTGTTTTTTCTCCAAAACCCAAACCCTCTAATGTTTCAAACAAAACCCCGTAATACCCTTTTTTAACAATGCCGCTTTTTTCTAACTCTTCTGCGCTAAATACTTGTTTAATCAAGCTATGTTCGCTTATCTCTTGCTGGATCGCTCCCACAAAATCCCCCTCAACTTGCGGCACGATCACCACCAATTCATTGACAAAATCAAAATCAGCATGCTCTTTAGTGATGCGTTCGCCCTTATCATTCACAGCTAGCCTTAACCCCCTACCGATTTGTTGCAATTTAGTGATATTAGAATGGCTGGGGGCTAATTTGCAAATCGTCATCACATTAGGGTTATCCCACCCCTCTTGCAACGCCCATTGCGAAAAAATAAACCTGAGATCGGAATCAAAACTCAGCAATTTTTCTTTTTCTTTTAAAATGAGCGCGATCACTTGGGCTTCATCGCTCTCTTTCTTGCTTTTAGCGAAATACCCTCCATGCACTTTGTAAATAGCGTCTTTGGTGCGTTCTAAATACGCTCTGTAATTTTCATCTAAAGGCTTTTTTAAGACTTCTTCAAGCTTTTGTTGGTAGAGTTTTTCAAATAAAAGGGCTAATTTAGCCGGCTGTTCATTCTCGCTTAAATAGCTATTCACCCCGCTAATAAACACCATGCACAAGGCTTTAATCCCCTTTTTAAAAAGCCCTTCTTCTCTTTCAAAATGGCTTTTTATCGCTTCTTTCAGCATCACTTCTTGTTCGCCCTCTAAAAGATGAGAAAAAGGCTCTTTTTGATCCAGCAACAAATTAAAGCCATTGAGAAAACGAATCTCAGTTTTAGTGATTTTTTCTACAATGTAATCTTCTAAAGCACTGATTTGAGTTACCACCCCTAAATTATCATGCTCTTTGACTTTGACGCTTTGAGTTTTATTTTCTAAATTCGTGTAGTTAATCATAGCTTCATATCCATTTCTTTTTTCAATCCCTTTAAGCTCTAAAAAATACTCGTTACTCTCCCCCACAGACGCCACGCTAATGCTTTTCACTAAGGCGCAATCAAACGCTTTTTTGCTGTCTAGCGCATAAATCAGATTATTATAATCGTCTTTAAAAGTCGCTCCAAACCTGAGCGTGACTAAAGCGTTTAATTGTTCCAAATATTTTTTTGTTTTATCGCCTAAAAATCGGTGCGGTTCGTCCATGATTACGATAGGGCGGATATTGGCTAAAGCTTGCATGTAACTTTTTGCACCGTTGAAAAGATTTGTGTTTTCTAGGCATGATTTATTGATAGTATTTTTCTCTTTATTAAAGGCAGAAAAAGTCATCACCAACACGCAGCATTTGTGATTGCTCGCTAGAATAAAGCTCCTTATATCTTCATCGCTTTCCAAGTGCGTAGAATACTCGCTTTTAAAAAATTCTCTGGTGATTTCAATACTCTTTAAAACCCCTAATTTAATGGCGTTGCTTGGCACTAAAACGATAAATTTTGACAAATGGTAGTTTTTGTGCAAAGAATAAACGCATTCCAAAAAGCAAAAGGTCTTCCCGGTGCCTGTTTCCATTAAAATATCGCAGTTTAACGACTTTTCAATCCCCACGCTTCCATGGGTTATTTTTTGTTTCGATCGCAAATTTTGGATATTTTCTAATAAAAGATCTTTGATCTCCACTATTTCAAAAACATGGTTAGAAATCCTTTGAGCGTCATTTTCTGGCTCTCTCAAATAGATCCCCTTAAACACCCCTAAAATTTGGTCCCGACATTGCTCCTGATAATCCAATCGTTTGAATTTGATTTTCACCTCTACCCCCTAATCTTTAAATCGCCGCTCTCTAATTTCAAATCCAACAAATTACTGCCCAATTCCAAACACAGCCTATCGTTACTGATAGCTGGCATATACATGCTGATTTTTTCCACCCCTTTATCTTTCAAGTTTTCTAAAACTTCGCTCATTTCTATATCCCCCACAATGAAAGCCGTATTTAAAGCCAGATACAAGGCGTTTTCAATCAAGCAAATTATAGGGGTAGTGAGCTCCAAACCCTCGCAACATAAAAGCTTGATTAAAATCGTTTGGGTTTCCATTTTGTCAGGGTTAGAATAAGCGAATAAATCCTTTTGATTGGCTTGACTGAGATTTTTATCGTTCGTTTCATCATCAATGATTTCAAACGCTCTAAACCCCACATCTAAATACGGGCAAGCTTCTTTGATTTTAGCCCCCGCTCTTTTAATCCTTTCTTCGGTAATGTCAAAAATGCTTGGGGAGGGTGATTTTAGGGTGTTTAAACAAAAATCATGTGCACTTTTGTTTTTCTTGGGGTCAATTTTTTCATCTAACTGGACGAGAATGAAGCGCCTTTCTTTAAATTCAGCGTTCAAGCCATTAAATAACCCCCCCCCCCTCACTTAATTTTTGATAATCGCTCTTATTACTCTCTAACACGGCATGCGCGGTTGTCCCGCTCCCGGCAAAAAAATCTAAGATGATGTCGCCCTCGTTTGTGGATAATTCAATCAGTCGGTTAATGAGTTTTGTAGGTTTAGGATTTGAAAAAATACTTTCATCGCTAGAATTATTAAATAAAATATTTAATTCATTAGTAGCATCTTGATTTTGTCCCCATTCTGTTAATAAATCTGTAATTGTTTTTTTATTTGATTGCTCTTCTTCTAATAAATCTCTTCTAATCCCTAAATTTTTTGTTATAAAAATTAAATCTTTTTCAATAAATTCATTAATATTTTCTTGTCCTGTTCTAAATTTACCTATACATTCAAAATCATTTTTAGTTCTGCCATTTTCAATAAAAATATCATTCATAAATTCAATCGTCATTGTCTTATTTTGATACTTTCCACTCTTTATAAAATTTAAATCAGATTTAACCCTAATACCTTTTTTAAAATATCTTTTTGATAAATTATTAGAGGTATTAATGATAGGTTTACCGCTATCAGATACATTATCTAAACCTAACTTATCAATTAGACTAAAATCTTTTGCATATACTAAAATATATTCTAATATTACGGCTACTTTTGATAAAAAACTTGGTTGTTTTTTCTTTTTCCATTTTAAACACGCCACAAAATTCCCCTCCCCAAAAATTTCATCGCATAAAAGTTTGAGTTGGGCGCATTCGTTATCGTCAATAGAAATAAAAATCACGCCGTCTTGTTTGAGCAAATCTTTAGCGAGTAACAATCTAGGATACATGAAACTAAGCCACCCGCTATGGCATTTTGACCCAAAAAGATTCTTGATATAATCCAATTTTTCTTTAGAATAATCCAATGTTTTTAAAACCTCTTCATTGGATTGCGAGAAATCATCGCCATAGATAAAATTATCGTTTTTCGTGTTGTAAGGCGGATCAATGTAAATCATTTTGATTTTTTCACTATAGCTTTGTCTTAAGATTTTGAGAGCGTCTAAATTATCGCCCTTGATGAGAATGTGCTTGCTGGTGGATTTATTTAAGGGTTTTAAAATCTTATGATTTTTCTTAAAAGCTTGATTTAAGGCGATTTTCTTACCCACAAAATCCAACCCATAGCCCTCTTCTTTTATTTCGCTAAAATCCCCTAGTAACGCTTTTAATCTTTTCACATCTAGCGTGAGTTTATCATCATTTTCTATACTCAAGCAACCGGGAAAATAACGATTAAAAACCTCTAAATTTCTTTCATTAACGCTTTTTTCTCCACCAATTTCTTTATTTTGCATCTCTATCCTTTTTTTAAATGATTTAAATTACCCAATTCTGCCTTAATTTTCAATTTTCAATTTTCAAATGTTCCCCGTGAAACGCTAGCGGTCTTTAAAAAATCCCGTTTCACTTCAGCGATAATGTTTTCATCTTTGGCTAAGTCAATGTATTCAAAACTATTCCCACTCTGCTCCCCGCCCTGGAGCAAGTCCCCGCTTTTTCTGTATTCTAAATCCAATTCAGCGATTTTGAAGCCGTCCAATTCATCAGCAAATTTTTCTAATCGTTCGTTTTCTTCTTGGATCGTGCATAAAAAACAATAGCCTTTCAATCCGTTACGAGACACGCGCCCCCTTAACTGGTGTAAAGTCGCTAAGCCTAACCTTTCGGGCGCTAAAATCACTATCACGCTCAATCGTGGTAAAGAAATGCCCACCTCAATGAGCGTAGTCGCTAAAAGAATGCTCCCAAACTCTCTAAATTCTTCAATCACTTCTTCTTTATTTTTATCTTGCCCTGAAGTGGTATAAACCTTTTTAAAGCGTTTTTGCCAAAAACTCGCCCCCTCACTGAGCGATAAATACGGGATTTTTTCGCTTTCATTCACCAGCGGATAAACGACAATGACCTGATGGTTTTTAGCGATTTCTTCGCTGATTTTTTCCATCACTATTTTAAAATCTCTTTTATGTAAAACTAGAGTTTCAATCTCTTTAGGATAAGGGATTTCTCTAATCATGGTCGTTTTCACAAATGCGCTTTTGGCTAGGGCAAGCGTGCGAGGAATGGGGGTAGCGGAAAATTGCAAGGAATGGGGTTTATTGCCCTTACTGCTTGCCATTTTTTCTAATTGGTAGCGCTGTTTTGTGCCAAATCGGTGCTGCTCATCAGTGATTACTAGTGCGAATTCATTCAAATCGCGCTTATCAAACAACAACGCTTGCGTGCCTATAACCACATGCGTGATTGTTTCAAACAAATGATTGGATCGCTTCTTGCGGCTCCCACCAAGCAGTAATTCCACTTCAAAATAAGGGGGTAAAAATTTTAAGGCTTCGTTATAAAGCTGTTTAGCGAGAATGGAAGTGGGCGCCATTAAAAGGGTTTTATTAGGGTAAGCTAATACCATGCTCGCTAAAATCACCATCGTTTTCCCACACCCCACATCGCCTACAATCAAACGCTTGCACGCTATAGGGCTGGTGAGATCGCTTTGGATTTCTTTAATGGCGTTTTGTTGGTCGTTGGTGAGTTTAAAGGGTAAAGAAGCGATAAACGCTTTTAGGCGTTCGCTATTATTGGGGCATGCAATTTTAGCGTTGAATTGCAATTTTTTGCGCTCTAAATTTTTCATATAAAAAAACATTTCAATGTATTTTAATGCATTTAAATGTTGTGAAGGAAAATTTTTATTCGTTTCAAAATCCTTGACAAAATGCGGCGTGGGGAAAAAAATTTCTAACAATAAATGCGCAATATTCTCTTTAACGCCTTCCTTTTTTAAATTTTCTAGTGAAATGAGTTTTTGTAAATTTTCTTGTATTTTTTTATGATTTTTAACTTTTTTAAAAATTAAAGAAATTTTGCCAAATTCGGTAAGGATTTTAGGCGTGTTAATGATATAAGCTTGATTAAAAGAGCTTTGCTCTAATTTACCATAAATGAACAAACTCTCGCCGGTTTTAAATTGGCTGTGATGGAACGCGCTGTAATTGAAAAAAACAAGCTCTAAATTTTTGTAAAATCGTTTGGAATAGGCAAAAATCTTTAAAACTTTGGCGTAGTTTCTTTTCTCTAAAATACCCACTTCTAAAACGCCACTCAAGCCCGTTTCAAAACGCTCTAATAAATTCAAATCTTTATAGCCTTTGGGCGTATAAACAAGCAAGGCTTCTAAAAGCGATTTCACATTCAATGTTTTTAATAAATTATCTGTTTCTTGCAATTTGTTCTTACCCTAGCCAATCCTTAATCATTTTTATGATAAGATAGTCAAATTATACATTGACTTAAGGAAATTTAATTGATGAAATCTAAAATCACTCATTTTATCGCTATCTCTTTTGTTTTAAGCCTGTTTAGTGCGTGCAAAGACGAGCCTAAAAAATCGTCCCAATCGCATCAAAACCACAATCAAACTACTAAAAAGATGCAAAACAATCAAAATAATCAGGCTAATAACGATGTGGAAAAAATTGAACATGAAGAAGATGATGAAAAAACCACCAAAGAAGTGAATGATTTGATCAATAACGAAAATAAAATTGATGAAATCAATAATGAAGAAAACGCTGATCCTTCGCAAAAAAGAACGAACAATGTTTTGCAACGAGCCACTAACCACCAAGACAATCTTAACTCCCCACTCAACAGGAAGTATTAAAGTGTGAAATTTTTTTCAAAGGATTTATTTAAAAAAGTAATCCCCTTATTTTTAAGCGTTTATTTTTTAAACCCTACCCTTACGCAAGCCAAAAGCCGTTTTTATGTGGCTTCTCAGTATCAGGTAGGGAAAATGATCATGAAAAAATACAACGATCTTAAACGCACGATTGAGGGGGCGAGCTTTTCTTTAGGCTGGGAGATTAACCCCACTAATTATTGGTTTTATTCCCGCTATTACTTTTTTATGGATTACGGGAATGTCATCCTCAATAAAAGAACGGGCGCTCAAGCGAACATGTTCACTTATGGCTTTGGGGGGGATTTGATCGTGGAATACAATAAAAACCCCTTGTATGTATTTTCTCTTTTTTATGGCATGCAAGTTGCTGAAAACACATGGACGATTTCCAAACACAGCGCGAATTTCATTATTGATGATTGGCGTAGCATTCAAGGGTTTTCGCTCAAAACTTCCAATTTCAGGATGTTGGGTTTGGTGGGGTTTAAATTCCAAACCGTGCTATTCAACCATGACGCTAGTATTGAAGTGGGGATCAAATGGCCTTTTTCTTTTGAATACGACTCATCCTTTGTGAGGCTTTTTTCTGTCTTTATTTCGCACACTTTCTATCTTTAAACTAATTCCAACCCCACCGGGCAATGATCGCTCCCTAAAATATCTTTATAGATTAAAGCGTCTTTTAAGCGCGTTTTTAAAGGGTTAGAGCATAAAAAATAATCAATGCGCCAACCAATGTCTTTATCCCTTGCTTGTTGCATGTAACTCCACCAGGTGTAAGCCTTTTCTTTGTTAGGGTAAAAATAACGGAAAGTGTCAATAAAACCGGCGTTCAAAAGCTCGTTAAATTTCTCTCTCTCTTCATCGCTAAAGCCCGCATTTTTTCGGTTTGTTTTAGAGTTTTCTAAATCAATTTCATTGTGGGCCACATTCAAATCCCCGCACACAATGACAGGTTTTTTTAACTCTAAAGCTTTTAAAAATTTTCTAAATTCCACTTCCCAACTCATGCGATAACTAAGCCTGGATAGGGCTTGTTGGGAATTAGGGACATAAACATTCACTAAATAAAAGGACTCAAATTCGCAAGTTATTACGCGCCCCTCTTTGTCATGCTCTTCTATATTGATACCATAGCTCACGCTTAAAGGCTCTTTTTTAGTGAAAGTTACCACCCCAGAATAGCCTTTTTTAATCGCGCAATTCCAAAAATCAAAATACCCTTTAAACTCAAAGGTGTTTTGTTCTTGTTGCATTTTAGATTCTTGAATGCAAAAAACATCCGCATCAACGCTGTTGAAAAAATCCATAAAGCCCTTAGTCATGCAAGCTCTTAACCCGTTCACATTCCATGAAATCAATTTCATTGTAATCCTTGTTCTTTTTTGAGTAAATTATATTTTTTAGTCATTTTTTAAAAATTAAGCTTTATTTTACCTTTTTTATGTAATAATTGTCTTTTGCTTGGCTTGATAGCTCAGTCGGTAGAGCAGAAGACTGAAAATCTTCGTGTCGGTGGTTCGATTCCGCCTCAAGCCACCATTTCAAACTTCGTTGAATAAATAATTTCCCTTTTTGACACACACCACACGAGAGTTTTCAATGCTCAAAGGCGTGCTTTTAGCTTGTGGTTGTTCTTCTATTTCTAAAACCATGCACACCCCTTCTTTAAAGCGCACATGGTTTTTAACCCATTCTTTATATTCACTGCTCTCTTTGACTATATCGTTTAAATAATGCCCCTCATACACTTCCACAAATTCCATGAATTTTTCATTCAAATTCAATTCATTTTGCGTTATTTCGCTTTTTCGTGTGGAAGAATAAGCCAATTCGCTGGTTTCATAAAAAGTTGGCTCTACTTGGTCGTCTTGTTTAGGGCGCTCATAAATGGCTTTCACTAATTGCGTGGTGATTTCATACTCACTCTCCCATGCTTGTTTTAAAGGCTCTTCTATCAGATAGCATTGCCTAGTTGTGCCGTCTTTTCTTGCTCTAGCCCTTTTGCATTTTTCTGTAGAGCTTCTGGCTTGAAGAATGGCGAAATTGTTTTTAGCTTCAAAAGTTTGTGGCTCTTCTAAAGGCTCTGTTTTATGAACGGAGATTTTAGTATAGGGGGTAATGATTTTACCGCTTTTATTTTCAGCGGTGCTGTAATCGCAAGGGGTAATATCTGTCGCAGTCTGTTTGTCTTCATCAACGCGTTTTAAAATGCTTGGGCGATAGGCTTGCAAGTTTTCATCGTCATAGACCCACTTCCCGCACGCAAATTCTTTAATATTAGGATCTCTAGTGGCTTGTTTTTCCACATTATCCTTATTTTCATTGCTTTCATGGTGTTCATTAATATCAGCGTTGTTGTTAGGGAGCGTTTTTTCAGTGGGTGGTGCTATAAAGAGGTTGTTTTCTTGATCTTCTGAAGAATGCTTTAAAGGGGGTTTAGTGTCGTTTGTTGGCGTTTGAGTTTCGTTAGTGGGACTTATTTTGCTAGGAATTGCTAAAGGCTGCAAAAGGCTGTTTTTAGAGTTTTTAGAGCCTAGTTTGGACTCTGGGTAAGAAAAGTTTTGAGAAGGTTGTTGCGATGAATGGGGCTTGTTTTGTGGTTTTTGCATGGGTGCGTTTAAAGAAGGCATTTGGTGCGAGTGCGACTCTTTCAATTCTTTTGAAGAAAAAACAATTTGGGTGTTTCTGGGAATAGTAGGGCGGTTAGGGTTTAAGGTCGTTTCTAAAGAAAGTTTTTCATCAAGGGGTTGATAAACAATTGCAGTGGATATGTGGGTGATAGTGAGCGTGAGTTTTTTGTGTGGGGAGATATTATAAACGCCTAAAACTTGTCTTGGTTCTTTAGAATCAAGGACTTTAGCCTTAAAAGTGCCTTTATGCGACGAAGTTTTGATTTCTTCTAAAAGCTCGATCACAAGGGCTTGAAGAGGGTTAGAGAAAGTCAGAAAGAAAGACAGACAAAGGGTTTTTTTCATGCTTATTCCTTTTTATTTTGAATTATAGCTTAAAAAAAGGTTTAATAAAAGTTATCAATAAGTTATAGATAGGTAATACTTTGATTAATAATAATTAGTAACAGTAGTAGGGGCGTGAATGAATGGAATGAAACAATAAAAAGCTTTAGAGGTGCGCGTTTTTAGGGGGGTTGTGGGATGTGTAAAAAAGTGAATGAAACGCTTTTTGATGAGCCTTTTTTCATTCACTTGAATTGAAAGCGGTTTTTTTGTCGTTCAATTCGTTTAGGCGGTTTTTGATTTCTTCTCTAAGGCTTAAGACAAAGAGGTTTTTTTCTTCTTCAAGCATTTTTTTAACGCTAGAATACATTTTAGAAATGCTTGAATGATCCTTTAAATCCAAAAATTGAGCGAGCGAGAGCGTGGGGTTTGGGGTATAAAGCCTGGCGAAATACACGACTAATTTCCTTGCTAGAGCGACATTTTTTTGGCGCGAAGAGACTTTGATTTCACTGGATTTGAGATTTAAGCTTTGCGCGACAGCGAGCAAGATATTTTCCAAGCTTGAGCCTTCAGCATGATCTTTTTGCAAATCTTCTAAAACGGTTTTAGCGAGGTTCAAATCAATGGAAGCGTTCATTAAGTTCGCGTTCACGCTGATTTTAATGATCGCGCCTTCCATTTGGCGGATATTGTCGCTGATGTGTTGGGCGATGTATTCCATCACTTCTTCAGGCAAAATGATTTGATTGAGTTGGCATTTTTGTTTGACAATGGAAAGTTTGGTTTCTAAATCAGGAGGCATGACTTTAGCGGTTATCCCCCATTCAAAGCGCGATTTTAAGCGATCTTCTAAGCCAGCGATGTTTTTAGGCGATCGGTCTGAAATCAATACGATTTGTTTGCTGTTGGCGTGCAATTCGTTGAAAGTGTGGAAAAATTCTTCTTCTAGTTTGGGTTTTCCTTGCAAAAATTGAGCGTCATCTAACAAGAAAAAGTCGCAATGGCGGTATTTTTCTTTAAAAGAATCCATGGTTTTGTTGTCTAAATGCTTTAAAAAGTCTGTTAAAAAATCTTCTGAAGTGACTAACACGACTTTTTTATGCTTTTCTAGGGCATGGTTACCGATAGCGTTTAAAATGTGCGTTTTGCCTAACCCTGTGCCGCCATAAAAAAGCACCGGGTTATAAGGGGGGGTATCGCTTTGGGCGACTTTTTTAGCGATTTCATAAACGGTGTTATTGCATGAGCCTACGACGAAATTTTCAAAAGTGTAAGAGTCTTTGACGCTCGTTTTTACCGCTTTGTAATTGATATTAGCTTGGGCGTTAATTTGGATTTTAGGCACTACTTCAATACGCACATCCACGCTATGGGCTAAATGCATGCCGACTTTATTTTGGCTTAAAATTTCTTTAAGCAACTCGCCGTGTTTAGCCGTAATCCAATTGCATAAGAGCATGTTAGGGGCATAAAAAAAGGCAATGTCGCTCTTGCTCGCGTTAGGGTTGTATTTGAGCTGGCTCAAGCAATTTTCATATTCTATGGGGCTAACTTTTTGTTTGACTAGCGCCAAGATTTCTTTTTCAATATTGTTGTTGGTATCCATGGCATTATTATAGCGTGAATAAGTGGTGAATGAAAAAGGAATAACATGTGAATGAAATGTGAATAAAGCCTTAAAATTAAGGTGTTTCTTTTAAGGGTTTGTCTATAATGCTTACTCATAATAATCTAATAGATGCGAAAAAAGGATTTTCATGTTGCTTTGCGCTGGAAGGAATGAAACTTTAAAGGGAGCGATTCCTATTGGTGTGGGTTTGATAGAGAGCGCGATTAATTTAACAAGAATGTGCCTAAAAAACCCTGATGCAGAAAGCCTTATTTTTATAGGGAGCGCGGGGAGTTATAGCCCAGAAATTGAGCTTTTAAGCGTGTTTGAAAGCGTTTGTGGCTATCAAGTTGAAGAGAGTTTTAGCCATTTAAACAGCTACACGCCTTTGGATAATTCCATTCAAATAGAAACCAAAGAGGAGACTCTTTTTGAAAGGGTGTGCGTCAATAGCAGTAACTATATCCACACCAGCGAAATGTTCGCTAAAAAAATGGCTCAAAAGGGCGTTTTATTAGAAAACATGGAGTTTTTTAGCGTTTTAAGCGTGGCTAGGGCGTTTTCTTTGAAGGCTAAAGGGATTTTTTGCGTGAGTAACCATGTGGGACTTAACGCGCATCAGCAATTTAAAGAAAACCACGCCAAAGTCAAACAGATTTTAGAAAACATCATTGATAGTTTAATAATTTAATAGTTTAGCTATCATGGGGCATTCTAAATTAAAGGCGATCACATGTTTGAAAAAATACGCAAGATTTTAGCGGATATTGAAGATTCGCAAAATGAAATTGAAATGCTTTTAAAATTAGCGGATTTGAGTTTGGGGGATTTCATTGAAATTAAAAGAGGGAGCATGGACATGCCAAAGGGCGTGAATGAAGCGTTTTTTACGCAATTAAGCGAAGAAGTGGAGCGATTGAAGGAGCTTATTAACGCTTTAAATAAGATCAAAAAAGGGTTATTGGTGTTTTAAATGTGCGGGATTGTAGGTTATATAGGGGATAGCGAGAAAAAATCCGTTCTTTTAGAGGGCTTAAAGGAATTAGAATACAGAGGCTATGACAGCGCGGGTTTAGCCGTATTGAGCGGCAATCGTTTGGAAGTGTTTAAAACTCAAGGGAAATTAGAAAACCTTGCATCAGAGCTTAAAAATAAAGAGTTTTTGAATTTTGGCGTGAGTGTCGCTCACACCAGATGGGCCACGCATGGCAAGCCAAGCAGCGCGAACGCCCACCCGCATTTTACAGAAAATTTAGCCTTAGTGCATAATGGCATCATTGAAAATTACGCAAGCTTGAAAAAAGAGTTAGAAAATAAAGGGCATGCGTTTTTAAGCCAAACGGACACGGAAGTGATTGCGCATTTATTAGAAGAAACGCTTAAAAGCGAGAGCGATTTATTGAAAGCTTTTGAAAAAAGCATCAGCCTTTTAAAAGGGAGTTATGCGATTTTAATGCTCCATAAAAGGGCTAAAGAGAGCTTATTTTACGCTAAATCTTCTTCGCCTTTAGTCGTGGGTAAGGGCAAAGAGGGGGTGTTTTTTGCATCAAGTTTGAGCGTGTTAGCCCCTAAAGTGGATCAATTTGTCATTTTAGAAGAAAACAGCGTGGGGCAGATTTCTTTAGAAAATTTTAAAGATTTAAAAAATATTGAAAACATGAAAGATTACGCTTTTGAGGATAAAGATTATTCTAAAGGGGATTTTAGGAATTATTTAGAAAAAGAGATTTATGAGCAGCACAGCAGTTTGTTAGAGTGTTTAGAGGGGCGCTTGGAAGCCTTGAATGTGTATTGCGAGATCGATCCTGAATTCTTAGAGAATGTGAATGAAATCACGCTGTGTTCTTGCGGGAGCAGTTACCATGCGAGTTTGGCGAGCGTGTATTTGTTTGAAAGGTTAGCCAAAATAAGAGCGAGGGCTATTTTAGCGAGCGAATACCGCTACGCTCATTTTAAAAGCAACCCTAACGAGCTTTTTATAGCGATTTCTCAAAGCGGCGAAACCGCTGACACTTTAGAGGCTTTAAAATTAGCCAAAGCCCAAGGGCTTAAAACCATTAGCTTGTGCAACGCTCCCTTTAGCATGATGAGCCGCATTAGCGATCACACGCTTTTGATCAGGGCAGGGGTAGAAAGGAGCGTGGCATCCACTAAGGCGTTTTCTTCGCAAGTGATGCTTTTATGGCTTTTGAGCGTGTATCTAGGCAAACAGCTAGGGACGATCTCTAAAGAAGAAGAAAGAATCCAGGCTAAAAACATGCTCAATAGCGTGAATGCGATGAAAGTAGAGCCTAAATTGCATGAAAAAATCAAGCGCCTATCCAAACGCTACTTGCATGGGCATGGCTTTTTTTATATCGGGCGCGATGTGTTTTACCCGCTCGCTTTAGAAGGAGCGTTAAAGCTTAAAGAAATCAGCTACTTGCACGCTGAGGGGTATGCGAGCGCGGAAATGAAGCATGGCCCTATTGCGTTGGTGGATTCCAACCTTTTTACCATTGCTCTATTGTCTAAGCACTTGTTATTTGATAAAACCAAAAGCAATATTGAAGAATTGAGTGCTAGGGATTCTACGATTTGCGTGTTAAGCTCTGAAATTTTAGAGATCGCTGATGATTTTATCCAGTTAGAAGAGAGCGAAAGCTACATGGAAGAATTTTTCCGCATGAATTTAGCGATGCAACTTTTAGCCCTAGAAATCGCTATGCGTTTAAATCATGATGTGGATCACCCAAGAAACTTGGCTAAAAGCGTTACCGTGGAATAAAAGCGATTAGGAGTCAAATAATGGAAGTGATTTGTAAGCATTACACCCCTTTAGACATTGCAAGCCAAGCGATCCGCACTTGTTGGCAGAGCTTTGAATACAGCGATGATGGAGGCTCTAAAGATAAGGAACTCATCCACAGGGTGGGGAATATTTTTAGGCATTCTTCCACTTTAGAGCATCTTTATTACAATTTTGAAATCAAGGGTTTGAGTAGGGGAGCGTTGCAAGAATTGAGCCGGCATCGAATAGCGAGCCTGAGCGTGAAATCAAGCCGTTACACTTTAAGGGAATTGAAAGAAGTGGAGAGCTTTTTACCCCTTAATGAAACGAATTTAGAAAGAGCCAGAGAGTTTTTAGTTTTTGTGGATAATGAGAAAGTGAATGCAATGAGCGTTTTGGCTTTAGAAAATCTAAGGGTTTTATTGAGCGAGCATAACATTAAAAACGATTTAGCCAAATACGCCATGCCTGAAAGCTATAAAACGCATTTAGCCTATAGCATTAACGCTAGGAGCTTGCAAAATTTATTGACTTTAAGGAGCAGTAATAAAGCCCTAAAAGAAATGCAAGATTTAGCCAAAGCCTTATTTGACGCTTTGCCTTGCGAGCATCAATATTTGTTTGAAGATTGCCTGAAGCACTAGATTTAAAAAATACCGCTTCAATAACGCTAATTCTTTAATGTTTTAAAAACGCCTTGTTTTTAGCGTTTGACTAGATGAAGTTTTAAGGGGGTTTGTTGTAAAATCTCATCACGCCCCATAGTTGCGATATGGGGCAAATCACGGTTAAAAGGGTTTATCATGCGAAGAAAACATGATAAAAACTCTTGGCTAGTATTATACATTAAAATCTCTTTTAAGGGGTTTAAAGTAATCTTTTCTATAGAAAAGTAACGTATTAGCCAAAGTTCCCCTAAGCCTAAAAAGCTTAGGGGTTTCCTTTTGAAAAGCGGGTTTGTCCTTGACTTTTGGGGCGTTTTATTTTTTTAAAACCCTGATTTTAGCGCTCATTAAATCGTGGTTTAAAGCTTTTTTGATGTTTTCAAATTGGCTTTTTTTGTTTTTAAGGCTTGTGATCTCATTATCCACATCGCTTAAAATGTTAGCGATAGCGATTTGTTCGTTTAGAGGGGGTAAAAAAAGGCAAACATTATTAAAACCACTCTTTGATAAATTGTATCGTGTTGAACCTTGCACTAAATTTTCAAAAGCTTTTCTGCCTATTTCGCTATTAATTAAGTATGATAAAAACAAGCCATCAACTGCCTTATCAAATATTCTAAAACCAAAACAAAAACTATTCAAAAAAACTTGGTCTATATCATCTAAAAGCACGGCACACATGCCTACTTCTTTTGGAGTTTCTGAAGAAGTATTAAAAAATAAATCATATTTTCTAAAGGAATTTTGTTTTTCATTTGGGTATATTTTTACATTTTCTAGTATAGAAGTATCTATTATAACATTATTTAAAACATTTAAAAATGTAATATATTTAGCATTGCCATTGATAAAATCTTGCTTTGTTTTTCCTACTAACCCACTTATAGTTATTCCTATATCCCCAAGCCTCACTCTTTGCCAATTTAAGGGTAGCATTAATGCGTCCATGCGTTCTGTCACCCCATTAACCCCAAATCTTTCAAATGCTCTAAAACTTTTGATTCGCTCTCTTTGACTTCTTTATCTAATTCTAACAAGCTGTTAGAGTAGTTTGAAATGATTTTATTAAGGGCGCTAATAAAAGCGTTGATGCGTTTTAAAATTTTGTTTTCTAGGGCGTTTTTTAGGCTCTTAAGCCATTTGTCTTTGATGATGAGATCTTTAATTTCGTTTAATTCTAAGTTTTTATACTGGTGGAACGCTTTTAATTCCAGCTCCTCATGGGCTTTATTTTTCATTTTTAGTGCCTTGTTTTTAGCTTCTAGCCATTCTAAAGCGGTTTTTAGGATTTTCTTATCTTCTGAATCGGTGGCGTTTTTTAGCTCTTTTTTCAAAACGCTTTCATTGATTTTTGATTCATAAAAAAGCCCCTCTTCATTAGAATGCTCTTCTATAAATTCTTCAAAATTGGCCTCTTTTTCATTAAGGGCGTTTTCTAATTGTTCTAATTCTTTCGCTTCTTTTTCAAAAAAGCGTTGTTTGATCAGGTTTTTAGGGATTAGATCGCTTTTATAGTAGGTTTTTTGAATGACAAAATCCGGCTCCTCTAAATAATTGGCTTTTTTGTTTTTGTCTTTTAGGGGGGTTAATTCCCTCAATTCTTTAGCGCTCAAGAAACCATTGGATGAAAGAAGGAACCAATCGTCTTGCAAGACTTCGTTGTAGTAATCTTTAAAGAGCTGATACACGCCGTATTTGTCTAAAATTTCACCCTTTTCAAATTCTTTTAAAACCTTTGAGCAAACGCTCTCTATGAGGGTTTTTGGGTTAAAACCTGGCTCTAAATGGTTAAAAGTTTCAAATAAATCCAATCGGTCAAAAGCGTTTAAAACAGAAGCGTGGAAGGTTTGGTATTCTGAGCTTTGAATGATTGACTCTTTAATGTTTTCGCATTCTGTTTTTAAAGCGTAATAACCCTCTTTATCGCTCTTTTTAAAAAGCGTGTTTTTAAGCTCTTTAAACACTTGAAAATAAGGGGCGTAGGCTTTTATTTCGTTTTTGGGCAAATAACTAGCCTTGTGGCTGTTGATTAAAGCGAACAAGTCTTTTTCTGATTCTTGCTTGGCGGCAATGTAGCGCGGGATATTCAAGTTATAGTCGTTAGCGCTGATTTCTTCTAGGCTTACCATTTTGGAATAATAAGGGATTTCTTTGTAAGCGTTAAAAGTGTCTATCATTTTTTGGACATCTTGATCCCTTAAGCGGTTTTTATTGCCGTCTTTTTTAAAATCCTTGCTCGCATCTATCAAAAAAACGCCCTTTCTGGCGTGCGCGTTTTCTTTGTCTAAAACAATCACGCATGCAGGAATGGAAGTGCCATAAAAAAGGTTAGGGGCTAGGCCTATCACGCCTTTAATATAGCCTTTTAATAAAAGATTTTTTCTAATTTGTGCTTCAGCATTCCCCCTAAATAGCATCCCATGGGGTAAAATCACTGCCCCTTTGCCTGTGTTTTTTAAGGATTTGATGATGTGGAGCAAAAAAGCAAAATCGCCATTTTTTTCAGGGGGCGTGCCGTCTTCAAAACGATTGAAACGATCATTAATGACTTGCTTGCTTTTAGGATCTATACTTAGCCCATCAGTCCAGTTTTTCAAGCTAAAAGGAGGGTTAGCCACAACATAATCAAAGGTTTTTAGCATGCCATTTTCAGTAGTAAAAAGGGGGTTAGAAAGGGTGCTAGAACCCCCTTTAGCAATATCAGCAGTAGCGCTATTGTGTAAGATCATATTCATTTTACAAAGGGCTGTGGTGGAAATGTCTTTTTCTTGACCATAGATAGTTAAACCTTTTTCACCGGCCAAACTAGAAGCTTTTAACAATAACGAACCGCTCCCGCAAGTGGGATCATAGATGCTTTTATCCTGTCTGGTGTTTTCATCAATGCCAAGCAAAAGGGACAATAAAAGCGAAACTTCGCTAGGGGTGTAAAACTGCCCTTTGGATTTACCGGATTCGCTGGCAAAGTGGCGCATTAAATATTCGTAAGCATCGCCCAATAAATCATCGTCTAAAGCCCCATGCGCGCCCAAACTCAAATCAGCAAAGATTTTAACCAAATTAGAAAGGGTGTCTATCATCGCTTTACCCTCTCCAAGCTTAGTGTTATCGTTAAAATCCACGCTGTCAATCACGCCTTTTAAGCCGTTTTGCTCTGCGATTTTGGCGATGATTTTATTGAGCTTGTCGCCTATTTCCTTATCGCCCTCTAAAGCGAGAATGTCTTCATAAAAACACCCTTGTGGCACTTCTATTTCGCTATAAGTATTGTTTCTGGCTTTATCGCTGATGTATTTTAAAAAAAGCAAGTTCAAAACATAGTTTTTATACTCGCTCGCATCCATTCCGCCCCTTAAACTATCCGCCCCAGCCCATAAAGAGCTATACAATTCGCTTTTTTTGATCGCCATTTTAATCGCCCTATTTTGTTTTTAGGATTATAATATAAAGCGATACGCTCTTAAGGGGTTTAATAATGAAAACAGAAAAAGAAGTTCAAAAACAAGTCATAGAAACTTTTAAAAGCATGGGCTATGCGTATTTGGGGGATTTAACAAAGAGCGATAATGAAAACATCAATAAAGAAAGCTTGAAAGCATGGCTAGTTAAAAACCAAAAAATCAATGATGAAAGGTGGCAAAGAATTGAGCAGAAAATCCATGACGCTTTAAAAAACGATTTATACGAAGCGAATCAAACATTTTACAACCTTTTGATTTATGGCGTGGGAACTAAAATAAGTCAGAATGAAAACTTCCAAACGACTTATCTCATTGATTGGAAAGATGTTTCTAAGAATGAATTTAGCGTGGCTGAAGAAGTGAGCGTTAAAGGGGCAAACATGAAGCGGCCGGACATAGTGCTTTATGTTAATGGGATCGCTTTAGGGGTGCTGGAATTGAAAAAATCCAGCGTGAGCGTAGAAAGCGGTATCCGGCAAAATTTAGACAACCAGAAGAAAGAATTTATTAGAGATTTTTTTAAAACGATCCAATTGGTTATGGCGGGCAATGAAAGTCAAGGGCTAAAATATGGCGTCATAGAGACTAAAGAAAAATACTACCTTTCTTGGAAAGAAGAAGGTGTTCAAAAAAATTTGTTTGAGACGATTGAATGCTTTTTAAAAAAAGAAAGGTTTCTAGAATTTATCCATGATTTTTTGATTTTTGATAAGGGGCAAAAGAAATGCGCCAGGTTCCACCAATATTTTGCAATTAAAAAAACGCAGGAATTTATCAACAGAAAAGAAGGGGGGATTATCTGGCACACGCAAGGCAGCGGCAAGAGCTTAACTATGGTGTGGCTTGCTAGATGGCTAAGAGGAAATATCAAACAGCCAAGGATTTTAATCGTTACGGACAGGAGGGAATTAGACGCTCAAATTCAAGGCGTGTTTAGTGGGATAGGCGAGGATCTTTATCGCGCAGACAGCAAGAAGGATTTATTGAGCGTGCTGTTTGAAAATAAGGAATTTTTAGTTGGAGCGCTTGTCCATAAATTTGATGACAACGACTTAGAAGATTTAAAAAAACAACCTGTTTTAAAGGAATGGGTTGTTTTAGTGGATGAATGCCACAGAACCCAAAGCGGTAAATTGCATAAAGCCATGAAAAGCCTGCTCCCTAATGCGATTTTTATCGCCTTTAGCGGCACGCCTTTATTGAAACAAGATAAAAAGACAAGCCAGGAAGTGTTTGGGAATTATATCCATTGCTATAAATTTAATGAAGCCGTTAGCGATAGGGTGGTGCTAGATTTAAATTATGAAGCCAGAAGCGTGGATCAATATGTCAGTAGCCCTGAAAAGCTAGACGAATATTTTGAATTAAAAACCCAAGGCTTGAATGAGACGGCTAAAACAGAGCTTAAAAAGAAATGGGTTAATTTGCAAAAAGTTTTTTCCACTAAAGACAGATTAGCTCGTATTGTGCAAGATATTGTATTGGATATGGCAAAACTCCCACGATTAAGGAGTGAAAAGGGGAATGCCATGCTGGTGGCTGAAAGCGTGTATAACGCATGCCGGTATTTTGAACTCTTTTTAGAAACAGAATTAAAGGATAAGGTGGCTGTGATCACAAGCTATGAACCCAATATCGCTGATCTGAAAGATTGCGGGAGCGATGAGAGCGAAGAGAGTTACAAATACCGTGCTTATTGCAAAATGCTGCAAAACTTTTTTAATGAAAAAGATGAGAAAAAAGCCCTTAATAAAATTAAAGAGTTTGAAGAAAAAGTTAAAGAGCGTTTTATTAATGAGCCTAATAGAATGAAGCTATTGATCGTGGTGGATAAGCTATTGACCGGTTTTGATGCACCAAGCCTCACTTATTTATACATTGATAAGAAAATGCAAGATCATGGGCTTTTTCAAGCGGTGTGTAGGGTGAATAGACTGGATGGCGAAGATAAGGATTTTGGCTGTATCATAGACTATAGCGATTTGTTTGACAGCCTGCAAGAAGCGCACAGCGATTACACTAATGGGGCGTTTGAAAACTATGAAAAAGAAGACATTCAAGGGCTTATCTCCAACAAAGCCCAAAAGATTAAGAAAAAATTAGAAGAGGCTAGAGATCAATTGAAATCGCTTGGTGAAAGCGTGAAAGAACCAAAAGATGAAAGGGATTATATCGCTTATTTTTGCGGGAGCGATTTAGAAAAAAACGCTCAAAAAAGGCGGTTGTTTTATCAGCTTGTTGGCATGTTTTTAAGAATGTTTGTGGAATTGAACAATCTAGAAAAGCCCGTTTATTCTAAAGAAGAAATGCAAAAAATCAAACAAGAAGCGCAATTTTATAGGCATTTACAAAAAGCGGTTAGCTTAAATAGTGGGGATAGCGTGGATTTAAAAAGCTATAGCGAAGACATGCGCAGGATCTTAGACGCTTACATTAAAGCCACAGATAGCAAGACGCTAATTAAAATAGAAGATCAAGGGCTGTGCGAAGTTTTAGCCCAAATGGATATTAATGATTTTAATAAGGAGCTGTCTCAAGTATTTAAAAATGAAAGCTCTATGGCAGAAAGCATCGCTAATAACACCAGAAAACGCATTATAGAAAAAGAAGCGAGCGATCCTAAGTATTACGAAAAATTATCTTTGCTTTTAAACGATTTGATCAACCAGTTTAGAGAAAAGAAATTAACCTATTTAGAATACTTGCAACAAATCCACAATTTAGCCAAACAGGTTATTGATAAAGAAAATAAAAATTACCCTAAAAAGATCAACACTAACGCTTTGAAAACCCTCTATGATAATTTAGATCAAAATGAAGCCTTAGCCCTAGAAATAGACGCATGCATAAGGGATAATAAAAAAGATGGTTGGGTGGGGCATAACCAAAAAGAAAAAAACCTTAAAATCGCTTTAAGAAAAATCATAAACGATGAGGGTTTGTTAGAAAACACCTTTAATTTAGCCAAACACATAGACGAGTATCATTAATGAACGCTTATTGTTTGACTTTAAATGATACAGACATCATTATAGAAAAAAAGGATATTAAGCATTTACACATTAGCGTTTGCCCGCCTGATGGCTTTGTGCGTGTGTCTTGCCCCCTAGCTTTAAACGATGAGAGCCTTAGGCTTTCTTTGATTAAAAGACTCCCTTGGATAAAAGAACAGCAACAAAATTTTTTAAACCAAAACAGACAAAGCCAAAGAGGAATGCTAGAAAGAGAAAGCCATTATCTTTTTGGGAAACGCTATTTGTTAAAGATTGAACACACCATAAGAAAACACTTCGTCCTCCAAAGCCCTAAATATTTAATCTTGCATGTCCATCAAAAAACAAGTTTAGAAAACCGCTTAAAAGTGTTAGAAAGCTATTACAGACAAGTTTTAAGAGAAAAAATACAAACCTATATCAACCAATACGAAAAGATTTTAAACGAAAGTATACAAGGCTTTAAAATCCAAAAAATGAAACGGATATGGGGGAGTTGTAATATTGCTAAACGCACCTTGCTTTTTAATTTGGAATTGGCTAAAGCGCCTAGCGAGGGCATTGAATATGTGGTTGTGCATGAATTATTGCATTTAAAAGCGCGCCACCATAACGAATATTTTAGGGATTTGCTGAGTTTGTATTTACCTAATTGGCAAAGGGCTAAGGCCAGTCTCAAAGAAACTTATTTGGAGCACTCTTAAATGAAGATTTCATCATTTCAATAAAATCGCTAAGTGGCTAACTTGAGCGGCTCATCATCGCACAATAACCCCCTCCTTTTTAAAGCCTTTAGAAAGTGTAGTTCAAATACGCTGTAACCGATCTTCCAGGCGCAGGTTGCAAGCCTGCAGGGCTAGAGCCAATCCCGGTAAAATAATACTTCATGTTAAAGATATTATTGATTTGCAAGCTTCCTGTAACTCTGTGTCGTCCGTTTTCCCAAAAAATTTGGCTCACTTGGATATTCCACACCCAATACCAAGGCAAGAGCCCTTCATGTTGGGTCATACACCAAGCTTCGCATTGATAACCGCTATTGAGAACGCTTTCATAGTTGTTCCCCCCACTATAATATTGCATCCCATAATAGCCTCCTGCTGCGCTGTTGCTAATCCCGCTATAAGTGCGGCTATAAAAATAGCTAGAAATACCAATGGTGGTTTTACGCCAGTTGTAGCGAGCGTCAAAAATGAACTGGAAAGGGCTTACAAAAGGGAAATGCTTGTTATAGCTAGTCCCTTTTAGCACATCTCCGTTCAAGTCTGTTAAAGGGCCATGGCTGGTTACACGAGTGTCAATGTAGTTGAAAGCGGCATGGAATTGCAACCCTCTAATAGGCCTGTAATACAATTCCAGCTCCACGCCTTGAGAATAGCCATTAATGGGGCGCACATTACCTTTCATGGGGCCGCTTGTATAGACTGAATACTGCCCGGTGGCAAAATCGCGCGCCCAAATCCTGAAGTAGTCCGCATTAAAGCTGAATTTATCTTTATAGGTGTAGCGCGCTCCTGCTTCCACAGTGTCAAAGTGTTGGGTAAAATACTCCGCTCCTCCATAGCTCAAAACATCTAATTGAGGCGGGACAAAAGAGCGTTGGTAGTTGAAGTAGGTAAGCACGTTGTGATCGCCTTGCACGGGGATAAAGCCAATGTTGGTTGAGGGCATCCAATTGTTCATGTGCTTGATTTTTCTTAAATCCTTTTCAGGGATTTGCATCCAGTTAGCCGCATTTTCGTTGTTGTATTGCACAAAAGCGTAGCGCAAACCAGGCACGATGAAAAAGCGCCCATCCCAAGCTTCAATGCGATCGCTCAAATAAACCGCTGTGTAATTGTTACGCCAGTTATTCCAGTTTCTATAAACGCCATGCTTGATGTGGGGTTTCCAACCGCTCATCACATTAGCGCCCTCACACAAGAATCCTGCCCCCTCACCGCTCGTTTTGGTGGCGCACTCATTGGTGTTTAAGTATTGGCGCTGTAAAAAAGTGGTGGTCATGAAGCGCAAGCCCATGATAAAGGTTTGCTTGACTTTCCCGGTATTGACGATCAAATTCACTTTAGGCTCAAAAGCGTTGTTAATGGAGCGCACAGGGTTTTCTACTTCTGCCCAGCCATTGTAGTTGGTGGCATAATAAGGCACAGCCAAGTTATACCCTGCCGGGAGTCCTGCCGCCCTACATGCCGCTTCGCTAAAACAAGTAACCGTGTTAGCGCTATTGTAGCTGGAGCTTACCTGAAAGTCCCTAGTCATCAACTGCCCATAGTAAGTGAAGCTGAAAGTCCCGCCCACTCTGTCTAAATCCCCGAAGCGGTTTTCATACACAGCCCCAAAGCGTTGTGAGCGCCCGCCTTTTTGGTTGATAGGGCGTAAATTAGCGAAGCGGTTTATTTTGTAATCTTGCTCGCTGAGTGATCCCGGTTGAGCGATAGCAAAATCGTAGTATTGGTAATAGGCTTTAATCCCGTTGTTTTCGTTGATGTCATAGACCCCATCTAGCCAATAGTTTGAAATACTAGAGGGGCTATTGTCCCTAAAGCCTTGTCCTCTAACCCAGTTAGCTTGCGCTTGGATACCCACATGCTTATTGATCATCCCTCCACTCCTCACATAAGTGTTATAGAGGAGGTTATTGCCTAAAGACTTGATAAAAGAAGGATCGCCGGTTTTATCAGGGGGAGCGGCAAACCCGGCGTTTCTAGCCTTAGCCCAATAAGTGATCCTTTCAGCCGCTTGGTTTTCCCATTGAGTAGGGATAGGCTTAGTGATGATATTGACAATACCCCCATAAGTGTTAGGCCCATACTGCACGCTGCCCCCGCCTTTGATCACATCAATGCGATCAATGGCTTGGAAGGTAACAGGGAAAATGTCTAGCTCAATGTGAGCGTAGGGGGCCATATAAACAGGAATACCATTAACTAACATAAGCGTCGCATCGCTATGCCCTGAACCCCCAGCCCCAAAGCCACGGATTTGGATAGTAGGCATAGCCCCTACACCTGTCGCATTCCTAATTTGCAGACCTGGGACATTCTGCAAAGCTTCTTCAATGCTTTGGTTAGCTTGTTGGATGAGCGCTTTATTAGAGATCACCGTGCGGCTTCCTGTGTATTTTTTCACTTCTTCATCTTGCCAACTCTTAGGCGCGGTGATCCCGCTATAACCCAAATTGACCTGCCCAGAATAATCAGATCTATCCTTTTTGCCGGCAGTAGAAACCTTGCCCAAAGTGTAGTCTTTTTCCTTAGCGAACAAAGACTCTTGGCAAATCAAACTAGCAGTTAAAGCCAACAGAACTTTTTTATGCAACACAAACTCCTTATGTTTTGAGAGATTAAAAAATGGTTTAAATTTTTCAAGTAAAACCACACTGATAACGAACGCCTATTAAGTAATAAAAACAAAAAAAACTTAATAATTCTCAGACTTTTATCATAAAATTCTTAAAATTTTATTAATCTCATGAAAATCTTTTTTTTTTTTTTTGATTTCGCTTGGTTTTAGTAGAAAATACCCATTTTTGACACACAACGAGCTTGCATGCGTTCTCAAAACACACAAGGTATTTTTTGACGCTAAAAGCGGTTTAACTTTCCATCTAAACACTGCCCCTTTTTCAACTTTTTATCGTTTGGTTTGAAAAGCGATCAGTAACTCATCGCAAAAGAGTGCTTCTTATCTTTAATTTTACAGCTATTGATGATGAGATCCAAGATTTCTAAAACCTGCTTTTCTTCTTCGTTATTGTGTTTGGTGCTCACCGTGGGGTTGTATTCGGTTACCTCAACGGCTCTTAATCTGTCTTTAAAGCTTTCTAAAAGCAAGCCCAGTAATTGCTTTAATTCATCAAAACTCAGCCCGTTATTTTCACGCACGCCGGTAGAAGTGAAAAGCTTGCCATCCATAATGTCTAAATCTAGACTAAGATAAATAATATCCACCGCTTTTAACAATTCTTTGGTTTTTTGAACCACTTCTTGCATGTTTTCTCTTATCGCTTCCACGCTAAATAAAGGGATTTGCAATTCCTTAATCACATCTCTTTCGCTCTGTTCGGTGCTTCTTACCCCAAAATACACCAAACATTTAGGATCAATTTCTAACGCTCCCTTTTCTAACCCCAAAGAGCAGAGCTTTTGCCATGCCTTTTCTTCGCTCTCGCTCATGCGATTGAACCCGCTACGGACACGATTTAAAACCATGCCCAAAGGCATGCCGTGGATATGCTTTGAATCGCTGTCATAAGCCGTATGAATATCCGCATGCGCGTCTAAATACAAAATCCCTATTTTTTTGTCCTTATGAACGCTCCTAAAGGCTTGGAAAATCCCAAACATGTTCGCATGCTCTGAGCTTAAAATCAAAGGAAATTCTTTTTTCTCAAACACTTCTCGCATGCAAGGGATCAAATTTTCTTTACAAAAAAGGTAGTAATCTTCAAAATTCTTAGCGTATCTAAACTCTTTATAAAGCACGCACCGCTCTTGAATGATTGTTTGCATGCCTTTAATCACATCGCCATGCGTTGTGCTTAAAGCTTCTCTCAAACGCCTAACCCCTTTATCGGTGCCTCTTTTTGACGCTCCTAATTCCGCTTCCAATCCTACTAAAATCATTGTATAACTCCTTCAAATCCCCTCTAATGATCTCTATTCTAAATCAAAATTAACAACCAATTATCAATAAGCAAATGGATAATAAATAGAACAATTTCATTGTGTAAAAGAGTAAAACCATTCAAGTTTTTGACAGAAAAACACTACAAATATCTTATTGAGCGAATATAATCATAACTGACACTACTATTTAAAGGATTAACATGACTATTGGGCTAGTCAAAGAAAGCATGGATTTAGAATCACGAGTGGCTTTGGTGCCTGATGATGTGGCGCTAATCGTTCAAAAGGGCGTGGAGGTTTTAGTAGAAAATCATGCCGGTGCTAATAGCGGTTATAGCAACGAAGCGTATGAGAGCGTGGGGGCTAAAATCGTGGATTCTAAAACAGCGTGGGGGCAAGATTTGGTGGTCAAATGCAAAGAGCCTTTAGAGCATGAATACCCTTTGTTGAAAGAAAAAGCCACGCTGTTTAGTTACTTGGATTTAGCGTATCAAAAAAGCTTGTGCGAAATGTTTATAGATAAAAAAATCACTTCCATTTGCACTGAAACTATTGCCGGGCCTAAAAACGACTACCCTATTTTAGCGCCTATGAGCGTGGTCGCTGGGAGGTTGGCTGCGCATTTAGTCCAGCATTATTTACTGGCTTTAGAGCATGTTAAGGGCTTTATGGGTAAGGGGGTCATGCTAGGGGGTTTGTCGGGTGCGCAAAGGGCTAAAATTGTCGTAGTTGGGGGCGGTGTGGTTGGCATGGAGAGCGCGAAAGTTTTAAGCCAAATGGGGGCTAAAGTAACGATTTTAGAATTAGACTACGCTAAATTACAAAACCACCCCTATTACCATTTGTATGATTTAGAAGTTTTAAGCGTGAATGAAGCCAATATCATTCAGGCTTTAAATGGAGCGGTGGGGCTAGTGGGAGCGGTGCTAGTTACAGCGAGCCAAACCCCTAAAGTGATTTTAAGAAGGCATTTAAAACGCATGCAAAAACAAGGGGTAGTGATAGATGTGGCTTGCGATTTAGGGGGGTGCATAGAGACCATACACCAGACAAGCCATTCTAACCCGGTGTATGTGGAAGAGGGTTTGTTGCATTATGGCGTGCCGAACATGCCAGGGATTGTCGCTAAAACAAGCTCTGTGGCTTATAGCCATGCGAGCGTGCCGTATTTGTTGTATTATTTAGAGCATGGCTTGAAAGGTTTTTTAATAGCCAACACTAAAATCGTGGCAAACACCCTTGGAGGCTTGAGCGCTTATAACGGCTATATCACCCAAGAAGGCATCGCTAAAACCTTCAATCTAGCGTTCAAATCGCCTTTAGAGATTTTAAAGGAGCTTTAAAAAATAAGCTTTAGCAAGGGTTTTAAAGGCCGCTTTAGGGTAAAGGTTTTTCTTTAGCCTAAGAAAGCTTTAAGCATAGATTCCTTAAAATCTTTCCACATTTAGCCTTTAATAGTTTTTGTTAAATTTTTGACGGTTACAGAAACACACAAACACTCTTCTTTTGAACCTGTTTGACGGTTACAGAAACACACAAAAATCCCTTTTTTCCTTGTTGTTAAAACTACAAATAAGACTGAATGATATTTTGATGTTTTAAGGAGTTTTTATGCATAACGCTTGCAATTGTAACAGCCAACGAGTGCCTTTTAAAGGTTTTGCGATAGACAACAAAGACGGGAAGTTCCACAAATGGGAGCATAGCCGCCATGCCATGGGCGAATACGATGTTGTCATTGACACCCATTTTTCAGGAATTTGTCATACGGATATTCACTTCGCTCATAGCGATTGGTTGCCTGGAATTTATCCTATGGTGCCTGGGCATGAGATTGCTGGGGTGGTGAGCGCGGTTGGCTCTAAGGTAACGAAGTTTAAAGTAGGCGATCACGCTGGAGTGGGTTGCATGGTAAATTCTTGCGGTGAGTGTCATACCTGTAAGCATGAACACCAAGAACAATGGTGCGAAAACAACAAAACCATTTACACTTACAGCTGGGAAGATTCTTTCCACAATAATGAGCCTACTTATGGCGGGTATTCTAACAATATCGTGGTGAGCGAAAACTTTGTGATTTCTATCCCTAAAGAAGCCCCATTAGACAAAGTGGCCCCTTGCTTTGCGCGGGCATTACCGTGTATTCGCCTTTGAAATTTTCTAAAGTTACTAAAGGCTCTAAAGTGGGTATCGCTGGTTTTGGCGGGTTGGGGCATATGGCTTTAAAATACGCCGTGGCTATGGGAGCGCAAGTGAGCGTGTTCGCAAGGAACGACAAGAAAAAACAAATGGCTCAAAAACTAGGCGCGACTAACTTTTATACAAGCGTAGAAGAATGCAAAGAAAAATTTGATCTAATCATTTCTAGTATTCCCACGCAATATGACTTGCTCGCTTACACGAAATTATTAAAATATGGCGGTGAAGTGGCGATTGTGGGTATCCCTCCAAAAGATCCGAAAAGGAATTTGGATTTTGGCGATTTGGTGCTGTTTTCAGGCAATCATAAGGTTTATGGCTCTTGGATTGGGGGCGTGAAAGAAACCCAAGAAATGATGGATTTTTCCATCAAGCATGGCATTTACCCTGAGATTGAGCTAGTTACCGGTCAAGAAATTGATGCGACTTGGGACAAACTCTTAAACGGGCAAGGGAATTTCCGCTATGTGATTGATATGAAAAAATCCATGGAAAATTTTAAGAAATAAACCCCAAAAACCCCTAAATTAGGGGTTCTTTTCTGTCTGCTCTAACAAAAACCATGCGTCTTAATGTATAGAAATATTTCAAAAAAAAAAAAAAAACACTTTTTAATGTTATAATCTACCCTAAATCATACAAGGGGTTTTTATGGCAAAAATTGAAAGCAAAGATTCTCACTTAAGAGATATTTTAAAAGACGAACTCTACTATCAAATCCCTATCTACCAACGCCCTTACCAATGGACAGAAGAAAACTGCGAAAAGCTTTTAGACGATTTGTTTTTTAATTATGAAGACGACAGAGAAAGCGATTATTTTTGCGGCTCATTAGTCTTAATTGCAATCAGCGAAGATTCTAAAGCCAAAACCTATGATGTTGTGGATGGCCAGCAACGCTTAAGCACTTTCATTCTGCTCGCAAAAGTTTTAGCCACCCTTTATTCTGAGCGTTTAACTGAAGAGAGCAAAGACTATTTACAAGAGAGCTTGAATGGTAGGTATGGGAAAAAAGATCGGTTGAATTTTAACGCTATAGGGTTTAATTCTAAAAAAGATTTTCAATACGCCTTAACTTCTTTCAATGATGCTCCTGTAAGCAACAATAAGAATAATTACCTAAAAAATGCGATTTGTTTAAAAAACTATCTCAAAAAAAAAGAGATTGAAGACATTAACGATTTCATTGAGTGGCTGTATTTTAAGGTCGTATTCATCACCATCACTTGCCCTGATGCAGACAAGGCGTTAAGGATTTTTAATGTTTTAAACGCTAGAGGTTTGGCTTTGAATGCGACGGATATTTTTAAGGGGGAATTGTTAAAACACGCTAAAGAACATGAACAAGAAGAATTTGTGTCTCGTTGGAATGATCTGTATCAAAAATGCTCGGACAATGACTTAAAGATAGAAACCTTATTCAGCTGGTATTTAACCTATCTCAATCCGGTAACTTCTAAAGAAAAAATGGAAAAAAGGCTTGTTACTTGGTTTAAAAATCTTAATAAAACCCCATTAGAATACCTTAAGGGCGTAGAAGATTTTTACAACGCTTATTGTGAGGCGTTAGAAATGCAAGACCGACACGCCTACTTGCTCTCGTATAAAGACGATGATTATTTATGCGTTATTTTGTGCACCAGTTTGTTGCACCGCTATAGCGATCAAGATATAGAGGCTTTAAAGGAATTGTTAGTCAAGTTTTACTACCAAGATTGGGTTGCAGGGAAGACAAGCTACACACGCAACCAAACTTGTTGCAACATCATCAATACCCTAAAGGAAAAGAAAAGCGTAGAGAGCATCGCTTCTATTGTGAAAAAATATTTTAAGGATAAAAATATCACGCAACGCTTTAAAGAAAACCTGCAAGACAGCAACTTATACACAAAATTCTACTTCACTGGCAAATCTGGCAAAAAAAATTCATGGCTCAAACCCATTCTCATTTTAGTGGAATATTTCATGAGCGATAACGCCAACCCCGCTTACATTAAAATGGATGACGATTTTCATGTTGAACGCATTTTGCCCCAAAACACCGATCCTTCAAGCCAGTGGGTTAAAGACTTTAGCGAAGAAGAAAGGGAATTATACACGCATTCTTTAGCCAATCTCACGCTTTTAGGGGGTAAGAAAAACACCAAAGCTTTAAGCCAGGCTTTAAACCAAGATTTCAAAGAGAAAAAAGAAATCTATATGGGGAAACCTATCGCACTAGACAATAAGAAAACTTTTAAGGTGATGGATTGCTATGATATGACTAAAAACGATGTGTGTCGCTACACAGAATGGACGCCCAAAAGCTTAGAAAAAAGAAAAGAAGAGCTGATTGAAATCATTGAGGGCATTCTAACGCTCTAGGGACGCGCCCCTAGAAAGTGAACACATAATTCACATACCATGAATACACGCGCCTAAACCCTATATCCAAATTTTTTGCAGTGATATAGGGGTTTTTCTTTAGCATGGGGAATTTCACGCCCGCTTCAATGCTGGAATGCTTTAAGATCCTTAAGCGAGCCCCCACATTGAATAAAAATTGGAAAGACGTGGCTTTTTTGCTCACAAGGGCTTGCTCCACTAAAATGCCCTCAAAGCTCGGCGTCGCCATAAGCCATGAATTGCCGGCTAATTGTATCCCGCCAAAAGCCCCCAAACTCATGATGCCATTGTTAATGACATTAACCATCAAGTCCATAGCCCCCCCATAAGTGAGCATGTTTGGCTCAAAGGTTTTGGGATCAGCAAGGCTCGTTAAGCGATTGATTTCTTGTTTCCCAAGAATTTGACCCGCCAATTGCGCCACTTCGCTGTTATAATTAGGGTTTTTAAGCCTAATAGAATTGGCATGAGCGTAGTCAAAAAACCCATAAAGGCGCAAGCCAAAGTGTTTTTCAAAGAAAAATTGATACCCTAAAAGCGCGTCAAAGCCCTTGATCGTAGCGTTAGTGGCTTGTTTTTGAGAATTAATATCCGCATGCATTTGGGCTTGCCCTTGCAAATAACCCGCTCCTAAAAAAACGCCATTACCATCCATAGCTAATAGCGCGTTCATAGAAACAATCAAAGCTAATAAAGATTGAGAAAAAAATTTTTTCATGTGTGATTCCTTAACATAATGTTTACATTCTTAAAAAGAATACCCAAAAAACAATTAAAAAAGTTTAAAAAATGAAACATTAACCACAATAAAAACTTTTCATGAACTTTACACAAGATGATAAAAAAGCAATTAAAACCCCCTTTTTTTAAAATTTTGTTTCAAGCTTTAAGCTACAATATACGCATGAAAGATTCACATCAAACTATCGGCGTGTTTGTGCGGCCTACCCATTATCAAAACCCTCTTTTTGAAAAGCTAGAGCGAGCTAAAGAATGGGTTTTAAAGCTTTTAGAAGATGAAGGGTTTGGAAGCTTTATGATTGATAGCCTTGATGGAGCAAAAGATGAACGATTGATAGAAAAAGCCTATGCGTTTTTATGTTTAGGGGGCGATGGCACGATTTTAGGGGCTTTAAGAATGACGCATTCTTACAATAAGCCATGTTTTGGGGTTAGAATAGGGAATTTAGGGTTTTTGAGTGCGGTTGAATTGAATGGCTTGAAAGGTTTCTTACAAGATCTCAAGCAAGATAGGATCAAATTAGAAGAGCATTTGGCTTTAGAGGGCCGTATTGGGAAAACCTCTTTTTATGCGATCAATGAAATTGTGATCGCCAAAAAAAAAGCTTTAGGGGTTTTAGACATCCAAGCTTATGCGGGTCATACGCCCTTTAACACCTATAAAGGCGATGGGCTTATCATTGCCACGCCCCTAGGCTCGACCGCTTATAATTTGAGCGCTCATGGGCCGATTGTGCATGCTTTAAGCCAGAGCTATATTTTAACGCCCTTGTGCGATTTCTCTTTAACGCAACGCCCTTTAGTGCTAGGAGCGGAATTTTGTTTGAATTTTTGCGCTCATGAAGACGCTCTTGTGGTCATTGATGGGCAAGCCACCTATGATTTAAAAGCCAACCAACCCCTATACATCCAAAAAAGCCCCACGACCACCAAGCTCTTACAAAAAAATTCAAGGGATTATTTTAAAGTGCTTAAAGAAAAGCTCTTATGGGGGGAAAGCCCTAGCAAAAAAAGATAAAAAGGGTAAAAAACATGCGAGATTTTAATAACGCTCAAATCACACGCTTGAAAGTGCGTCAAAACGCTGTTTTTGAAAAATTGGATCTAGAGTTTAAAGACGGCTTGAGCGCGATTAGTGGGGCTAGTGGGGTGGGAAAAAGCGTTCTTATTGCGAGCCTTTTAGGGGCGTTTGGGCTTAAAGAGAGCAACGCTTCAAACATTGAAGTGGAATTGATTGCGCCTTTTTTAGACACTGAAGAATACGGCATTTTTAGAGAAGATGAACATGAGCCCTTAGTCATCAGCGTGATTAAAAAAGAAAAAACGCGCTATTTTTTAAACCAAACAAGCCTGTCTAAAAACACGCTCAAAGCGTTATTAAAAGGTTTGATCAAACGCTTATCTAACGACAGATTCAGCCAGAATGAACTCAACGATACTTTAATGCTCTCCTTACTAGATGGCTATATCCAAAACAAAAACAAGGCGTTTAGCCCCCTTTTAGGCGCGCTTGAAGAAAGATTCACCCGTTTAGAGAATCTAGAAAAAGAAAGGCTATTATTAGAAGATAAAAAGCGTTTCCAAAAGGATTTAGAAGAGCGGTTGAATTTTGAAAAAATGAAATTAGAGAGGCTGGATTTAAAAGAAGATGAATACGAACGCCTTTTAGAGCAAAAAAAATTGCTCTCTAGTAAGGAAAAATTGAACGATAAAATCGCTCTGGCGTTAGAGGTGCTAGAAAATACCCATAAAATCACGCATGCTTTAGAGAGCGTGGGCCATAGCGCGGAGTTTTTAAAAAGCGCTTTATTAGAAGCGAGCGCTTTATTGGAAAAAGAGCAGGCTAAATTAGAAGAGTGCGAGCGTTTGGATATTGAAAAAGTGCTAGAAAGGCTTGGCATGCTAAGCGGGATCATTAAGGATTATGGGAGTATTGTGCATGCTAAAGAACGATTAGGGCATGTTAAAAACGAATTGCATAATCTAAAAGAAATTGACCATCATTGCGAAACTTACCACAAAGAAATAGAGCAATTAAAAACCGAATGCTTGAAATTGTGCGAAGAAATAAGTGGCTTTAGAAAAGAGTATTTAGCCGGTTTTAACGCTCTTTTAAGCGTTAAGGCTAAAGATTTGCTCCTAAAAAGCCCTAGTTTGGTTTTAGAAGAAGCCCCCATGAGCGAAAAAGGCACTCAAAAACTCGTTTTACATTTACAAAATTCCCAATTAGAGACTTTAAGCTCTGGAGAATACAGCCGTTTGAGGCTGGCGTTCATGCTTTTAGAAATGGAGTTTTTAAAGGATTTTAAAGGCGTGTTGGTGTTAGACGAAATGGATTCCAACTTGAGCGGCGAAGAGAGTTTGGCGGTCTCTAAAGCCCTTGAAACCTTGAGCAGTCATTCACAAATCTTTGCCATTTCACACCAAGTCCATATCCCAGCACTCGCTAAAAATCATATTTTAGTTTTCAAAGAAAACCATAAAAGCCTTGCAAAAACCCTTAATAACGAAGAAAGGGTTTTAGAAATCGCGCGCATGATAGGGGGAAGCGAAAACATTGAGAGTGCGATTTCTTTCGCTAAAGAAAAATTAAAGGCGCAAGAATGAAATTTTTTCTTTTAAAGAAATTCAGCGAATTTTTAAACGCTCAAACGCATTTTAACCTCAAACGCTTGAGTGCGTCTAGCTTTTTATTAGAGACTTTTTCTAAAGAAAAACACGCCTTTGTTGTGGATTTGAATGTGCCTTATATCGGTTTGTCCAAAAAACCCCCAGAGAGCGTTTTAAAAAACACCCTAGCGTTAGATTTTTGTTTGAATAAATTCACTAAAAACGCCAAAATTTTACAAGCAAACATCATTGATAACGATCGGATTTTAGAAATCACAGGCGCTAAAGATTTAGCTTATAAGAGTGAAAATTTTATTTTGCGTTTAGAAATGATCCCTAAAAAAGCCAACCTCATGATTTTAGATCAAGAAAAATGCGTGATAGAAGCCTTTCGTTTTAATGACAGGGTCGCTAAAAACGATATTTTAGGGGCATTGCCTCCTAATATTTACGAGCATCAAGAAGAGGATTTGGATTTTAAGGGATTGTTAGACATTTTAGAAAAAGATTTTTTATCCTATCAGCATAAAGAATTAGAACACAAGAAAAATCAAATCATCAAGCGATTAAACACCCAAAAAGAACGCTTGAAAGAAAAATTAGAAAAATTAGAAGATCCTAAAAATTTACAGCTGGAAGCGAAAGAATTGCAAACTCAAGCCCAGCTATTACTCACTTACCAACATTTAATCAACAGGCATGAAAGCCGCGTGGTTTTAAAGGATTTTGAAGATAAAGAACGCGCGATTGAAATTGATAAGAGCATACCCTTAAACGCTTTTATCAATAAAAAATTCACTCTCAGTAAAAAAAAGAAACAAAAATCGCAATTCTTGTATTTAGAAGAAGAGAATCTAAAAGAAAAAATCGCTTTTAAAGAAAATCAAATTAATTATGTTAAAGGAGCCAAAGAAGAAAGCGTTTTAGAAATGTTTATGCCGGTAAAAAATTCCAAAATCAAACGCCCGATGAGCGGGTATGAAGTGCTGTATTATAAGGATTTTAAAATCGGTTTAGGGAAAAACCAAAAAGAGAATATCAAACTCTTACAAGACGCAAGAGCGAATGATTTATGGATGCATGTAAGAGATATTCCTGGATCGCATTTGATCGTTTTTTGCCAAAAGAATACGCCCAAAGATGAGGTCATTATGGAATTAGCCAAAATGTTGATTAAAATGCAAAAAGATGCGTTTAATAGTTACGAAATTGACTACACGCAACGAAAATTTGTCAAAATCATCAAAGGAGCTAATGTCATTTACTCAAAATACCGAACTATTAGTCTAAAGGACACTTAAACACTTAAGGAGGTTAGCATGGGTGTTTCAGCTTTAGGCAATGTGACTTATATCAACCAAAACGCTCCTTTAAATTCTGCTATCCAACAGGGTGCAAGAAGTGATATGCTGGATTTAGTGCAAAGCTTTCAAAGTAAACTTGAATTAGCTCAAGAAACAAGAGCGTTAGAAAACATGCAAGCTATTAGCGATAAAGACCCTAAAGAAGGCTCTAAAAACCGCTATCAAAACAGCCAAAGGGCTAAGGCGTTTGGCTTGGAAGAAGAAGAAATTGAATTGTGGCATGAAGAGCATTTGCTGGATATTGTGGGGTAGGGTGTCGCGAATAACCCCTATCCTTTCATGAGTTTAAAATAAAATAATCAAGTCCCCGTTTTTTAAACATTAAAAGATTTTAGCTATCAATATCAATCACAATAGAATCTTATATTTTAACAAAAGGGAATGCGTCATGTTAAGGGGTGTCAAAAAAGCGGTTTTTAGGGTTTTGTGTTTGGGGGTGTTGTGTTTAGGGGGGTTAATGGCAGAGTCAAACCCTAAAGAGCTTATATTTTCAGGTATCACTATTTACACGGATAAAGATTTCACTAGAGCTAAGGAATACTTTGAAAAAGCTTGTAGATTAAACGATGCTGATGGTTGTGCGATCTTAAGAGAGGCTTATTCTAAAGTCATCCTAAAAGGAAGTGCAAGAGAAAGCATTGAAAAAGCTCTTGAACACACCGCTACTGCTAAAGCTTGCAAATCAAACGATGCTGAAAAATGCAAGGACTTAGCAGAGTTTTATTTTAATGCAAACGATCTTAAAAATGCTTTAGAATATTACTCTAAATCTTGTAAGTTAAATAATGTTGAGGGGTGTATGCTGTCAGCAACTTTTTATAACGATATGATAAAGGGTTTGAAAAAAGATAAAAAAGATCTAGAATATTATTCTAAAGCTTGCGAGTTAAACTATGGCGATGGCTGTGCGATTTTAGGGGATATTTATCATAATGGTGAAGGCGTAACACAAAATTTTAAAAAAGCTTTCAAATATTACTCTAAAGCTTGCGAGTTGAATAATGGTGAAGGGTGTTCTAAATTAGGAGGGGATTATTTTCTTGGTGAAAGCGTAACGCAAGATTTTAAAAAAGCTTTTGGATATTACTCTAAAGCTTGCGAGTTAAACGAGGCTCTAACATGCACGCTTGTAGGAGAGTTTTATCGTGATGGTGAAGGCGTAACAAAGGATCTTAAAAAAGCTTTTGAATATTCTGCTAAAGCTTGTGAATTGAACGATGCTAAAGGGTGTTACGCTCTAGCAGCGTTTTATAATGAGGGTAAGGGCGTAGCAAAGGATGAAAAACAAACGACAGAAAACCTTGAAAAGAGTTGCAAGCTAGGATTAAAAGAAGCATGCGATATTCTCAAAGAACAAAAACAATAAAATCCTAGCCCTATTAAGCCCCATTAAACAGCTTTTGTTTAACTGGTTGCTTTTATGATGTTTAACAAACCCTTTGTCCTCTCAAAAAGAGAAAACGGCGGTGGAGTTTCTTGGTATCTGGCTCTTGGGGGTCTTTTGATTAGGGTGTTAGCGCATTTGGAAAAATCAATCAAATCCATTGTGGTTTTGATATAGCTAGGCAAGTTTAACAGGCATATTTCAAAGAGCTTATAGCTCGCTAAAGCGTCCGCATAGGCTCTATGGCTGACTTCTATACCAAACCCTAAAAGCTCTTTTAAAAAGCTCAAAGAATAACGCATGGATAAAATAGCGCGTTTGGATAAATCCAAAGTGCAAAGCTTTAAATTCAATAAGGGGCAATGCAATTTTTCTACAAAATAACGCCCTAAAAAGTTGTAATCAAAATTAGCGTTGTGGGCCACAAACACGCTATTGCCTAAAAAAAGCCGCAATTCTTGCAAAGCTTCATGCACGCTTGGGGCGTTTAGGGTGTCTTCATAAGTGATGCCTGTAAGCTCAGCGATATAATCAGGCACGCTTTTGACTTTCACAAGGGTTTCAAAACGATTGATAATTTCCCCCCCCTTCACTTGCACGGCCCCGATTTCTAAAATCTCATGTTTTAGGGGGCAAGAGCCGGTGGTCTCTAAATCAATAAAGGAAAAAACCTCATCTTTAAGGGGGGTTTTAAGGTTTTTGAGCGTGATTAAATTTTCGCTCGTTTCTATGAAATTAAGCCCGCATGCTTTTAAATATTCCAAATTGATTTCATCATAAATAAGGCGAGAGAGCGATTTTTCTAGCATGCCTAAGCTTAAATCCTGGTGCTTTAAGCGAGCGATTAGGGCTTGAATATCTTTATGCAAGAGGCTGTCTGACATTCTGTAAGCCTTCAATAGCCAGCTTACGATCTTTGGATTTAAAAATATAACTCCCTGAAACCACCACATCCACGCCCGCTCGTTGGAGTTCAAAGATATTTTTATCATTCACGCCCCCATCCACTTCTAAAAGACAGCTAGGGTTGTAGCGCTTAATCAATTCCTTAACTTTCAGGCATTTTTCTAGCACCAGATCTAAAAACTTCTGCCCGCCAAAGCCCGGATTCACGCTCATTAAAAGCACTAGCCCCACGCTTTCTAGCAAGTATTTAACGCTTTCTTCATGCGTGTGGGGGTTTAGAACAATTCCTGGCGTGATGCCTGAATTTCTAATGAGTTGCAACACCCTGTGGGGGTGCTTTTCATTTTCTGCATGAATGCTGATGATTTGCGGTTTTAAAGGAGCGAACAATCCCACAAAAAAGCTCGCGTTTTCTACCATTAAATGCACATCTAAAGGCACTTTACTCATTTGAGTAACCTTCTCTAAAACCACAGGCCCCATGGTTAAATTAGGCACATAATGCCCATCCATCACATCCACATGCAAAAAATCAGCGTTACTCACGCTCTCTATCTCTTTGGCTAAATGCATAAAATCAACGCTCAAAAGGCTCGGAGCTACTTTCAAAATACTTCCCTATTTTCAATGTTTTGAAGTAAAATATTAGCATCTTTAATCAAATCATAAAAGGGTTTTTATGGATTACAAACATTTTAAATGCAAGCATGCAAACATCGTTATAGAAATCATCAGTCTTTTAGAAAAAGGGGTTAAAAAAGCCCAAGAAATTTTAGAAAGGCCAGACGCTGGGAGTTACACTAAGTTAGAAAACAGCAGCGGGGATACGCCTATTAAAGCGGATTTAGCCCTAGACAAATTTTTAGAAGAAAATTTTTTGAGTTTAGAAAATGTCAAAAGCGTTTTTAGCGAAGAAAAAGAAACGCCTGTTACTAAAGAAAACGGCTCTTATTTGATCGCTTATGACCCACTAGACGGGAGTTCAGTGATGGAGGCGAATTTCTTAGTAGGCACGATTATAGGGGTTTATGAAAAGGATTATAAGGCACAAAATTTAGTCGCAAGCCTTTATGTGGTTTTTGGGCATAAAATTGAATTAGTGGTGGCTTTAGACAAGGTTTATCGTTACGCGTTTTACCAAAACAAGTTTCATTTTATAGAAACCATTGTTTTAGAAAATAAGGGTAAAATCATCGCTAGCGGGGGCAATCAAAAGGATTTTTCTTCGGGCTTAAAAAAGGCTTTAGAAGGGTTTTTTGCAGAAAATTACCGCTTACGATACTCAGGATCTATGGTGGCTGATGTCCATCATGTGCTCATTAAAAAAGGCGGAATGTTTTCCTATCCGCAAAAGAAATTGCGAAAGCTTTTTGAAGTCTTTCCTTTGGCCTTGATGGTTGAAAAAGCTAAAGGGGAAGCGTTTTATTTTGATAAGGGGGTTAAAAAGCGTTTGCTAGAGCAAAGCGTAGAAAATTACCATGAAAAAAGCGAATGCTATTTAACCAGCCCGCATGAAGCTCAAATTTTAGAAAAATATTTAAAGGGAGAATGATGCAAAATAGCGCTAAAAAATTAGAATATGAAGAGCGTTTTAATGACGCTCTTTTGAAATTAAAAGCATGCCAAGAAGAAAAGCAGGTAGCGAGTTGCTTGAAATGCGAGAAGGTTTTAAAATGCGAGATCCGTAACAGCTATGTGGATGCGGCTTATGAGAGCATGAGTTTAGGCGAAGCGGGTGGGTTTGATTTCAACTAAAATGGGATTAAAATGGTTAGTAATACTACCTTGCAAAAAAATTTAGACGCTTTTTACACCCACCCCAAAATCGCACGATTTTGTTTGGATTTATTAAAAAATCTCATCAATCAAAATCTAGGGCTAGACTTAAACGCGTTCCATTTTTTAGAGCCAAGTGCAGGGAGTGGGAGCTTTGTTGATGCATTAAAAGAGTTAGGGATTGCTGATTGGGACGCCCTTGATATTGCCCCTAAAGCTCAAGGCATTCAAAAAAAAGATTATCTGTTGGAATTGATTGAGTTTAACAAAAAGCGTGTCATTATTGGCAACCCTCCTTTTGGGCATAGAGGGAAATTAGCCCTAGATTTTTTAAACAAATCTTTAAACGAAGCACCTATTGTAGCGTTTATTTTGCCCAATTTATTCAAACGCTATTCTATTCAAAAACACATTGATAAGCGTGCAAAATTGGTTTTAAACGCTGATTTAGAGAAAAACGCTTTTATTTTTAATGAACGGCCCTATGATGTGAAATGCGTTTTTCAAATCTATATGCATAAAAATATCGCCCTAAATCTTAAAGACGAACGCATCATTGCACCCCCAAAAATCCGCCATAATGACTTCATCACTTACATTCATAACAACACGCCACACACCCTAAAATATTTCAACAAAGAAAAATACCAATGGGATTTTGCGGTGGTGAGACAAGGCTTTTATGATTACAACGAAAAGATCACCAATGCAAATTTACTGATTAAAAACCGACAATATTTTTTCATCAAAGCCCATTCTAAAGAAGCTTTAAGGATTATCCATAAAATTGATTTCAACAAACTCGCTCATAAAAACACGCAAGTTTTAGGGTTTTCTACTTATGATTTTGTGGAAGAATATTGCAAATTAAAGGGAATGCATGCTTGAAAAAGTGTTTCAAGAAATTACCAATAAAAGAAAGTTTTTTGCAAGTTCTAGCACAGGGGAGCAGTTTGAAAACCAATTTAGGAATGAATTAAAAAAACACTTTAGCGAAATCAACGGCGATTTAACAGAAGAATTAAGCCATATTGAAGAAAAGCCTAATAAAGAAATCAAAACCACTTTTAACCAACTCAAAAAGCAAGTTTTAGAAAAAAACCACCCACACACCCTTAAAAACCCTTTTTCAAACCTTACAAGCCATTTTTTATACCAGCCTTTTGGCTCACAAAATTACCCTGATTTTTTGGTTTTTATTTTTGATCATGTGGTAGGGATTGAAATCAAGTTTTCTAAAAACGATAAGGGTGAAAAAAACCTTCAAACTTCTCGCCCCATGTGGAATTCAAACCTACCTAAACCCAATGCGATTTATGTGTATGGAGTCGCTAATGCAGACATCACTTTTTTTAAAGGCTCAGATATTTTGAGTTATGAAACCAGAGAGGTCTTGCTCAAGTATTTTGATACTTTAGATAAAGATGAAGAAAGTTTGAAAAACGCCTTAAAGGACTTAGAAAACCCTTTTGGGTTTGCCCCCTACATCAGAAAAGCTTATGAACATAAAAAGGAATTTTCTAACCACCACCAGATTGAAAGCTTCTTTTCGCATAATCACATTTTAAGAGAACAAAATGTCTTAAAATTTTTGAAAACGCTCACTCATTAGCATATTTGCACCCATTTATCTATTTCTTGTAGAATACGAGTTTATTTTTAATATTAAAGAAATTGATGATTAGTCTTAAAAACGAGATTAAATAAAGAAAGTTGAAAGGTTAGAAGAAACAACCTTTAAAGGTTGTTTGCTAAAATCTCACTTCATTTGCAAAGCCACTTCTTCAGCGAAATTCTCTGCCTTTTTCTCAATGCCTTCGCCCAATTCAAAACGCACATACTCAGTGATTGTTAAATCGTCATCCCACTCTTTGGAACAATCAGCAACCACTTGAGCGATAGTTTTTTTATCGTCCATGACATAGAATTGCCCTAAAAGGGTCAAGCGTTGATCAATAAGGGTGTTATCAGCGATAAACCTTTCCATTTTTCCAGGAACGATTTTATCCCAGATTTTCTCAGGCTTGCCTTGCTCTTTTAGTTCGTCTTCAAAAGCTTTTTTTTGATGGGCTAAAACTTCATCGCTCAATTCAATGCGGCTCCCAAAAGTGGGGATGTTTTTCAAAGGTTTGCCCAAGCGCTTAGCCTCTTCATTGTCTTTTTCAATTTCAGCGATCAAGGCTAAAGTTTCTTTTTTGACAAAATCAAGGCTAAAGTCTTTGCAATCTAATACTTGAGGTTTCATCGCTGCGGCATGCATAGCGATGTTTCGGGCCAGTTCCACCACTTTTGGAGCGTTTTTCTCATTATCGTATTTTATACCGATTAACACGCCCACTCTAGCGTTAGAATGCGCATAACCATTGATGATATGAGAGCTAGGGGCTTTTAAATGAGCGATTTTTCTCACTAAAATATTTTCACCAATCACAGCGATTTGAGAGTGCAAATATTCTTCAAAAGGCTTGTTGTCTAATGGGCTTTTAAGCAACTCTTCTGGGGTGTGAATATTATGGGCTTTGATCGTTTCTAAAGTTTTTTTAACCAATTCCTTAAAGCCCTCATTTTTAGCCACAAAATCCGTTTCGCTATTGATTTCTACCATCATTGCGCTTTTAAAATCAGGCGCGACTTCTAAAGCGACTACGCCCTCAGCAGCGATCCTATCGGCTTTTTTAGTGGCTTTACTCAAGCCTTTTTCGCGCAAGAAATCAATGGCCTTTTGCAAATCCCCAGCCACTTCCACAAGGGCTTTTTTGCAATCCATCATGCCCGCATCGGTTAAGTCCCTTAATTTTTTGACTAATTGAGCGCTAATTCCTGACATTATTCAGCTCCTTGAGTGATTTCTTTTTGGATTTCAGCGAGCATTTCTTCTTTTTCTTCATTGCTCACGAACTCTATCTCTTCGCTATTTTCATCCGCATGGACGATTTCTTCTTGCATGAGTTCTCGCCCCTCTAAAATCGCTTCGCTCATTTCTTTACAAAATAGCCTGATAGAGCGGATCGCATCGTCATTTCCAGGAATGGGGTAATCCACTAAATCAGGATCGCAGTTAGTGTCTAAGGGAGCCACGATAGGGATATGGAGTTTTCTGGCTTCAGCGACAGCGATTTTTTCTTTAGCCACATCGATCACAAAAATCATATCAGGGATTTTTTTCATGTGGCGCACCCCACCAAGATACTTGTCTAGCTTTTCTTTTTTCCTTAAAATCATGAGCTTTTCTTTTTTAGTCAATAGATCAATTTGACCGCTATTTTCCATTTCTTCAATGATTTCTAATTTTCTCACCGATTTTCTAATGGTGCTAAAATTAGTCAGCATGCCACCAAGCCAGCGGTAATTGACATAAGGGACTTGAATGCTTTCAGCAAATTCTTTCAAAGTCTCGTTGGCTTGTTTTTTAGTGCCTACAAACATGATGCTCTTGCCTTGAGCGCTCGCATCGCGCACGATATTATAGGTATATCTAAAATAGCGCAAAGTTTTTTGCAAATCAATAATATGGATATTTTTCCTAACGCCAAAAATGAATTTTTTGGTTTTAGGGTTCCAACGCCTTGTTTGGTGTCCAAAATGCACACCGCATTCTAATAAATCTTTCATGGTTACCATGAATACGCTCCTTAAAGTTATTTTGGTTCTCTTCCTCCATGCTCATTTGATTCTTAAATTTCTTAAGAACACCTAAATACAAGGATTAGCATGTGTGAATTTGACGCTGTCTTTGCCTTTAATTCCTATTAAAATGATAGAAAAAACGACAAAACCCTGCGATTATAGCAAAAGATTAGGGTTTTTTAGCTTAAGTAAAAAAGGCTTTTAGGTTATAATAAAGACAAAATAGAATTTTAGGATAGATCTCAATGGATACAAAAAGACAATGCATGGCCTTAAAGGCTTCAGCAGGGAGCGGGAAGACTTTCGCTTTGAGCGTGCGGTTTTTGGCCCTGTTGTTTAAGGGGGCTAATCCTAGCGAGATTTTAACGCTCACTTTCACTAAAAAAGCCACCGCCGAAATGAAAGAGCGCATTTTAGACTATTTAAAAATTTTGCAAAAAGAAAACCTTGAAGATGAAAAAGAAAAAGAAAAAGCCCAAAATATCCTAAAAGAATTAGAAGAAAAATACCATTTAGACCCTAGCTTGGTGCAAAATAGCGCTCAAAAAATCTACCAACGCTTTTTAAACGCTGAAATCAGAATTAGCACCATTGATGCGTTTTTTCAAAGCATTTTAAGGAAATTTTGCTGGTTTGTGGGGTTGAGCGCGAATTTTGAAGTCAATGAAGACACCAAAGCGCACCAGCAACAGCTTAATGAGGGTTTTTTGAGCGCTTTAAATGGCGAACAGCTTGAGGAATTGAGCGTTTTTATCGCTCAATGCTTAAGTTATGATAATTACACAAGCGATTCCATTTTAGAGCGGTTGCGTTTTTTAAAAAACAAGCTCTATTTATTTGATCCTAATAAGAAAGAGCCTGCATTTGATGAAGAGGGTTTTTTAGAAAAATTAAGGAGTTTAAACAATCAAATTCAAAGCATAGAAACAGCGTCAGATAAGGCTAAAACAGCCATTAAATGCGATAGTTTTAGGGGATTTTTAAACAGCTCTTTAACCTGGCTTAAAAAAAAGAGCGAATATCAATCTTTCAAAAAACTCAAAAATGAAATCCCCACTTTAGAGAGCGAATGCGAAGAGATTGAAAACGATTTAAAACGCTATTATGAAGCCAAAGAAAGTGCATTGTTTAAAAAATTCCCTAAATTCATCCAGCTTTATGATAAAGCCACTTCTAAAATCCAAGCTTTGGATTTTGATGCGATTAAAGATAAAGTCCATGCCTTATTGAAAGGTTATGAAGAAATGCCGGCGGAGTTTTTTTATTTCAGATTGGACAGCAAAATCGCGCACATTTTGATTGATGAATTTCAAGACACGAGCTTGAACGATTATAAGATTTTAGCCCCTTTTATTGATGAGATTAAAGCCGGGATAGGGCAAGCTAAATGGCACAGGAGCGTGTTTTTTGTGGGCGATGTCAAGCAGAGCATTTATGCCTTTAGGGGGAGTTTTAGCTCCTTGTTTGAAAGCGTTTCTAAAGATTTTTACCACGATAATTTACAATTCAACCACCGCAGTTCGCCTTTGATTATTAATTATGTGAACACCATTTTTAAAAAAGCTTATCAAAATTCCTCCACCGCTTATTTGGAGCAAAAATACCCTAAAGCTTCCAGCAATAAACATGTTACAGACGGCTATGTGAAAGTCTCTTTAGTGGCTGATGAAAGAGGATTGTTATTGGAACAAATCTTACAAGAAGCTCAAAACCTTTTAGAGCATCGCATTGAGCCTAAAGACATTACCATTTTATGCGCCACTAATGACGACGCTTTAGAAATCAAAAATTATTTGCAAGAGAATTTGAGCGCCATTCGCCCAAGCACGGAATCTAGCGCGAAATTGTCTCAATTTGTAGAATCTAAAATCATTAAGAACGCTTTAAAATACGCTCTAGCTGAAGAACCTTACAAGCCCTTTTACAAGCACAGCGTTTTAAAACTCGCTGGATACTTGCATGATGATGCCATCGCTTTAGCTGGTTTTGACCCTAAAAAAGAGAGCGTGGCAGACTTTGTGTGGAAGGTGATGGAATTGTTTGAGCTTTATGGAGAGTGCGCGCAAATCTGTTTGGAGTTGGCGGTTGGGTGTGAAGACGCGAATGAATTTTTGGAAAAATTAGAGGCTAAAAAGATCGCTTCTTTCAATTTAAAAGGCGCTCAGATCATGACCATTCATAAATCTAAAGGCATGCAATTCCCTTATGTGATCGTGTGCGAACGCTTGGGCAAGCCTAAATCCAATAACTCCAATCAATTCCTTGAAGAATATAACGGTGCAGAGCTTCTTCGCCTTTATTACAGAATGAAAAATCGTGAGATCGTAGATAAAGATTACGCTAGGGCTTTAGATGAAGAAGAAGCGGCTAAAGATCATGAAGAAATTAATGTGTATTATGTCGCATTCACTAGGGCTGAGTTAGGGCTGATTGTCGTGGCCAAAGACAAAAAAGAAAGCAAAAAAGAAAGCAAAAACAAAAAAATGCACGAACAATTGGATCTTGCGCCTTTAGAAGAGGGCGAAATCGTGCCGGCTATTTCTTCTCAAAAAGAGCCTTTAATCGCAAGCGTGTTAATCAAACCCCATGCCTATGGCGAGCAAGTCCAAGAGATAGAAGAAGAGCCAGAGAGCGATTATGAAAAGAATAACGACCAGGAAGCGATCAATTTTGGTATCGCTTTGCATAAGGGATTAGAATACCAATACGCTTATAGTATTCCTAAAGAAAGCGTTTTAGAATATTTAAACTACCATCATGGTTTTTATGGTTTGGATTACCAAGCGTTAGAAGAAAGTTTAGAGCTTTTTGAAAACGATACAGAGATACAAGCTCTTTTTAAAAATTATGCCTTAAGGGGCGAAGCGGCTTTTTTATTTGAAGGGGTTGTGTCTAGGATTGATGTTTTGTTGTGGGATAAGGGGCAAAATTTGTATGTTTTAGATTATAAAAGCTCTCAAAATTACCAGCAAAGCCATAAAGCACAAGTTTCTCATTACGCTGCGTTTTTGCAAACTCAAGCCCCCCATTTTAAGATACAAGCGGGCATTATTTACGCTCATAAAAGACTGCTTGAAAAATTATGGGTTTGAAATTAAAAATTTTAAGGTTGTCTATGAATATCAAAAAAACAGAAAACGCGCTCAGTGTAACGCTTAAAAACTTTATTAAAAGCGAGTCTTTTGGAGGGATTTTCCTCTTTTTAAACGCTGTTTTAGCGATGGTGGTGGCTAATTCGTTTTTAAAAGAAAGTTATTTTGCGCTATGGCACACCCCTTTTGGGTTTCAAATAGGGGATTTTTTTATCGGCTTTAGTTTGCATCACTGGATTGATGATGTTTTAATGGCGTTATTCTTTTTAATGATAGGTTTGGAGATCAAGCGAGAATTGTTGTTTGGGGAGCTATCCAGTTTCAAAAAAGCTTCTTTTCCTGTGATTGCGGCTATAGGGGGCATGATAGCCCCAGGATTGATTTATTTTTTTCTTAACGCTGACACGCCTTCTCAGCATGGTTTTGGGATCCCTATGGCGACAGATATTGCATTCGCTTTAGGCGTGATCATGCTTTTAGGCAAGAGGGTGCCAACCGCTTTAAAGGTTTTTTTAATCACTCTAGCGGTGGCTGATGACTTGGGGGCTATTGTGGTGATTGCGCTCTTTTATACCACAAATTTAAAATTCGCATGGCTTTTAGGGGCTTTAGGGGTGGTTCTTGTTTTAGCTGTATTAAACCGCTTGAATATGCGCTCGCTTATCCCTTACTTGCTTTTAGGGGTGTTGCTTTGGTTTTGCGTGCATGAGAGCGGTATCCATGCGACGATTGCTGCAGTGATTTTAGCTTTTATGATACCGGTGAAGATCCCTAAAGATTCTAAAAATGTAGAGCTTTTAGAACTGGGCAAGCGATACGCAGAAACGAGTTCAGGAGCGCTTTTGACTAAAGAGCAGCAAGAGATCTTGCATTCCATTGAAGAAAAAGCGAGCGCCTTACAAAGCCCTTTAGAAAGATTGGAGCATTTTTTAGCCCCCATTAGCGGGTATTTCATCATGCCCTTATTTGCGTTTGCAAACGCTGGGGTGAGCGTTGATTCTAGCATCAATTTAGAAGTGGATAAGGTGCTTTTAGGGGTTATTCTAGGGCTTTGTTTGGGCAAGCCTTTAGGGATTTTTCTCATCACTTTTATAAGCGAAAAGCTTAAAATCACTGCACGCCCTAAAGGCATCAGCTGGTGGCATATTTTAGGGGCTGGGCTTTTAGCAGGGATTGGCTTTACCATGTCTATGTTTATTTCCAATCTGGCTTTCACGAGCGAGCATAAGGATGCTATGGAAGTGGCAAAGATTGCGATTTTACTCGGATCTTTGATTTCTGGGATCATAGGGGCTTTGTATTTATTCGCGCTAGACAAAAGAGCGACTTTAAAGAAATAGCTAAAAATGCTATAATTTGAGATTAAAACATCTTTTAAGGAAATTAAATGGGACAAATTAGAGACATTCTAACGACGCTTTTACCCCTTGTGGTGTTGTTTCTTATTTTTTATTTTTTGATCGTTCGCCCGCAACGCCAGCAACAAAAAAAGCACAAAGAAATGATAGAGGGCTTGACTAAGGGCGATAAAATTGTTACTCAAGGAGGGTTGATCGTTGAAGTGCTTAAAGCGGAAGCGAATTTTTTTAGCGTGAAGCTCAATGATGACACCACCGCTAAACTTTCTAAAAACTATGTAGCGTTCAAATTAGACGAATTGGATCAATTTGGTTTGGCAGAGCCTATAGTTATCCAACAAGGCAGAGAAGAAATTTCGGCAAAATTATCTGGTACTAAAACTTTGAAACAACGCCAAATAACAACTAAATGAAACTTTTTAACCCTCGTTTAATCGTTTTTGTTTGCGTGCTTCTTTTAGGGGTAGGGTTTTCTGTGCCTTCTTTACTAGAAACTAAAGGCCCTAAGATCACTTTAGGTTTGGATTTAAGGGGGGGGTTGAACATGCTTTTAGGGGTGCAAACCGATGAAGCTTTAAAAAACAAGTATTTAAGCTTGGCGTCCGCTTTAGAATACAACGCTAAAAAGCAAAATATCTTGCTTAAAGACATTAAATCCAGTTTAGAAGGGATCAGTTTTGAGCTTTTAGATGAAGATGAAGCGAAAAAATTAGACGCGCTTTTATTGGAATTGCAAGGTCATAGCCAGTTTGAAATCAAAAAAGAAGCGGAGTTTTATAGCGTGAAGCTCACCCCTTTAGAGCAAGAAGAATTGCGTAAAAACACGATTTTGCAAGTGATAGGGATCATTCGTAACCGCTTGGATCAATTTGGTTTGGCAGAGCCTGTAGTTATTCAGCAAGGTAAAGAAGAAATTTCGGTGCAATTGCCCGGCATTAAGACTTTAGAAGAAGAACGGCGTGCTAAAGACTTGATTTCAAGATCCGCTCATTTGCAGATGATGGCAGTGGATGAAGAACACAATAAAGATGCGATGAAAATGACGGATTTAGAGGCTCAAAAATTAGGCAGCGTGTTGTTGTCTGATGTGGAAATGGGGGGTAAAATCTTGCTCAAAGCGATCCCCATTTTAGATGGCGAAATGCTTACAGATGCGAAAGTGGTGTATGACCAAAACAACCAGCCGGTGGTGAGCTTCACGCTGGATGCGCAAGGGGCTAAGATTTTTGGGGATTTCTCAGGCGCGAATGTGGGCAAACGCATGGCGATTGTTTTAGACAATAAGGTTTATTCAGCTCCGGTAATTAGGGAGCGTATCGGTGGGGGGAGCGGGCAAATTAGCGGGAATTTTAGCGTGGCTCAAGCGAGCGATTTAGCGATCGCTTTAAGGAGTGGGGCGATGAGCGCGCCCATTCAGGTTTTAGAAAAAAGGATTATAGGCCCGAGCTTAGGGAAAGACAGCATTAAAACTTCCATTATCGCCCTCATTGGGGGCTTTATTTTAGTGATGGGCTTTATGGCGCTTTATTACTCCATGGCGGGGGTGATCGCTTGTATGGCGTTAGTGGTCAATCTTTTTTTGATTGTGGCGGTCATGGCGATTTTTGGAGCGACGCTGACTTTACCGGGAATGGCGGGAATTGTTTTGACCGTGGGGATTGCCGTGGATGCTAATATCATTATCAATGAGCGCATTAGAGAAGTCTTAAGAGAGAATGAGGGCATCGCTAAGGCGATCCATTTAGGCTATATCAATGCGAGTAGAGCGATTTTTGATTCCAATATCACTTCCTTGATCGCTTCAGTGTTATTATACGCTTATGGCACAGGAGCGATCAAAGGCTTTGCCCTAACCACAGGCATTGGGATTTTAGCCTCTATTATCACCGCCATTATAGGCACGCAAGGGATTTATCAAGCCCTTTTACCTAAACTCACCCAAACAAAAAGCCTTTACTTTTGGTTTGGCGTGAATAAAAGAGCTTAGGAGGTTTTATGGAATTATTCAAGCAAACTAGAATCTTAAGCTTCATGCGTTATTCCAATTATGGGGTGATCGTTTCAGCGATCTTAGCACTTCTAGCGTTGGGGCTTTTGTTTTTTAAAGGGTTTTCTTTAGGGATTGATTTTGCGGGGGGGAGTTTGGTGCAAGTGCGTTACACTCAAAACGCTCCCATTAAAGAAGTGCGCGATCTTTTTGAAAAAGAAGCTCGCTTTAAAGGCGTGCAAGTGAGCGAATTTGGCTCTAAAGAAGAAATCTTAATCAAATTCCCTTTTGTAGAAACGGCTGAAAATGAAGATTTGAACGCTATCGTGGCTAACATTCTAAAACCCAGTGGCGATTTTGAAATCCGTAAATTTGACACCGTTGGCCCTAGAGTGGGGAGCGAATTGAAAGAAAAGGGCGTTTTGTCGCTGATTTTAGCTTTAATAGCGATCATGGTTTATGTGAGTTTCCGCTATGAATGGCGTTTTGCTTTAGCGAGCGTCATTGCACTTGTGCATGATGTGATTTTAGTGGCAAGCTCAGTGATTGTTTTTAAGATTGATATGAATCTGGAAGTGATTGCGGCTTTACTCACTTTGATTGGGTATTCCATTAATGATACGATCATTATTTTTGACAGGATCAGAGAAGAGATGCTCTCTCAAAAAAACAAAAACGCCATTCAAGCCATTAATGAAGCCATTTCCAGCACGCTCACGCGCACACTTCTAACTTCTTTAACCGTGTTTTTTGTGGTGTTGATTTTGTGCGTGTTCGGGAGTAAGATCATTATTGGCTTTTCATTGCCCATGTTAATAGGCACGATTGTAGGGACTTATAGTTCTATTTTCATTGCTCCTAAAGTAGCGTTATTGCTAGGCTTTGATATGGATAAATATTATGAGAATGAGGCTAGAAAAATCAAAAAAGCTCAAGAGAAAGAAAAAATGCACCGTTTGTATGAGGGCGGTCAAGTTTAAGGAGTTTCTATGGATTGGGGTCGGGTCGTTCATGTGCTGTTCAGCCTTATTTCTTTAACCACCATTGCAGGGTTTTTGTATGAGCCTAACACGGTGGTGTTGTTTGTAGCGTTAGCTTTAAACCTTATTTCTGTTACGCTCAAAATTGGGGTGTGCAAGCGTTTCGCTTCAGAGCTGTTGGCCAGCTCTTTAGCTACCGTGCTGCATCTCATACCGGCGTTTGTGTTTTTACAGATTTTAAATAATTTGGTTACCGCTTACATGCTCATGATTGGGGCGTTGATTAGCAACGCTTTCAGCCTCATCTTTTTGTTGATTGAAAGCGTTGTAACGAGCGAAACAGATTAAGGGGTAGTGATGGATTTTATCAATATAGAAAAAAAATGGCAAGAATTTTGGTGGAAAAATAAGAGTTTTGAGCCTAAAGACGATTTTAACCTCCCTAAAAAATACATTTTGAGCATGCTGCCTTATCCTAGTGGGGAAATCCACATGGGGCATGTGCGCAATTACACCATTGGCGATGCGTTGGCGCGTTATTATCGTTTGCACCATTATAATGTGTTGCACCCTATGGGGTTTGATTCTTTTGGGATGCCTGCAGAAAATGCGGCCATTAAGCATGGTATCCACCCTAAAACCTGGACTTATGAAAACATTGAAGCCATGCAAAAAGAGTTTGAAGCTTTAGGGTTTTCTTTTTCTAAAAACAGGGAATTTGCCACTTCAGATCCGGATTACACGAAATTTGAACAGCAATTTTTCATTGATTTGTGGGAAAAGGGGCTAATTTATCGCAAGAAAGCCATGCTCAATTGGTGCCCTAACGACAAAACCGTTTTGGCTAATGAGCAAGTCATTGATGGGAGGTGTTGGCGTTGCGATACAGAAGTGATTCAAAAAGAACTCTATCAATATTATTTGAAGATCACAAACTACGCTGAAGAATTGCTAAAAGACTTAGAAACTTTAGAAAATCATTGGCCTTCTCAAGTCCTAATTATGCAAAAAAACTGGATAGGGAAATCTAGCGGGTTGCAATTTGGTTTTAAAATCGCTGATGAGTGCTTGAAAGCTTGCAATGGCATTCAAGAAATTGAAGTTTTTACCACAAGAGCGGACACTATTTATGGCGTAACTTACATCGCCATCGCCCCAGAACACCCTTTAGTAGAGCATGCCATTAAGCAAGTGAGTCAAGAAGATTCAAAGATGATTAAAGCGATTTTAAACACGACTCAAAGAGAAAGAGCTTTAGAGAAAAAAGGGGCGTTTTTAGGCATTTATGCTATCCACCCTTTAACAAAGCAAAAAATCCCTGTTTGGGTGGCTAATTTCGCCCTAGCTAATTATGGTTCTGGGGCGTTAATGGGCGTGCCAGCCTGCGATGAAAGGGATTTTGAATTCGCTAATCTTTATCATATCCCTATTAAAGTGATCACTCAAAGCCCTCAAAATTTGCCCCACACCAAAGAAGAGGTTTTAAAAAATAGCGGGGAGTGGAGCAATCTTTCTAGCTCAGTGGCCAGAGAAAAAATCATCGCTTATTTTGAAAAAGAAAACCTCGGTAAAAGGGTGATCAACTACCGCTTGCAAGATTGGGGAGTGAGCCGTCAAAGGTATTGGGGAGCGCCCATTCCTATGATTCATTGCAAACATTGCGGGATTGTGCCTGAAACCCAACTGCCGGTAACTTTACCTGAAGACATTGTGATTGATGGGGAGGGCAATCCGTTAGAAAAGCATGCGAGCTGGAAATTCGCTCAATGCCCTAAATGCCACAAAGACGCTTTAAGAGAAACAGACACCATGGACACTTTCATCCAATCCAGTTGGTATTTCTTGCGCTACACCACGCCCAAAAACCAGCGTGAAAATCAAGCGTTTGATCAAAATTACTTGAAGTATTTCATGCCAGTGGATACTTATATTGGCGGCATTGAGCATGCGATTTTGCACTTGTTATACGCGCGCTTTTTCACTAAGGCTTTAAGGGATTTGGGCTATCTTCATTTAGATGAGCCTTTCAAACAGCTTATCACTCAAGGCATGGTTTTAAAAAATGGCGCTAAGATGAGCAAATCTAAAGGCAATGTCGTTAGCCCTAAAGAGATACTTAAAAAATACGGGGCCGATGCGGCGAGGCTTTTTATCCTTTTTGCTGCCCCACCGGCTAAAGAATTAGAATGGAATGACAGCGCTTTAGAGGGCGCACACCGGTTTATCAAGCGCTTATACGATAAAGCGAACGCCATTACCCCTACCACTTCTAAGCCTGAATTTAAAGAAGTCAGCTTGAATGAAGCGCAAAAACTAGGGCGTAAAAAAGTCTATGAAGCGTTAAAAAAATCGCATGAAATTTTCAATAAGGCTGAAAGCGCTTACGCGTTTAACACTTTGATCGCAAGTTGCATGGAGGCTTTAAACGCTTTGAGTGCACAAAATAATGAGCAAATTTTATGCGAGGGTTATTTTGTGTTGTTGCAAATTTTAGAGCCTATTATCCCACACACCGCATGGGAGTTGAGCGAGAGGCTTTTTAAAAGAGAGAATTTTAAGCCTATAGCGATCGATGAAAACGCTTTGATGGAAGACTTTATGACTTTAGGGCTTACCATTAATGGCAAAAGGCGCGCGGAATTGAAAGTCAATATTAACGCCAGTAAGGAAGAAATTATTATTTTGGCTAAAAAAGAATTAGAGAAATATTTAGAAAAGGCGAGCGTTAAAAAAGAAATTTATGTGCCTAATAAGCTTGTTAATTTTGTTATCGCATGAAGGCTTTACTTTTTTTTATTTTGTTGCTTTGGTTCAAGGGTTGTGGGTATAAGCCCATCGCCGCTTACGCTCAAAACGCTTTAGGCGATAGCATATACGTGAAACTCATCGTGAATTTGCCTAACCCTGAAAACTCTGTAGAGTTTAAGGATTTGATGAATCGTTTAGTCGTGCAACGCTTCCAAAGCCGCTTAGCGAGTGAAAAGGATGCGGATTCTATCATTATTATAGAAATCACGAATGTAACCGATACGAGTATCACGCAAAATAAAGAAGGCTTTACGACTTTCTATCGCGCGACTGTGTCTGTAAGCTACACTTACGATAACAAAAGAGGCACACAAAAGACTTTTCAAAATAGCGGGTATTACAATTACGCTGTGAATTTGCAAGACCCCCTTAATACCTACCAGAACCGCTATTACGCGATCAATCAGGCTGTGGAGCAAACTTTGACTAAATTTGTGGCTCAAATCGCTTATGAAGGGAAATTCAATAATGAAAAATAGCCCTAGATTGAGCGCGTTTTTAGAAACAAAGCCTAAAGAATACCACAAGTTTGATCCTAGCCGTTTCATTCAAATTTATAAAGATTTTAAAAACGCTTTTTTTGAGGTTCAAGCGAAAGTCATTCATGTGGTAGGGACTAATGGCAAGGGCAGTACAGGGCGGTTTTTAACCCTTTTATTAGCCGATCAAAATTTTAAGGTGTTGCATTTCACCTCCCCTCATGTTTTTGAATTTAGGGAGCGCTTTTTTGTGAATGGCTCTGTTGTTGAAGAAAGCGTTTTAGAAAACGCCCACCAGCAATTGCAATCGCACGCTTTCAGTAGCACTTGCTCGTATTTTGAATACGCTACCTTACTAGCCGTCATGCTCGCTAAAGATTGCGATTATTTGGTTTTAGAAGCAGGGCTTGGGGGGGAGTTTGACAGCACGAACGCTTTAGAAAAAACCCTAAGCGTTTTCACCCCCATTGATTATGATCATAAGGAATTTTTAGGGGATAGTTTAGAAAGCATTGCGACTACTAAATTAAAAGCGATGAGCCCTCTTAATATCATCGCTCCCCAACAAGAACTGGTTTTAAATGTGGCTCAAAAGATCGCCAAAGACAAACACGCAAAATTGATTGTGGTTCAAAATGAGATTTCAAAAGGAGTCAAGGATTATATTGAACGCTACCATTTAGCCCATTTTTTAGCGATGAATTTAGAAGTGGCCCTAAAAGCGTTTGAAACGCTTATGCCATGCAATAAACAAGAAGTTTTAAAAAACCTAAAGCCCCTAAATTTAATCGGCCGTTGCGAGCTTTTAAGCCCTAATATCTTAATAGATGTGGGGCATAACCCCCATAGCGCTAAAGCCTTAAAAGAAGAGATCAAACGCGTTTTTAACACTAAAATTATTTTAATTTATAATTGCTATCAAGATAAAGACGCTTGTGGGGTGTTAGAAATTTTAAAGCCTGTGGTTAAAAAGGTTTTGATTTTAGAATTGCATAATGAAAGAATTATCCAATTAGAAAAACTTAAAGGGATTTTAGAAACTTTAGGGTTAGAACACGCTTTGTTTGAAGATTTGAAAGAAAATGAAAATTATTTGGTGTATGGCTCATTTCTGGTAGCCAACGCTTTTTATGAACGCTATCAAAAGAAGAGGGATTGATGCCACAAAACCAGCTTGTGATCACCATCATTGATGAATCAGGCTCTAAACAGCTCAAATTTTCTAAAAATTTAAAACGCAATCTCATCATTTCTGTTATCATTCTTTTATTGATCGTGGGGCTTGGCGTAGGGTTTTTAAAATTTTTAATCGCTAAAATGGATACGATGACAAGCGAGAGGAATGCGGTTTTAAGGGATTTTAGGGATTTATATCAAAAAAATTACACTTTGACAAAAGAGATTAAAAACAAGCGAGAAGAGCTCTTTATTGTGGGGCAAAAGATTCGCACGATAGAATCCTTGATTGAAGTCAAAAGAGGGGCCAATGGGGGCGTGCATCTCTATGATGAAGTGGATTTAGACAATTTGAATTTGGCTCAAAAACATTTAGCGCTCATGCTCATTCCTAATGGCATGCCCTTGAAAACTTATAGCGCTATCAAACCCACCAAAGAAAGGAACCACCCCATTAAAAAAATTAAGGGCGTTGAATCTGGGATTGATTTTATCGCGCCATTGAACACGCCTGTTTATGCGAGCGCTGATGGGATTGTGGATTTTGTGAAAACCAATTCTAATGTGGGGTATGGGAACTTGGTGCGCATTGAACATGCGTTTGGTTTTAGCTCCATTTACACGCATTTAGATCATGTCAATGTGCAGACCAAAAGCTTTATCCAAAAAGGGCAGTTGGTTGGCTATAGCGGGAAGAGCGGTAATAGCGGCGGCGAAAAATTGCATTATGAAGTGCGCTTTTTAGGTAAAATTTTAGATGCAGAAAAATTTCTAGCATGGGATTTAGATCATTTTCAAAGCGCTTTAGAAGAAAATAAATTTATTGAATGGAAGAATTTGTTTTGGGTTTTAGAAGACATTGTCCAGCTCCAAGAGCATGTGGATAAAGACGCGCTCATAAGCCAATAAGGATTTTAGTGTTTTTAGACAGGCGTTTGATTGTGATGGTTACGGACTCTAAAGGGAGCCGTTATCTTAATGTTCATATACTATTTCGTCAAATTGGCTTGTATGCACTTTTGAGCGTTGTGGGATCTTTATTGTTTTTAGGCATTTCGCTACTGGTTTTAAATAAAGAGATTAAAAACATTGACAAGCAGCATGCCTTAATCACTAAGGAATTTGAGAAAAAAAGAGAGACGAATGAAAAACTTTCTTTGCAAATGGATGAATTTTTAGACGATTTGCAACTTTCAGGGGAGCGCATCAACGATTTAGAAGAAGTGGTGGGGGTGAATAGGCCTGAAGAAGAAAAAGAAGAGGGCAATTTTTCCAGCCGATTAGATGTCGCTGGGATTACCGGGCTTCAAAAAAGCTTTATCATGCGCCTTATCCCTAATGACTACCCGCTAGAATCCTATCGGCGCGTTTCAGCCGCCTTCAATAAAAGAATCCACCCTATTTTGCATGTGTTGCACAACCATACCGGGCTTGACTTGAGCACCGCTATTAACACCCCTGTGTATGCGAGCGCGAGCGGGGTAGTGGGGTTAGCGAGCAAGGGGTGGAATGGGGGGTATGGGAATTTGATTAAAGTTTTCCACCCTTTTGGTTTTAAAACCTACTACGCCCATTTGAATAAAATCATCGTAAAAACGGGCGAATTTGTCAAAAAAGGGCAGTTGATTGGGTATAGTGGCAATACAGGGATGAGTACAGGGCCGCATTTGCATTATGAAGTGCGGTTTTTAAATCAACCCATAAACCCCATGAGTTTCACCAAATGGAACATGAAAGATTTTGAAGAAGTTTTCAATAAAGAAAGGAGCATCAGATGGCAATCTTTGATAACAATAATAAATCAGCTAATGCAAAAACAGGACCAGCGACTATCATCGCTCAAGGCACAAAAATAAAGGGGGAGCTTCATTTGGATTGCCATTTGCACATAGATGGCGAATTAGAAGGGGTGGTGCATTCTAAAAGCGCAGTGGTGATCGGGCAAACCGGCTCGGTAGTGGGTGATATTTTCACTAATAAATTAGTGGTTAATGGCAAGTTCACTGGCACGGTGGAAGCGGAAGTGGTAGAAATCATGCCTTTAGGGCGCTTGGATGGTAAGATCTCTAGCCAAGAGCTTGTGGTGGAAAGAAAGGGGATTTTGATTGGGGAAACTCGCCCTAAGAATATTCAAGGGGGGGCGTTGTTGATCAATGAGCAAGAAAAGAAAATTGAAAATAAATAGGGAATGATCCAATCTAGCCTTTATAGAGCCTTAAACAAAGGCTTTGATTATCAAATACTCGCTTGTAAGGATTTTAAAGAGTCCGAGCTCGCTAAAGAAGTCATAAGCTATTTTAAGCCAAATATCAAAGCCATTCTTTTCCCGGAGTTTAGGGCTAAAAAAAACGACGATTTGCGTTCGTTTTTTGAAGAATTTTTACAGCTTTTAGGGGGTTTAAGGGAGTTTTATCAAGCCTTAGAGAACAAGCAAGAAGCGATCATTATTGCCCCTATTAGCGCGTTATTGCACCATTTGCCTAAAAAAGAACTTTTAGAAAGCTTTAAAATCACTCTTTTAGAAAAATATAACCTTAAAGATTTAAAAGACAAGCTTTTTTATTATGGTTATGAAATTTTAGACTTAGTGGAAGTGGAAGGCGAAGCGAGCTTTAGGGGGGATATTGTGGATATTTATGCGCCCAATTCTAAAGCGTATCGCTTGAGTTTTTTTGACATGGAGTGTGAGAGCATTAAGGAATTTGACCCCACCACTCAAATGAGCCTCAAAGAAGATTTGTTAGAAATTGAAATCCCCCCCACGCTTTTTAGTTTGAACGAACAATCTTATAAGGATCTGAAAACCAAAGTGGAGCAAAGCCCCTTAAATAGCTTTTCTAAAGATTTAACTAGTTTTGGTTTGTGGTTTTTAGGAGAAAAAGCAAACGATTTGTTGCATGCCTATAAAAGCGTTATAAGCCCTAGAGCTTTAGAAGAAATCCAAGAATTAGCGAGCTTAAACGAATTGGATGGTGAGCGTTTCAAATTTTTAAAGGTTTTAGAAAACCCGCAAGGCTATGAAGATTTAGAAATCCATGCGCATGCCCTAGAAAGCTTTATAGCTTTGCATTCAAATCGTAAAATCACGCTCCTAGCCCCTAATAAAACGATTTTAGACAATGCGATAAGCGCGCTTGAAAAAAGCCATATTGAATGCGTCATCGCCCCCTTTGTGCTAAACTTTAAAACCCCTGATGGGATTTTTATTTCGCTCAATTCTTTTGAAAGGAAGAAAAAACGCCAAAAATCCAAGCTCGCTTTGAATGAATTGAATGCGGGCGAATGGGTGGTGCATGATGATTATGGGGTGGGCGTGTTTTCTCAATTAGTCCAACACAGCGTTTTAGGGAGCAAGAGGGATTTTTTAGAAATCGCTTATTGGGGCGAAGACAAACTGCTATTACCGGTAGAAAACCTGCACCTAATCGCTCGCTATGTGGCGCAAAGCGATAGCGTGCCAACTAAAGACCGGCTAGGGAAAGGGAGTTTTCTCAAACTGAAAGCTAAGGTTAAGACTAAGCTTTTAGAGATTGCAGGCAAGATCATTGAATTAGCGGCTGAACGCAATTTGATCTTGGGTAAAAAGATGGACACGCATTTAGCGGAGTTGGAAGTCTTTAAATCGCATGCGGGGTTTGAATACACAAGCGATCAAGAAAAGGCTATCGCTGAAATTTCAAAGGATTTAAGCTCTAAGAGAGTGATGGACAGATTACTGAGTGGGGATGTGGGTTTTGGGAAAACAGAAGTAGCGATGCATGCGATTTTTTGCGCGTTTTTGAACGGCTTTCAAAGCGCTCTGGTTGTGCCTACTACTTTATTAGCGCACCAGCATTTTGAGACTTTAAGGGCGCGTTTTGAAAATTTTGGCGTTAAAGTGGCTCGTTTGGACAGGTATGCGAGCGAAAAAAACAAGCTTTTAAAGGCGGTGGAATTAGGGCTAATTGATGTGCTTGTAGGCACGCATGCGATTTTAGGCGCGAAATTTAAAAACTTGGGCTTAGTGGTGGTGGATGAAGAGCATAAATTTGGTGTGAAACAAAAAGAAGCTTTAAAAGAATTGAGTAAAAGCGTGCATTTTTTAAGCATGTCCGCTACGCCTATTCCGCGCACTCTAAACATGGCACTCTCTCAAATTAAAGGCATCAGCTCTTTAAAAATCCCGCCCACAGACAGAAAGCCCAGCCGCACTTTTTTGAAAGAAAAGAATGACGAACTCTTAAAAGAGATTATTCATAGAGAATTGCGCCGTAACGGGCAAATTTTTTACATCCATAACCACATCGCTAGCATTTCAAAAGTCAAAACCAAGCTAGAAGATTTAATCCCTAAACTCAAAATCGCCATTTTGCATTCCCAAATTAGCGCTCATGAGAGCGAAGAAATCATGCTAGAGTTTGCTAAGGGAAACTATCAGGTTTTATTATGCACTTCCATTGTGGAATCAGGGATTCATTTGCCTAACGCTAACATGATTATTATAGATAACGCGCAAAATTTTGGGCTGGCTGATTTGCACCAATTAAGAGGGCGTGTGGGGAGGGGCAAAAAAGAAGGCTTTTGCTATTTCCTCATAGAAGATCAAAAAAGTTTGAATGAACAGGCCCTAAAACGCTTGCTCGCTTTAGAAAAAAATTCGTATTTAGGCAGCGGGGAGAGTATTGCTTATCATGATTTAGAAATTAGGGGGGGCGGGAATTTGCTCGGGCAAGATCAAAGCGGGCATATTAAAAATATCGGTTATGCACTCTATACGCGCATGCTTGAAGATGCGATTTATGAATTGAGTGGGGGGAAAAAAAGGCTTGAAAAGAGCGTAGAAATCCAATTGAGCGTGAGCGCTTTTTTAAACCCTGAACTCATTGCAAGCGATAGTTTGAGATTGGATTTGTACCGCCGTTTGAGTTTGTGTGAAAATACAGATGAGGTGGGGCAAATCCATGAAGAAATAGAAGACAGGTTTGGCAAAATAGACGATTTGAGCGCTCAATTTTTGCAAATCATTACGCTTAAAATTCTAGCCAACCAGCTTGGAATCATTAAGCTTTCTAATTTCAATCAAAACATCACCATTACTTATAGCGATGAAAAGAAAGAAAGCTTAAAAGCCCCAAGCAAAGACGATAACGATATTTTAGAAACCCTTTTGAAACATTTGCACGCTCAAATTTCTTTAAAATCATTACGCTTAAAATTCTAGCCAACCAGCTTGGCATCATTAAACTTTCTAATTTCAATCAAAACATCACCATTACTTATAGCGATGAAAAGAAAGAAAGCTTAAAAGCCCCAAGCAAAGACGATAACGATATTTTAGAAACCCTTTTGAAACATTTGCACGCTCAAATTTCTTTAAAGCGACACTAAAAGCATTTGATTTTAGCGTTAATTTTGTTATTTTAAAAAGATTATTAAGAGAGTTTGTTGTAAAATAGGGATTTGCTATGCCTTTAGTCGTTAAAAGGTAATTATCATTAAGGAGTTTTTTACATGGCAGATATTCAAAGGCGTGATTTTTTAGGAATGAGCCTTGCTAGTGTTACAGCTATAGGGGCTATAGCGAGTCTGGTAGCGATGAAAAAGACTTGGGATCCGCTTCCAAGCGTTGTTTCAGCCGGTTTTACGACCATAGATGTGGCGAACATGCAAGAAGGGCAGTTTTCCACCGTGGAATGGCGTGGGAAACCGGTCTATATCCTCAAGCGTTCTAAAAAAGAGGGCTTTAATGAAAAGCGCGATTTTAAAATTGGCGAGAGCGTTTTTACCACAGCCATTCAAATTTGCACGCATTTAGGGTGTATCCCCACTTATCAAGATGAAGAAAAAGGCTTTTTATGCCCATGCCATGGGGGGCGTTTCACTTCTGATGGCGTGAATATTGCCGGCACTCCCCCTCCACGCCCTTTTGATATTCCGCCTTTTAAAATTGAAGGCAATAAGATCACTTTTGGTGAAGCCGGGGCTGAATACAAGAAAATGATGGCTAAAGCGTAAGGAGAGTTCAATGGCAGAGATAAAAAAAGCGAAGAATTTAGGCGAATGGCTAGACATGCGTCTTGGCACTAACAAACTTGTTAAAGTGCTAATGACAGAATACTGGATCCCTAAAAACATCAATTTCTTATGGGCTATGGGGGTGATTTTATTGACCCTTTTTGGCGTGCTTGTAATCTCAGGGATTTTCTTGCTCATGTATTATAAGCCTGATGCGAAAATGGCGTTTGATAGCGTGAATTTCACCATCATGCAAGAAGTGGCTTATGGCTGGCTTTGGCGCCACATGCATGCCACGGCAGCGAGCATGATTTTTGTCATCATTTATATCCACATGTTTGTTGGCATCTATTATGGCTCTTACAAAAAGGGCCGTGAGATGATTTGGATTAGCGGGATGATTTTGTTTGTGGTCTTTAGCGCGGAAGCCTTTAGCGGGTATATGCTGCCTTGGGGGCAGATGAGCTATTGGGCCGCAGCGGTTATCACGAATTTATTTGGGGGCATTCCTTTCATTGGGGCTGATGTGGTGGAGTGGATTAGGGGGAATTATGTTGTGGCGGATTCCACTTTAACGCGTTTTTTCATGCTCCATGTGTTTTTACTGCCCATTGCGATCATTTTACTCATTGGGGTGCATTTCTATTCTTTACGCATCCCGCATGTCAATAACCAAGAAGGCGAAGAGATTGACTTTGAATCAGAAGAAAAGAAATTCATTGAAGGCAAGAAAAAAGAATCCAAAGTCATTCCTTTTTGGCCGGTATTCTTGTCTAAAGATATTTTTGTGGTTTGCGCGTTTATGGTCTTTTTCTTTTACTTGGTGTGTTACCACTATGATTTTGCGATGGATCCTATCAACTTTGAAAGGGCTAACAGCCTTAAAACGCCGCCTCACATTTACCCTGAATGGTATTTCTTATGGAGCTATGAAGTCTTAAGGGGCTTTTTCTTCAGCGCTGATTTAGGGCTAATGGCCTTTGGCGTGGCGCAAGTGATCTTTTTCTTACTGCCCTTTTTGGACAGAAGCCCAGTTGTCGCTCCTGCTCACAAACGGCCTGCGTTTATGGTGTGGTTTTGGCTTTTAATCATTGATATGATTGTTTTAACGATCTATGGTAAATTGCCCCCGCTTGGGATCGGTAAATACATTGGCTTAGTGGGTTCAATCACTTTCTTGGCTCTTTTCTTTGTGGTATTGCCCATTATCACTATCGCTGAGAGCAAGAAACAAGGGGGTGTTAGATGAAAGAATTTAAGATTCTAATTATCCTTATTGTGGTGATAGGCGTGATTTATTATGGGGTTGAGCCTTATGCGCATTCGGTGATGCACCCTAAAGTCGCTCCGGCAGATTTTGCTTTCAAGGATTTAGAGCCGATGGATTTAAAAAATGGCGACGCTAATAAAGGCAAACAGCTTGTATCCGAAAATTGCACCGCTTGCCATGGCATTAAATCCCAAAACATTCCAGCCCCTATGGACAGCCTTAGCGCGAGCAACTCGTTTGGGGTCGTGCCACCGGATTTAAGCCATGTGGCGGGGGTTTTGAACGCGAATTTCTTAGCCCACTTCATCAAAGACCCTGTGAAAACGGCGAAATTGAGCCATAAATTCAACGATGAAAGGCCCTATCCTATGCCGGCGTTTTCTCAATTTAGCGATAAAGATTTGAGCGATATTGTGGCGTATCTCACTTCTATTTTGCCTAAAAATTTGAGCGATAAGGAAGTGTTCGCGCAAAGCTGTCAAAGGTGTCATAGCTTGGATTATGCTAAAAATAAGGCCTTTAGCGATCCTAAAGATTTAGCCAATTATTTAGGCTCTCATGCGCCTGATTTGTCCATGATGATTAGAGCTAAAGGTGAACATGGCTTGAATATTTTCATCAACGATCCGCAAAAGCTTTTGCCTGGCACGGCTATGCCTAGAGTGGGATTGAGTGAACAAGCGCAAAAACAAGTCATCTCTTATTTGGAAAAAGCGGGCGATAGGAAAAAACATGAAAGGAATACCTTAGGGATTAAGATCATGATTTTCTTTGCGGTGCTGTCGTTCTTGGCTTATGCGTGGAAAAGAAAAGTTTGGAGCGAAGTGCATTGAATTAAAAAAAGGGGGGAGAGTGTTTTTTTTGTGGTCTTGTTTTATGGTCAGTTGCTTAGAATTTCCTTATGTCTTAATGGAGTGGTCCGATGATTTTAGATGCTAAATTTTTTGTGTTCATTTTTTTTAATGTGCTTTCAACATGCTTTCTCTCTTCGGTGAGTGTTGGTTTTATTTTCAAAGCATTTTTGTATAGTTTTATATGGCTTTTTATTATTTATTATGCGATCAGTTTTATTAAGAATAGGTTTGTAACAGAAAGCCTAAAAAGTTTTATATTAATTTTAGGGGTTGTGTTTAGCTGTATAGATATTTTTGGTTCGTATTATTTTCATTTGCCTTTATCTAATGAGCTGGGTAATATTTTATTCACCACGCATTATAAAGAGAGCTTGGAATTTCTCCATGCTTATGTCTATCCGCACTGGTATTTTGTGATAGGGCTTATTTTAATAGCTGTAGGTTCTCTAAAACTATTCAGTCTCATTCCTAATAAACCCATTTCTTTAAAAATGGCTAGTATTTTAAGCGTTTTATTTTTGATTGTAGAAGCGCCACACACTATAGCAACGATCAAAAAATATAAAGAGCGTGAAGCCCTGTTGAACGCTGATGGGACGATGGAATACATTGCTTTGGCTAAAGGAGCGTATTATTTTGGTAGGAATATCAGCAGTCTGAGAGAAAGCAACAACTCTAATCAAGCTTTAGAAAAAGCTTCTTATTCTAAAGATTACCTGCTCAAAAATACAGGAAGTGTTGAAAATGTGGTGTTGGTTTTTGGCGAGAGTTTGAACAGAAATTTTATGGGTGTTTATGGCTATCAAGCCCCTACAACCCCTTATTTAAACGCTTTAAAAGAAAAAGGTTCGCTTTTAGTGTTTGATAATGTGATCAGCCCGGCTTTTTATACGGACAAAAGTTTCACAATGCTTTTAACTTACGCCAATAGGGATAATCTCAACCAAAAAGCATGGTATCAATATAAAAACCTAGCCCATATCCTTAAACTGAGCGATTGTAAAAGCGTTTGGATCACTTCTCAAGGCTATGGACTCATGTGGGGTAATAGCTATTATCAAGTGGCTAAGCATTTTGATACTTATATAGAAAACGATAAACCTTATGATGAAAACTTGGCCGCTCTTTTCAAGCGGTATTATAATAACGAGAGAGAGAGAGAGAGAGTAAAAAGCGTAAAAATTTTGTTGTTTTTCACTTGATTGGCAATCATTTTGAATACAAAAACCGCTTTCCTAAAGAATTTTCCCGCTTCAATCTCAATAACACTTCTTATTTTTCAAAAAACAAGTCTTTGAAAGTTAAAAACAATGCTGACAAGCAAGTTGTAACCGATTATATTAACAGCGTTTATTATAATGATTATGTTTTGCATTCTTTGATTGAATTGTTTAAAGATAAGGATAGTCTCATTATCTACCTGAGCGATCATGGCAATGACATGTTTGAATCAAGCGCTTTCAATACCCATGAATGCTCAAATGCCAGCATGGAAATCCTATTTTTAATCTATATGAGCGATGCATTCAAACAAAAACACCCCCAAATGGTAAAAAGTTTTGAAGAAGCTTTACACAAGCCTTTTATGAGCGATGATTTATTGCATACCGTATTGCCATTAGCAGGAATAATAACCAAAGATTATGAAAAAACGAGGGATTTATTTAATGAGAGTTATAACGATAAACGCATAAGGAAGCCATGCGATAACAAGGTTTATCCCATGAATAAATGAGCGGTATTTATAATTGTCAATTTAAAAAATCAATCAATGCTTGAAGTTCCTTTGAATCAAAATTAAAAAATTTTTTAAGAATTTCTGTATTTTTTGGCTTATCTATCATTTTAGCGGTTGTAGAAACAGGATCTAGATTGTTTAAACCACAAGGAACAAAACCTCTCTCTAAACAAACAGAAAGCGTAATATAGGGTTGTAGCCAACATTTAGCATGTTTTTTTTGTTCTGATTGAATAGGTTTGATTTGTTTGATTTTGCGAAAAAACTCCTCGTAGGACTCGCAAAAAACTTGATAAAACGCTTTATTTTCACTTTCTTTTGCCATTTTTTCTAGCAAAGGCTCTAATTCGCAATAATTGGGGTCGTGTTCAGTCTCATCATTTTCTGGCAATAAAAAAATCTTAATCTGGTTAAACTCTTCATCGTTTAAGCGGTGTTCTTCTTCTGGGTTTTCTTGGAGTTGTTTCTTTATTTCTTGAATTTTAGCCTCTTTTGTTTGGTTGTCTGAATCAAAAACGATGTAAATATCTTTAGCTTTTAGGTTTTCTTTAACACTCTCGACTTCTTCAGAAAGCTTATCCTTGCTCCCACAATTGATAATATTAGAATCTTTAAGGCCTAAATTTTTAACCTCATTTAAAATCGTTAAAAAGATTTTGTCTGATTCGCCCTCCACATAAACGATCTTTTCTCGCATCAGCCTCTAACCTCCATGCCCCTATAAAGCACTTTTTCTAGCATAGAATAGCTGTGTCTGATAAAGCCAAAAGCGCTTTCTTTTTCAAATTCAAACAAGGCTATATCTTTAAAAACTCCCGTTTCATTATTGGGCATGGTGTTGATAGCGTTCAATAAAAATTCCTTATTGTGCGTGGTGGCAAAAATTTGAATCTGTAGTTTTTGAGCTAACTCAAACAGAGCTTTTAAAAACTCTTGCATTTTTGTATAGTGCAAACCACTTTCTATTTCATCAATAAAAAGATACTTAACACGATTGTCTATAAGAATGCTCGCCATGATAAAGAATTTGATAAACCCCCAACCAAACGAATTTAAAAGCCTTTTGGGGCTTTTTTCTAGCGGTGTGTTTTCATTTTTGATTTGGATATAGACAGACTTTCTTATGGCATCAGCATCTAAAATATCAGGGTTGAAATATTTTAAGACTTCCATTAATTCTTTTTCTTTGCTCGCTAATCGTAAATTTTCTAATGCTTGAAGAGAATTAACAATAGATAATTCCACAGGAATAAACATTGCATTTTCTTTATAGGTTTGAGCGATCTTATCTAAATCAGAATGGATTAAGCTTAAGTTTTGTCTTTCAAGTTCATAAGTCATTGTCATGGGGGAAAAAGATGGATTGTAGAAAAATTGGAGCTGTGGCTTCGTTATTGGTTTGCTTATAAGGTTTGTCATATGAATATCATCGCTATTCAAATTGATGTCTTTGCTGTAATTGGTTTGTGTGGGGTATTGGATAGTAAGAGGGATAGTAGCATGTTCAAACTCAGTGCGGATGCTAATGGGATTAGCGGTATTCTCTTGGTAAAAGAAGGTTTTTAGGTTGTCGTTATTGAGCTTGATTTTCCTAAATTCACTAACAAGCACCACATGTTCAGGGGGAAGACTGACTTGAACAGCAGAATCACAAAGACCCGTGTTGATATAAAGGGCTTCTAAAAGATTGGTTTTGCCTGTATCGTTTTGACCGGTAAAAAAGTTGATGAGTTTAAAATTTTCCATTTTAAGGTGCTTGAAATTTTTGTAATTTTCAATCTCTATGCTTTTAATCATTTAAATTCGCCTTTTAGTTAGCTTGAATTGATGCCACTAGATCATCGGTATAGTTACGCTAATTTTACCCTACTATTCTTACTTAATTTTAAAGCGGTTTTTCTCCAACGCATTTTGAATCGCAATAGAGGGCGATAGATAATTGTAACGCACTAAAATTTCGGTGATTTCTTTAAAAATAGGGGCTGCAATCTTGCTAGCGTAATATTCTTCCTTGCCGTGCGAGCCTAAGATAACCACGCCGATAGTAAAAACCTGCCTTTCATCTTCAGCGAACCCAAAAAAAGAGCTGTTGTAGGACTGCGCGCTATAACTCCCGTTTTTAGCAACCCTAGCCGTGCCGGTTTTGCCCCCTATGTATAGCCCTTCAAATTGAGCGTTTTTGCCTGTGCCATAACGCACCACTTTGATTAAGGTTTCTTTCATTTTCCTAGCGCTTTTGGGGCTAATGACTTGAAAGGTGGGTTTGGGGCTAGGAATGTAAATATCGCCATTAGGGGCGGTTTCTTGTTGCACTAAATAGGGGGTAGTCAATTTGCCTTCATTAGAAAACACCGCATAAGCCCTTAAAAGCTGCAAAAAAGTCGCGTTCAGCCCATAGCCATAAGAAACGCTCCCCTTTAACACTTCACGCTTGAAAGCGGACAAAGGAGGGATCTTTCCTGTGGCTTCTAAGGATAAATCAATGCCCGTTTTTTGAGAAAATCCATAGCCTAAAAGTCCGTTATAGAAATCCTCTGGGTTGAGATTTTTACTGATTTTTATCATGCCCACATTGCTAGATTGGATCAAAATGTCTTCCACAACGGCTTTTTTACTAGGGATAAAGTCATCTTTTATGGTGTATTTTCCTAATTGGTAATAGCCATGGTTTAAATCAATGCGTTCTTTGGGGTTGATTAAATTCTTGTCTAACAGTAAGGAATAAACAATGGGTTTGATCGTGCTGCCTGGCTCAAAAACCTTTTCGGCAACGCTCAAATTCAAGCTTTCATAATCGCTAGTTTTAATCGCATTAGGATTGAAGCGCTTGCTTGAAGCCAGCGATAAAATTTCCCCGCTTTTAGGGTTAATGATACCCACTAGGATTTCTTTAGCCTTGAGCTTGTCTTTAGTTTTATCTAATAGGGTTTCAATTTCTCTTTGGAGTTTTAAAGGAATGCTCAAATACACCTCATAGCCATCAAGGCGCTCAATCTCTGTGTAAGAGTGGTTTTGAATAAAGTTAAAACTCACATCTCTTTTGCCTGTTCTCATGCCATTTTGTTGGGCTTTAAGCAAGTGATCTTGAGATTTTTCAACGCCTTTTTTACCGGTAGTTAAAGTGAGCCTATCTTCTTCTTGTTTTTGCACATAGCCAATGATTGGTTCTAGGCTATTTTGATAAGGGTAATGCCTAGAAACGCCGCTCACTTCAATGTTTAGCCCTTGCTTTTGCCACACCTTATCGCGCGCGTCTTTGAAATTTTGAAAAACCCCAAAGGCTAGAAATTTCTTATTCAAGTCCCTAAGATTAGCAGCGGTATTGGGCGTGAGATCATAGGCTAGAATAATATAGCCTTTCGTATTGATAGCGTCTTTTAAGGACTTTTTAGGGATATTGCTATAAACAGAAAGAAAATCAATGAAAAAATCTTCTTTATCCGGGTTTAAAAACCTTGTGTCAAAGCCCAGTTTGAAAAGGGTTTGCGAAGTAGCCAGGCTGTAGTTGTCTTGACTATAGATAGTCCCCCTAGTCGCAGTGTCTTGTTTGCTCATCACCAGAGTGGGCATGTTGGCTTGGGCAAAAAAAGCTTTTTTAAAAGCCACCATTAAAAAAACAATAAAAAGCAACAAAAAGGTTAAAGCCGTAAATACGACCTTGTATTTTTGGGTTTCTAAAAATCGCTCTGGGTTGAAGTTGGGATCAATGTTTTTATTATTCATGAACGCTCACTTGAAAACGGCGTAGCGTTGGATCTTCACAACGCATGAGAACATGAATTTTTGATGGTAAAATCCGTTAAAATGGGGCGTAGCAACAACGAACCCTCTCTTTAAAAAAGACCAAGCGATCATTTAAAGAGACGCCACTTAAGAAACTAGATCTGCGTTCTTAAAAGCTCTTTATAAGCGCTGATCGCCTTGTTGCGCACTTCAAGCATGAGTTTCATGCTCGTTTCAGCCTTCCCTATAGCGATAGCCGCTTGGTGTAAATCTTTGATTTGCCCTGTCGCCATGTCGGCTAAGGCTTTATCAGATTGCTCTTGAGTGTTGTTAAGCTCATTGATGGATTGTTTTAAGAGTTTGGAAAACTCCCCACCTTTTTGTTCTTTAAAGGTGCTACCTGATTCTTCTCTTTTAGTCCTATTGTCTGTGTTAAGCTCAGAGAAAGGACTCAATAAGCTTTTATCATTGTGTATGGCTTGCATAGAACCTCCTTAAGCTCTTTTTTAAAAATTTAACTCTATTAAATATCTTATTCATTTCTGTATTCTACTGATCTTTGGCTAATACTACCTAAATTTCCTTATACTACCATAAATTGTTGAAAATCGTTCATGTTTGTAACATGCCAATCGCGTTCTGCGCCATGTTTTTAGCGCTTTGAAAGGCTGCAACATTGGCCTGATAAGCCCTAGTCGCTTCCACTAGATCCGCCATTTCAACCACCGCATTCACATTGGGGTAAGCCACATAGCCTTGAGCGTTAGCGTCAGGGTGACTGGGATCGTATTTCATTAACGGCTCGCTATCATCGCGCACAATCTTATCCACCACCACGCTTGTGATGGGGATTAGGTTGTCATCGCTTTCATCTAAAGGGTCTTCATAGGGGGTAATTTGATTGTTTTGAGCGATTTTTTGGTTTAAAATCTCATTGAAATCAAAAGCCTTAAACACCGCTTCTTGCCTCCTATAAGGGCCTCCTTCGCTCGTGCGCGTGGTGTTAGCGTTAGCGATATTAGAAGAAATCAAATTAGCCCTTAAGCGTTGGGCGGACAAACCATAACCGCTAATATCAAAAGAAGATAAAAACATGCTTTCCCTTAACTATAAATTCTTACTGGAATCAATGGCGTAATTGATCACGCCTCGATACTTTTTTAAGGCTGAACTCAAGGCTAAATACATGGTGGAGTTCTTGCCCATTTCACTCGTTTCTATGTCTAAATCCACGCTGTTGCCATCATTTTTAGCCAAATGCCCGTCTCTAAAAAAAAGGCTTGCCCCATCTTTAGCGCTATTTTCAAAGTCTAAATGCCTAGGGTTAGTGTGGGCTAATGGCAAAACTTTACTGGATTGGTTTTCAAAAATTTCCGCTTTTTTCTCCGCTAAAACGCTTTCAAAATCCAAATCCTTTGGCCTGTAAAAAGGGGTGTCCACATTAGCGATGTTAGAAGCGATCATATCTTGACGCAAAGACCGATAATCCAACGCTTTATAAACCAATCCAAACGCTTTAGAAAAATCCATATAAAACCCCTTTTTTAAACCCTTGCAAATTCATAACATGCAAAAAGCATTCCAAAACCGGCTCGCTTTTTCACTTAAAGAATGCGATCAATTTCAAAACATGCTTAAGCTTGAGCGATAAGCCAATTCAGATCCATTATAGTGTAAAATACCCCTAAAACACCTTAAGAGAACGCCTATTCAAAAACCAAAATAAGGAAATCCTAATGACTACAGACAGAAACCTGTTTTTTTGCGCTTCGCTATTGATTTTTTTGGGGGTATTGATGAGCTATTCGCTCTCAACTTACACCACAGTGGTGCTGTATCATTATGGGGAATTCCATTTTTTCATACGCCAGCTTTTAAGTGCGATCATGGGGATTGTTATCATGTGGGGGTTGTCTAGGGTTGATCCTAGCAAGTGGTTTAGCCGTTTGGGGTTTTTTCTTCTTTTTATCCCACCATTACTCATTATTGGCATGTTTTTTTTTGCCAGAAAGCCTTTCTAGTAGCGCTGGGGGGGCGAAGAGATGGATTCGTTTGGGGTTTTTTTCTCTAGCGCCTTTGGAGTTTTTAAAGGTTGGTTTCACCTTTTTTCTTGCGTGGAGTTTGTCTCGCACCTTTGTGGCAAAGGAAAAGGTTAATGTCAAAGAAGAACTCATCACTTTTGTGCCTTATTCGGTGGTGTTTGTAGCCTTAGCGATTGGGGTGGGGGTTTTGCAAAACGATTTGGGGCAGATCGTTCTTTTGGGGGCGGTTTTAGCGGTGTTGTTGGTTTTTTCTGGGGGGAGTGCGCATTTGTTTAGCTTGATTATTTCAGGGGCGTTTGCGATCAGCGTTTTAGCGATTGTTACAAGCGAGCATAGGATTTTACGCCTGAAATTGTGGTGGTCTAATTTGCAAAACTCGCTTTTCACGCTCTTGCCGGATAGATTAGCGAACGCTCTTAGAATAAGCGACTTGCCCGAATCCTATCAAGTCTTTCATGCAGGCAATGCCATGCATAATGGGGGGTTGTTTGGGCAAGGGCTTGGGCTTGGGCAAATCAAGCTTGGGTTTTTGAGCGAAGTGCATACGGACATGGTCTTAGCCGGAATCGCCGAAGAATGGGGGTTTTTGGGGCTATGCGTTTGTTTTATTTTGTTTTCTGTTTTGATTGTTTTGATTTTTAGGGTCGCTAACCGCTTGAAAGAGCCAAAATACTCGCTATTTTGCGTGGGTGTGGTGCTACTCATCAGTTTTTCTTTAGTGATCAACGCCTTTGGAGTGGGAGGAATTCTTCCGGTTAAAGGTCTAGCGGTGCCGTTTTTGAGCTATGGAGGGAGTTCGCTTTTAGCGAATTGTATCGCTATAGGGCTTGTTTTAAGCCTAGCACGATACACGAAGGGCTAAAGAATACTAGCCTTTTTTTTAAAATCAATGCCATAAAAAGGGTTCAATTTCTGCATCATTCAAATCAAAAACCACTTTATAATAGTCTTTAACAATCGCATTAATATCCACGCCCTTAAACGCTTCAGGGTGGGCTTTTAGAGCGATAAATAAGCTTATAAGTGGGGCTCTAGGCCCGCCAATGTCCATTGTGGGGAGTTTATAAACTTGCTTGTTTTTAATGGCTTTGATAGTGGAAAACTTGGGGTTGTTTAACACATCTTCAGGAGTGAGTGGGCTTACCCACCAAATGAAAATGATTTCAGGGTTTTCTTTAACGATTTTTTCCACGCTAATGTCAGCGCGCCCGAATTTGACATATTTCAAGCCAAAATTGTCTATGCCCCCTTTTTCTAAAATGTCTGAGCTAATGGCTTGATGGCCACTAATCTTATTGGCTTTGTGGAAAAGCTCCACCCCTTTTTTCTTTTTAACATCTTTCAAACGCTTTTTGATAAAATCCAAAGTTTCTTGCATTTTGGCGAATTTTTTAGAAGCATCAATTTCTAAGACTGCAGCTTGAGCTTGCATGGCTTGCATGGCCTCTGCAATCGTTGTTTCTTGAAAAGAAAGGAATGAAATCCCAAATTTTTTCGCATGCTCTACCGCTTTAGGGTTGCCCACAAAGGTTACAACAAGATCAGGGCTAAGCTTTTTTAAAAGCTCCACATTTAGCGCGGCTGTATGATCAGTGCTCATGTGTTTGATGCGTTTAAGCTCTTCGCCTTTGAGAGTGGCTTTAACAATATCATCTTTAAAAGCGTAATCCGAAACGCCTACAACCCTGTTCCAAACATTAAGCATGGCAGGCACTTCTACATAGCTCCCTATGTAGGCTATTTTAGAAATAGGAAGCTTTATGGTTTGCTCCCCGAAATAATCCTTGACTTTGACTTCTTGCATTGAAGCGTTGCACACATTCAACAATAATGAAGCGACAAGTGCGCCTAAAGAATAAGAAATGAAAGCTTTTTTAAAGCGAGTAACTAACATAACGATCCTTTTTGTATGATTTATGAAGCGATTATAACATTACTAAGAAAATAACAATAGTAAAAATGAAACTATTTTTCATAAAATCTTAAAAGATAAAGGTAAGATAAAAATAGGGAAGAAGATTTTAGCTATAGGGCTTGTTTTAAGCCTAGCGCGATACACGAAGGGCTAAAAAATATCAGCCCTTTTTTAAGAAATCAATGCCATAAAAAGGGTTCAATTTCTGCATCCTTCAAATCAAAAACCACTTTATAATAATCTTTGACAATCGCATTAATATCCACGCCCTTAAACGCTTCAGGGTGGGCTTTTAAAGCGATATACAAACTAATGAGTGGGGCTCTAGGCCCGCCAATATCCATTGTGGGGAGTTTATAAACTTGCTTGTTTTTGATAGCTTTGATAGTGGAAAACTTGGGGTTGTTTAACACATCTTCAGGAGTGAGTGGGCTTATCCACCAAATAAAGATAATCTCAGGGTTTTCTTTAACGATTTTTTCCACGCTAACATCAGCACGCCCAAATTTGACATATTTCAAGCCAAAATTATCTATGCCCCCTTTTTCTAAAATATCTGAATCAAGGGCTTGATGGCCGCTAATCTTATTGGCTTTGTGGAAAAGCTCCACCCCTTTTTTCTTTTTGACATCTTTCAAACGCTCTTTGATAAAATCTAAAGTTTCTTGCATTTTGGCGAATTTTTTAGAAGCGTCAATTTCTAAAGCTTTAGCTTGAGCGTCAATATCTTCCATGACTTCTGCAATGGTTTTTTCTTGAAAAGAAAGGAACGAAATCCCAAATTTTTTCGCATGCTCTACCGCTTTGGGGTTGCCTACAAAGGTTACAACAAGATCGGGGCTAAGCTTTTTTAAAAGCTCCACATTCAAAGCCGCCACATGATCGCTGCTCATGGATTTAATGCGTTTAGGATCTTTGAGAGTGGCTTTAACAATATCAGATTTAAAAGCGTAATCCGAAATACCTACAACCCTATCCCAAGTATTGAACATAGCAGGCACTTCTGCAAAGCTACCCAAGTAGATTATTTTAGAAACAGGAAGCTTTATAGTTTGCTCCCCAAAATAATCCTTGACTTTGACTTCTTGATTAGAAGCGTTAGCCACGCCTAATAAAGATGAAACAATAAGTGCACCTAAAGAATAAGAGATTAAGGCTTTTTTAAAGCGAGTAACTAACATAACGATCCTTTTTGTATGATTTATGAAGCGATTATAACACTATTTAAGGAAATACAAGCAGTAAAAATGAAACTATTTTTCACAAAATCTTAAAATTTAAAAGGAAATATCCTTTCATTAACTTTTTAAGAATATACTCCACCATGTTTCCGCTGATTGAGTGGAAAGCATAATGAATTAAATCTAGTCAGGTTTAATTTTGATCCAACAAAATTTTAAAACACTTAAGGAGTTGTATATGTTAGTTACAAAACTTGCCCCCGATTTTAAAGCACCTGCCGTTTTAGGAAACAACGAGGTTGATGAACACTTTGAGCTTTCTAAAAATTTAGGTAAGAGCGGTGCGATTCTTTTCTTTTGGCCAAAAGATTTTACTTTTGTATGCCCTACAGAAATCATTGCGTTTGACAAAAGAGTGAAAGACTTCCAAGAAAAAGGCTTTAATGTGATTGGCGTGTCTATTGACAGCGAACAAGTGCATTTTGCATGGAAAAACACCCCTGTAGAAAAAGGCGGTATTGGTCAAGTAACTTTCCCTATGGTGGCTGATATCACTAAGAGCATTTCTAGGGACTATGATGTGCTGTTTGAAGAAGCGATCGCTTTGAGAGGAGCTTTTTTGATTGACAAAAACATGAAAGTAAGACACGCAGTGATCAATGACTTGCCATTAGGTAGGAATGCAGATGAAATGCTTCGCATGGTAGACGCTCTCTTGCACTTTGAAGAACATGGTGAAGTATGCCCAGCAGGCTGGAGAAAAGGCGATAAAGGTATGAAAGCTACCCATAAAGGCGTTGCAGAATATCTTAAAGAAAATTCCATTAACCTTTAATGGTTCAATTCGCTGTTTGATCAAGAGAAACTTCGTTTTTCTTGGTTGAATCTTTTTCTTTTTATTCTTTGCCAGTTTCTAAAATTTTCGTATCGTTTTATCTTTTTATAATTTTTGAATTAATTTTTTTTAATAAAGGGTTTTTTATGAACATATTCAAGCGTATTATTAGTGTAGGGGTAATTGCTTTAGGTTTGTTTAGTCTATTAGACGCCAAACACCACAAAGAAAAAAAAGAAAAGCATGAAATCACTCGTGAGCTTAAAGTGGGCGCTAGCCCTGTGCCGCATGCGCAAATCTTGCAATCAGTCGTGGACGATTTGAAGGAGAAAGGGATCAAATTAGTGATCGTGTCTTTTACGGATTATGTGTTGCCTAATTTAGCGCTCAATGACGGCTCTTTAGACGCGAATTACTTCCAGCACCGCCCTTATTTGGATCGGTTTAATTTGGACAGAAAAATGCACCTTGTTGGTTTGGCCAATATCCATGTGGAGCCTTTAAGATTTTATTCTCAAAAAATCACAGACATTAAAAACCTTAAAAAAGGCTCAGTGATTGCCGTGCCAAATGATCCGGCCAATCAAGGCAGGGCGTTGATTTTACTCCATAAACAAGGCCTTATCGCTCTCAAAGACCCAAGCAATCTATACGCTACGGAGTTTGATATTGTCAAAAATCCTTACAACATCAAAATCAAGCCTTTAGAAGCCGCGCTATTGCCTAAGGTTTTAGGGGATGTGGATGGGGCCATTGTAACAGGGAATTATGCCTTGCAAGCAAAACTCACCGGAGCCTTATTTTCAGAAGACAAAAACTCGCCTTATGCCAATCTAATAGCCGCTCGTGAGGATAACGCGCAAGATGAAGCTATAAAAGCGCTGATTGAAGCCTTACAAAGTGAAAAGACCAGGAAATTTATTTTGGATACCTATAAGGGAGCGATTATCCCAGCTTTTTAAGCCATTTGGATAAAATTCATCTTTAAGATGAATGGGGGCTTTAGGCACTAATAAAAGGCTCTTTTCTCATTGAGCATTAAAAACGCTAAAAATATTTTTAAAATACAACTATAAAAGAGCTTGCGCTAATCAAGTGGCAATTTCTTAAAAGCGTTATTTCTTAAAGGGGGAAATGGCGCAAAATAACCCCCTATCCCTTTAAGAAAATCATGATAAAATCTAAAACGATGAAGCAAAATAACAAAATATTAAACAAGACTTTAGCTGTCAATATGCGATTAGAATAAAGCCAAACATACAGCAAGCCTAAATCTCATTAAAGTTTTACGCTTTTAGAGTGTTCTTTAATGAATACCAGTTTTAAACCACCCGTTAGACTGGGTTATAGAGCACTGAAACAAGTTTGGAAACAGGTTGGCTAATGGTCTTTAGCGTTTAAAAGGTTGCGTTTTTGAAAAGGTTTAAAATTTTATTAAAGATAGCCAAGTTCATAGAGTTTGTTGCTCATTTTCACTAACAAGCCCCCTAGTTTTGACCCCCCTTCCCCATGCTCTACTAAAATAGTGATAGCGTATTTGGGTTTTTCATAAGGCAAGAATGCCGTAATCCACGCATGGGATCGATGGAAATATTCCATATCCTTTTCTTTCATGCGGTTGACGATGTTTTGAGCGATTTCCACAACTTGCGCGGTGCCGGTTTTACACGCTAAAGTAACCTTAGAACCCCTTGTGGAATGATAAGCGGTGCCGTCTTTATGGTTACACACTTCATACATGCCCACTCTCAAGGCTTGGAGCTTCTTTTTTTGAAAACTGTTTAAGGGATCTTTGAGCGGTTGTTTGTTGTTGATAGCAAAATGAGGCGTTGCCAGTTTGCCCGTAGCAATGAGTCCCGTGTAGGCTAAAACCTGCAAGGGCGTGGCTAAAAAAGAGCCTTGCCCAATAGCGGTAATGAGCGTGTCCCCAACGCGCCAATCTTGATTGAAGCGTTTGAGTTTCCACAAATTATCCGGCACAATCCCCACAAATTCATTCGGCAAATCAACGCCCGTTTTTTCCCCAAAGCCCACTTCCCTTAAAGTTTTAGAGAGTTTTTCTATAGAGATTTCAAGCCCAAACTTATAAAAATACACATCCACGGACTCCCTAATGGCTTTATACAAATTGGAATTGCCATGCCCTGTTTTTTTCCAATCTCTGAATTTGCGCTTGCCCACTTCAATAAAAGGCGGTGTGGGGATAGTGGTGTTTTCTGTGATATGAAGATTTTCTAAAAAGCTTAACCCCACGCCCATTTTAACCACAGATCCCGGCGGGTACAAAGCGTTAGCGAAGCGGTTTAATAAGGGGTTATAAATATCATCTTGAAGTTTTTGCCATTTGTCTTGACTGATCCCGCCTACAAAATCGTTCAAATTGTATTCAGGGTAACTTCCTGCAACGAGCAATTCCCCATTTTCTGCATCCATCACTAAAATCGCCCCCCTTTTATTTTCAAAGAGCTTGTCCGCTTCTTTTTGCAAGCGTTTGTCTAAACTCAATTGCAAGTGGTTGTTGGTGCTTGGTGGTACTACTTCTAAGGTGGCTAATTCTTGATTGAGTGCATTGACGCGCATGATTTTATAGCCCACCTTGCCTTGTAAAAGCTTGTTGTATTCTTTTTCAATGCCGGTTTTGCCCACAATCTGGCTGTATTGATTCTCTTCATCGTCTTTTAGATCTTGCAAGCTTGCCACCCCCACATAGCCTAAAACATGCGAAGCTAAAGCGTTATTAGGATAGTAGCGCTTGTCTAAAGGGTGCACAAAAATGCCTTGAGTTTGGATGAGTTTGGTATAAAGAGGTTGCATGGCGATATAAGGAATGAATCCCACCACTCTAATGAGGTTATGGTTGTAAAGCGAATTTTCTTTTTGGTAATTGTTTAAAAGCATTTCTTTGGAAAAGTTAGGGAAAAATGTTTGGATTATTTCAATTTTTTCTAAAAGTTCTTTTTGTTTCAATCTGCTGGGCAAAAACACGCCAAACACCAATTCGTTAGTGGCTAAAAACTCATCATTTCTGTCTGTAATATCGCCCCTTGTAGGGACTAGAAATTCTTTTTTAGTCATGTTTCGTTCGGCCAGTTTTTCATAGTATTCTTGATTTTTAACGCTTAAAATAAATAAATTTAAGGCTAGTAACCCCCAAAACCCTATAAAAACAAAGAGCAAAAGCTTATAACGAAGATTTTTCATACAAACCCCACAAAGCGCTCTCTATTAAAGCAAAAAGAGCGAGAAAGCCGATCATCTTCAAATCCAAAGACACCGAAAAAAAGCGCGATAAATAGAGGTAATAAACCAAAAAAACATGCAAAGTTTTGAATAAAAAGCCGTCATTAAAAAGCTTTAAAGAGTTTTTATAGACGATTTGGTGGTAGATTAAAAACAATAAAGCCAAAACGCCTAAAGTCTTTAAATGCATGCTCTCAAACCAAAACAAACAACCAAACACGCTCAAACTGGGTAAAAAATGATCGTATTTTTTCGCATAAAACAAGAATAAAAACCCAATCATGGGGGGTAAAAAAGGCATTAAATCTCTCAAAAGGCTATAAAAATAAAAACCAAAGATCCCTAAGCATAAGAAAAAAAAGGAATCTTGTTTTAAAGAGAGCATGGTTTTTTTGGCCTATAAAGGGTTAGTGAGCAAGTATTTCAAAAGGGTTTGGCGCACGATTTCAAGGGTTGGGTATTTTGAAGAAAGGGCGTTAAAATGGGTGGTATTGATTAAAAAAGGTTTAGGAGCGTTTAAAAAAAGGCGGTGTTGCTCGTTTTTATTCAACTTGTCAAACTTCGTAAAAAGAGAAAGGTAGGCTTGATCGGGCCTTAAAAGGGCTTGAATGTTTTCTTTAGCGTTTTTGTCAATTTCTAAATCCAAATGGCGCGCATCCACTAAATGGATAAAAAGTTTGATAGAAACCCTAACGCTCAACAATTCCCATAAAAACCCCTCCCATTCTTTTTTCAAGCTTTTAGAAACTTTAGCGTAGCCAAACCCGGGCAAATCAATCACATTAAAAGTGGTCGTTAAGGCGTTTTCTTTATCTTCCCAAGTGGTGGAAAAAAAATTCGCTAAACGGGTTTTTCCAGGCGTTGCTGAACTTTTGGCGAGATTTTTTCCTAACAAGGTATTAATAAACGAGCTTTTGCCTACATTGCTACGCCCTAAAATGACCATTTCAGAAGTCAAGCTCGCAGGGCATTGAAAAAGTTGGCTAGAAGAAGTGAGAAAATGAGCGTCTTTAATGGCGATCATGGTTTTTTCTTAGCGCCTTTCTTCTTCAATTTAGCCTTACGATTTTCTTCATTAATATCTTCCATATCAAACACAAACTTAGCGGGCCGTTTCGCGCTCCCCAACACATCAGCATAGCCTTTAGTTTTGTTTAAAATGATTTCATCACCGGTGATGACATTGGGTTTCCCCACTTCTCTAACCACCGCATTTTGCAATAATTTGTATTCCCCATTCAGCGCGTTATAAATGAGCTTGTCAGCGCTCCCGCTGATTTCACGATTATCCTCTGTAAAGATATTAAAATGCGTGTTCCCTGTGGCTTCATAGCGCTCTGGCTTTCGTTTATCGTTTAAAAACACGCTCACTTTATCCGCAAACAACCGGTCTTTACCTTTTTTGATCTGCACATTGCCTTGAATAACGGCGGTTTTGGTTTTGTCGTTCGCTACAAATTGGTTGCCGGTAATTTCTAAAAGCTCTCTTTCTTTTTTCAAACCTTTATTGTCTGTTTTTTGAGCGTCCATCACGCTTAAAATACCAAAACAACACACCAAAAAACACCACCAACGCATTAAAAACCTCCTTTGAAAGTGGGGAGTTTTTTCTTTTCTTTTTGGCTCTGTTTGATTTCGTCTAAGAATAAATGCACTTGAATGCTTTGAGCTTCAATAACGGCTAAAACATGCGAATAAGAAATATCAAGCCCTTCAATCTTGCTGTCCTTTGAAGTGAGAATGAAACGGCCCTTGCCTTTAAAATTTTGCTCTTTATGGTTGTAAATCCCTGTTTCACTCCAAAAACTAGAATCGTCGCTTCTTTTATAAGTAACCCCATTAGGGAAGAAATACAAATCCTGCTGCCGTTTGGCTTTAGGGGACTCAACGCTTTCAATGGTGTCTTCATCATAGCGCTTGATTTTAGAATCAAAAAAGATCTCATGATCATCGTATTGTAAAGCTTTTTTGCCTTCTATGGACAGATCAAGGATTTTATCGTTGATTTGAAACGCTTTAAAATTTTCTAATTCAATTTTAGGGATATTTTCTTTAGAGACCACGCTAGTGGGTTGGGAACGCAAAAAGAAAAAAACTAACCCTATCGTGATGAAAGACAAAACCACAAAAAAGTTTAAAACGCTATTAGAGGTAAAGCTTGAGCGCTTCATCTTGCAAGCCTTCTAATTCTAAAAGATAATCAATCGCTTCCCTAACGGCCCCCTTGCCCCCTGAATTTTGCAACACTTTATAAGCTTTGCTTTTAAGCAAGGGGTGCGCATCAAAAGGAGCGAAACTCAAAGCGCATGCCTTAAACATGCCTAAATCGTTATAATCATCGCCTACGCATGCGATTTCTTGCGCACTCAATTGCAAGTCTTTTTTGAGCCGCTCCACAACCATGCTTTTATTTTCAACGCCCATAAAAACAAACTGAACGCCCAAACTCTCCATGCGTTTTTTCACCATTGTTGAAGTTCTTCCTGTAATGATAGCGATTTTTTTGCCTAATTTTTGCCATAGCGTCATGCCAAGCCCATCTTTGACATTGAAAGCTTTCATCTCGTGAAAATTTTCATCAAAATACAACGACCCGTCTGTGAGCGTGCCATCTACATCTAAAAGCAATAACTTAATCATTCTCTCGTTAAAACCGCATTCTGGTTATATTTTTTCATAAAATCCCTAGCCTCTTCTTCGCTTTGAAACCCTTGAACTAAAACTTTATACAAATCATCTTTAAAAGCAACCTTGACGCTGTAATTTGGATTTTCTGCTTGCAATTTATCCGCTAAAGTTTGAGCGCCTATTTGGTTTCTAAAAGCCCCCATTTGCAAAGAAAATTTCCCTCCGCTCACGCTTTTTTCGCTCTCGCCAACTTTAAATTCCTTGTGCAAGATCTTTGAATAGCTAGCGTTAAAGGATTGTTCGTATTGCTTGGAGATAACCCCACCAAAACCCAAAACAATAAGACGCACGCTGGCTGTGCCTTTTTTAACCATGTCAATATCTCTAGCGGCCGCATTAGACAAATCAATGATGCGATCGCTCACAAAAGGCCCTCTATCATTAATGCGCACAATGGTGCTTAAGTTATTATCAACATTGATGACTTTCACCACGGTGTTCATGGGTAAAGTCTTGTGCGCGGCGGTGTGGGCATACATGTTATAAATTTCCCCATTACTGGTTTTTTTGGCATGGAAGTTAGGGCCATACCAGCTCGCAATGCCATCAAATTTTTCGCCTAAATCCACTTTAGTGGGGTAATACCACTTGCCCCCCACTTGATAAGGGCGCATGGTGGCTCTTTGGATCGAGCTAGAATCGCGCATGCCGTTATCTAGTGGCTGATCTTTTGTGTTGCTATCTTGCAAATTGGAGCGGTGTTTGAAATGGCGTTCAAAAAAATTGCGTTTATAGGCGGCTTTTTTGGTTGTCGGATCATAGTCTTTAGCGTTTTCATAAGCGCGCAAGCTTTCATGCTTATAAGACAAATTCCTTACCCCCTCTTTTTTAACCGCGCAAGCGCTAATCAAAAAAATAACGCCTAAAAAACAAACTTTTTTTAACGCCAAACCCATTAAAATTCCCTTGTAGCGATCAATTTCTTATTGGTGGGGATGATTAAGCACTGGTGGGTAAAAATATTGGAATCTTTGAGGTTATTGGCTAATTGGATACTGGAAATACTGACTTGATAGCGTTTAGCGATAGAAGATAAGGTTTCTTTAGGCAAGACCACATGGGTGATAAAAGGGCTTTTAGGACTGGCTTGAATGTTTTTATTTTGTTTGAGTTGGCGTTGTTTGAAAAGGGCGAGTTTTTCATAAGGGATATAAATGGTGTAGGTGGGGTCTTTAGAGGGCAGAATGTTATAGCGGAATTGGTGGTTGTAAGATTTTAAGGTCTCTAAACTCAAATTTAAATTTTTAGCCACTTGGATTAAAGAAGTGTGCCTTTTAAACGGAACGCCCACTAAACTCACCCTCGCCCCACGATTGAGCAGATATTCTTTATCTTTGAGGTTGTCTAGGCTGTTGAATTTCAACGCCAGGCTTAGAATGGAGCGGATATACTCTCGTGTCTCTTTGGGGAGATATTTCTTATCTTCATCTAACAAAATCTTAATGTCCGAAGTGCCGGTGGCTTTAATAGCGTTTTGAACCTTGCGTAAGCCGTAATTATACGCCATAGCGACCAAATACCACTCCCCGGTTTGTTTGTAGAGCCGTTTCAAGTAAGTGATCGCCGCTTGAGTGCTTTTAATGGGATCTCTTCTTTCGTCAATGTAATGATTGACCTTAAGCCCTAATTCTTTAGCCGTGCTTGGCATGAATTGCCAAATCCCTACCGCTTTTTTCCTACTATAAGCCCTTAATGAAAATTTAGACTCTGCCATGGCTAAAAACAAAAATTCTTGCGGCACGCTCGCTTCTATGAGCATGTTTTTAATGATGGGGATGAACTGGTAATTCACATCAAATCTTTTGACAAGTCTTTTCCATTCTTCTTCTTCATTCATTTTTTTTAAAGCGTTTGGCATTTGGGATAAAAAGCCCGCATTAACCCCAAAGGCCTCTAGCGCTTTAGTGTCAATATTAGATTCAAAAGCGATCTTAGCGTGGCTTAAAGAAGCCAATAAGAGCCAATGAGTCATTAAAAAAAACAACCATTTGGTATTAAAATATTTCATTCTTTTTTAAAATCCTAATTGTTTGATAAGTTGAATAATGGCTCTAATTATAACCAAACTTGAATAATGCTTTTTTTAAATATAGCCTTATTTTTAGGGGAAACTAAAGAGCGTTTGGGCGTTATGCGTGCTTAAAGAAGCGAGCTCTTCAATCTCTATGTTGATGATTTCGGCAATTTTTTGAGCGATTAAAGGGATATACACAGGGCTATTCCTGGTGCCTCTAAAAGGGTGTGGGGTCAAATAAGGCGAATCCGTTTCTAAAAGAAGCCTGTTTTTAGGGATTTTAGGGAGGATCTCTACCAGTCTTTTAGCGTTTTTAAAGGTGCTAACCCCTCCTATCCCATAATAAAAACGATCGCTTAATTCCAAAAGCATGCTATCAGCGTTAAAGCAATGCAACACCCCAAAAGCTTTAGGATAGCTTTTTAAAAGATTCAAACTATCAAAACTCGCCTCTCTAATATGGATGATCAAGGGCTTGTTGTGTTGGATAGAAAACTCAATCTGTTTGGTAAAAACTTCTTTTTGCTTGCTTTTATAATTTTCTCTTTCATTCAATTCAGGCAAGCGGTAGTAATCCAGTCCGCATTCGCCTATCGCCACGCATTTTTGATGCCCAACAAACTTTTCAAACAGGCTTTCATCAAAACTCTCCACATCATAAGGGTGAGCGCCTATGGCAAAAAACACGCCTTCAAATTTTTCGCTAATTTCTATTGCTCTATTCAAATCTTTCATGTCCGCGCCCGGAATCACGCATTGAGTAACGCCTTTTTCTAGGCTTTCTTTTAACACTTCTTCTAAATCGTTTTCATAATCCCTGTGATCCAAATGGCAATGCGTATCAATAAACATGCTTTTATCCTATGGTTTTATTTAATATGTTACAATATTTAAGCATTTTAACATAAGGAAAATAATCATTAACGATGTTCAGCGGTCTAATCCATCAAATAGCTAAAGTGAAAAGTTTCCAAAACAATATTTTAAGCGTAGAGAGCGATCTCAATCCCAAGCTTGGCGACAGCATTGCGATTAATGGGGCATGTTTGACCGCCATAGAAAGTTCAAAAACGCATTTTAGCGTGGAATTGAGCCAAAAAACCCAAAACAGCGTAGCGTTAGAAAATTACAAGGATTTAGTCCATATTGAGCCAGCTCTAAAAGCCGATGCGAGTTTGGATGGGCATTTTGTGCAAGGGCATATTGACGCTATCGGGGTCATTGAAAAAATCATTCACAACGCTAATCAAGTGGATTTTTTCATCAGCGCTTCTAAAGAAACGCTTTTATTGTGCGTTGAGCAAGGCTCTATTGCAGTTGATGGGGTGAGTTTGACTTTAAGCAAGGTAGAAGAAAAGGGGTTTTGGCTAACGATTATCCCTTACACTTTAGAAAACACCCTTTTTAAGACTTATAAACTCAAACGGCGCGTGAATATTGAAACGGACATGCTGGTTCGCAGCGTGGCGTCTATTTTGAAAAAAACAAAAGGGTTTGAAAAAAATTTCTCTTGGAATGACGCGGATTCTTTGACTTTAGGGTATTAGATGAATAAAACCATAAAAGCCGCCGCTCTAGCCTATAACATGGGGCAAGATCATGCCCCAAAAGTGATCGCAAGCGGGGTGGGCGAAGTGGCTAAAAGGATCATTCAAAAAGCTAAGGAATACGATATAGCGCTCTTTTCTAACCCCATGCTGGTGGATTCGCTTTTAAAGGTGGAATTAGACTGCACGATACCTGAAGAATTGTATGAAAGCGTGGTGCAAGTGTTTTTATGGCTCAATAGCGTGGAAAATAACGCGCAAATGTCCCAGTGAGCAAAATACAAAGTTAAAACGATGGTAGTAGAATTAAAAAACATTGAAAAGATTTATGAAAACGGGTTTCATGCTCTAAAGGGCGTGAATTTGGAATTAAAAAAAGGCGATATTTTAGGCGTGATAGGCTATTCAGGGGCGGGGAAATCCACGCTCATCCGCTTAATCAATTGCTTGGAGCGCCCCAGTTCTGGCGAAGTTTTAGTCAATGGGGTCAATCTGTTAAAATTAAAGCCTAAAGAATTGCAAAAAGCGCGCCAAAAAATAGGCATGATTTTCCAGCATTTCAATTTATTGAGCGCTAAAAATGTGTTTGAAAATGTCGCTTTCGCTTTAGAAATCGCGCGATGGGAAAAAACCAAGATACAATCAAGGGTGCATGAATTATTGGAATTAGTGGGGCTAGAAGATAAAATGCATTTTTATCCTAAACAGCTCAGCGGCGGGCAAAAACAACGAGTAGCGATCGCTAGGAGTTTAGCGAATTGCCCTGATTTATTGCTTTGCGATGAAGCCACATCCGCATTGGATTCTAAAACCACGCATTCTATTTTAACGCTTTTAAGCGGCATTCAAAAAAAGCTCAATTTGAGTATCGTTTTCATCACGCACCAGATTGAAGTGGTTAAGGAATTGTGCAATCAAATGTGTGTGATCAGCAGCGGCGAAATTGTGGAAAGAGGCTCGGTAGAAGAAATTTTTGCTAACCCTAAACATGCCGTTACTAAAGAATTGCTTGGCATCAGAAACGAGCATGCAGATAAGAAATCGCAAGACGTTTATCGCATCGTGTTTTTAGGGGAGCATTTAGACGAACCGATCATTTCTAATTTGATCAGGCGTTTTAAAATAGATGTGAGCATCATTTCAGGCAACATTGAAGAGCTTACGACTAAAGATATAGGGTATTTAGTGGTGCGGTTTTTAGGCAATGTTGCAGAGACTCAAAGGGCTTTAGAGTATTTAAACGCTTTAGGCTTACAGGTTGAAAAATTAAAGGATTAAAATGATTTCTCAAATGCTCATTCAAGCCACGCTAGAAACGCTTTATATGGTGTTTGTAGCGAGCTTTTTGGCAGTTGTTTTTGGCTTGCCTTTGGGGGTTTTATTGTTAGTGAGTAAAAAAGGGCATTTGTTAAACAAACCCCTTTTGCATAAGATTTTAGACACTTCTATCAACATGACTCGCTCTTTCCCTTTTATCATTCTCATTATTTTGCTCCTGCCTTTATCGCGCTTTTTAATTGGCACAAGCATTGGCTCTAGCGCGAGCATTATCCCGCTAGCCATTTCAGCCATTCCTTTTGTCGCAAAGCTTTTTGAAAATTCTTTAATGGAAGTAGAGCATGGCAAGATTGAAACCACTTTAAGTTTGGGAGCGTCTCATTTGGAAGTCATTAAAATGATGCTTTTAGAGAGCCTGCCCTCTTTAGTGAACAATATCACCATCACCTTAATTTCTTTAATAGGCTATTCGGCTATGGCGGGAGCGTTAGGGGCTGGGGGCTTGGGGGATTTAGCCATTAGGATTGGCTATCAAAGTTATAGGGGCGATGTGCTTTTTTATGCGGTGGTTGTGATTATTGTTTTGGTGCAAATCGTTCAAAGCGTAGGGGATTATGTGGTGAAACGCCTAAGAAAGCATAAGTATTAGGATTTGGCTCTCATCAAATACGAATATTCAAAGTCAACTTTAATACGCTTTAGCTTTTTAAATAGGATCGCTAAGCTTTGTTTGTGGCGAAACTCAATTCTCTAAAAACGCTTTAAAAGGTTATCGCTCAACACTTGAATTAAAGCTTTTTACAATCAATATTCAATTAAATCGCTATGCAAAAATGGGCTTTATTTTGAATGGCCATTGATAAATTTATCCATCTGTTTTTCTAAGTCTATGATTTGCGTTATCGCTCCTTCTAAAATTTCAAAATTTTGAGCGTTTTTTGGAGCAATGCATGCAAGCTTGTTGGAAGCTTTTTCTAACGATTGGATGTCTTTAAGCAAGGTTTTTAAAACTTCTACGCTTTTAAAATCCTTCTCAAAATAGCCATCAAATTGCTGTTCTGTTTGAGACAAGTTCTCTAAAAAAGTGCTTTGAAGGCGTATTTGGGTGCGATCATGCCCGGTTTCTATGCAGGTTTTATAAGCTTGATGGATCGTAGTCAAAACTTCTTGGGCTTTCACAAAAGCCTTTGAAAGCTCAACAATGATTTCATAATGTTCACCTTGCGCTCTTAAAAACCCTAAAAAGAGCGCAATGAATAATAATTTTTTTAGCACTTTATCCCTTTACCATTGATAAGAAAAGCTCACCCCATAGCGGCTACTGCCCTTAAAATCGCTAGAAATTTCAGGATAGAGCATCCATTGCTTAGGTTTGTAGCGTGAAGTGAATAAATAAGCAAACCCCCATGCGATAAGGCTGCCGATCGTAACTTGCAAGATCGTGTGTTGTCTTGCCACCACTCTGCTAGCGTCAGTGAGGATTGCAAGAGCGATCACAGGAAGAGCTGGTTTCCACCCATAGCGGTAATACACAAACCCAGCCGCGCTAAACACCCCCCCAGCATGCCCGCTTGGCATGCCTCTCCAAGAATTACAGCACGGGCGTTTGGCAAATTCCACTCTAGCCCCATCTTTATGGGCGTTGCTAAAAGCTCCTTTAAGGCCATAAATCACGCCTTGAGTAACCAATGTGCCGACCGCTAATTCCCCTAACCCTCTATAATCGCGCATCGCCAAACTGACCGTGCCTACAAAAATAGGCAAAAACCTAAGCACATCGCCAATCTCTTCTAAAATATATGCCCCCTCATTGATTGGCTCACTCCTTAAAGGATAGACCCATAAGAGCAGGATCAAAAAAAGACTTTTGAGCTTTTTCATTGAAACGCTCGCTTTTCTAAAGCGCAAACTTGCCTGTTCAAATAAGCATAGCCCATTAAATAGCATGCGATAAAGACCAGGCTAATGGCAATGAGCGCGTAAGGATTTGAGCGGAAAAAGACGCTTATTAAAATAAAAGGCAGGTTGCACAGAATAAGGATAAACGCGCATAAAGGGTTGGGGTAATTGAAAGAGCGTTGTTGCAAGAATTGGAATAAAAGGGTGTGCAAATGCAAGTTATCTGGCATGGTGGCTTTCTGGCGTTTTATTTTGCGTCTTAGGATACTAAAAAGCACTTCTATGACCGGATAAAGCATTAAATTGAGCCCAAAAAACACGCTGATTTTTTGCTCTAAACTCAAATGTAAAAGGGAGATCCCACACACCAAGCCCAAAAAATACGCCCCCCCATCGCCTAAAAAAATCTTTCCTAAAGGGAAATTTAACACCATAAACCCAAGCACCATGTAAGCCAGCAAACAAGATAAACTGCTAGGGTCTATATAATGAATGACTAAAAGCGCAATCGCGCAAATCCCTGATGCAAGCCCGTTAAACCCATCAATGATATTAATAGCGTTACTGATACCTACTAGCATAAAAATTGCGAATAAAAAAGCGATAAAATAAGGCAAGCTAAAAAGGGGCGAAAAATCGCTCACCACTAAAGGCGTTGATGAGATGATACAAACGACCCCTACAGCTTGCAAAATAAGGCGTATTTTGGGGCTGAGTGAAAGGTTAATGTCTTCTAAAAAACCGCTTAAAAAGACTAACAACAAACCCAAAAAAACAAAAAACCCCTTAAAAGGCGTCTCAAAAGGCTCAAAATAACAAGCCAACGCAAAAGAAAGAAAGATTCCAAGCCCCCCGGCTCGTGGGGTTCTTGCATGATGAAAGCCTTGTATCTTATTAGCGTTATCCACAAAAAGCATGGATTTTTTAGACCACAGAACAATCAAAGAGCAAATAAATAAACTGGTTAAAAAATATAGCACCCACAACACTTTTTATTGGATTTAATTGACATTTTGTTTTGGGTATTATAGCAAAAGATAGCTTGATGATAAAATCTTATAGGTGTAAGAGGCGGGTTTTATGTTACAATTCCAAAAATCATTATTATAAAATAAAGGATAGCCATGCGTTTTGGATTGAATATTGATCACATTGTTACTTTAAGAGAAGTGAGAAAGACTTATGAGCCTGAGATTTTAGAAGCCCTATTCATCGCTAAAAACACCCATAAAGTGGATTTAATCACCATTCATTTAAGAGAAGACAGACGGCACATTCAAAATGAAGATGTTTTGAGGCTACTTGAAATAAGCCCTTTGCCTATTAATATTGAATGCTCTATCAATGCAGCCATCACTGATTTTTTATGCTCTTTAAAAAATAAGCCAAGTAAGGTTACGATCGTGCCTGAAAACAGAAATGAGGTTACGACAGAGGGGGGATTGGATTGCTCATTAAAGGGTTTAGGAGAGGTTATTAGAGCGTATCACAATAAGGGTATTGAAGTGTCTTTGTTTATTGACCCTTTAAAAGACGCCTTGCATTTTGCAAGGGAGTATCAAGTCAAGCAAGTGGAGTTCCACACTGGGGTGTATGCGAATTTGCACAACGCTCTGTATTCTAACGCTAACAATCAAATCCATGCCATTAGCGCGCTCAAAGACAAAAGCCCTAAAGAACTGAAAGAAGAATTGAACAACGCCTTTTTGCAATTAAGAAGAATGAGTAAAGAAGCGTTTTTTATGGGCATCACGGCGTGTGCGGGGCATGGGTTGAATTATTCTAACGTGAAAGAATTGTTAAAAATCCCCTCTTTAAGAGAGCTTAATATCGGTCATAGCGTGGTTTCAAAAGCGGTTTTAGTGGGCTTAGAAAAAGCGATTTTAGAAATGGCGCAACTCATTAAGCGATAAAATGGCTAAAAAGAAAATTGCGATCAGTTGCGGGGATGTTCAGGGCGTAGGCTTAGAATTGATTTTAAAGAGCCATAAGGAAGTGAGCACACTTTGTGAGCCGTTGTATCTCATTGATAGCGAACTTTTAGAGCGGGCCAATCAATTGCTTCATAACGCTTATGGAACTAAAACGCTTAACGCGCTCACTATTGATGCCCCCTTACCCTTATTAAACTCTAGCACGATAGGCAAAGTCAGCGCTCAAAGCGGGGCGTATAGTTTTGAGAGTTTTAAAAAGGCTTGCGAGTTAGCGGATGATAAAGAAGTGGATGGCATTTGCACTTTGCCTATCAACAAACTCGCATGGCAACAAGCTCAAATCCCTTTTGTGGGGCATACCGATTTTTTAAAACAACGCTACAAAGATCATCAAATCATCATGATGCTTGGGTGTTCAAAACTCTTTGTGGGGCTATTTAGCGACCACGTGCCTTTAAGCGCGGTTTCTCAACTCATTCAAGTGGGAGCGTTGATCCGGTTTTTACTAGCGTTTCAAAAAAGCACTCAAGCTCAAATCGTTCAAGTGTGTGGTTTTAACCCCCATGCGGGCGAAGAGGGCTTGTTTGGGGAAGAAGATGAAAAGATTTTAAAGGCCATTCAAAAGAGCAACCAAACGCTGGGCTTTGAATGTTTTTTAGGACCACTGCCTGCTGATAGCGCTTTTGCCCCCAATAAGCGCAAAATAACCCCTTTTTATGTGAGCATGAGCCATGATGTGGGGCTAGCCCCTTTAAAAGCGCTCTATTTTGATGAAAGCATCAATGTGAGTTTGAACGCCCCCATTTTACGCACTTCCACTGACCACGGCACGGCGTTTGATATCGCTTATCAAAACAAAGCGAACAACAAAAGCTATTTGAATGCGATCAAATATTTGGCTTAAAGGCTTTTTTCTAGAAAGGGGGCTTATTTCATTCAAAGCTTTAATTTTAGATTTCATCTCTTTATTCTTCATGCTCAATGTTTAATTCTAGCTTTCTATTCATTGGTATTTTTGTAAATCCACTTTTTAGTTTTGGTTTAAAGGCTTTAGAGTATTGCTAACAAGGTATAATTCAAGCAAAAACACCACCCAAAGATAAAGATAATGATTTTAAGCATTGAAAGTTCTTGCGATGACAGCTCTTTAGCCCTTACAAGAATAAAGGACGCCAAACTCATCGCTCATTTTAAAATCTCTCAAGAAAAGCACCACAGCTCTTATGGGGGCGTTGTGCCTGAGCTTGCATCGCGCTTGCATGCTGAGAATTTGTCGCTCTTATTAGAACGCATTAAAATAAGCTTGAATAAGGATTTTTCCAAGCTCAAAGCCATCGCTATCACCAATCAGCCAGGTTTGAGCGTTACTTTAATAGAAGGTTTGATGATGGCAAAAGCCTTAAGCTTGTCTTTGAATTTGCCCTTGATTTTGGAAGACCATTTGAGAGGGCATGTGTATTCGCTCTTTATCAATGAAAAACAAACCTGCATGCCTTTAAGCGTGCTCTTAGTCTCTGGGGGGCATTCTTTGATTTTAGAGGCTAGAGATTATGAGAATATTAAAATCGTTGCCACGAGTTTAGATGATAGCTTTGGGGAGAGTTTTGATAAGGTTTCTAAAATGCTTGATTTAGGCTATCCAGGAGGCCCTATAGTGGAAAAATTAGCCCTTGATTACATGCACCCAAACGAGCCTTTAATGTTCCCTATCCCTTTAAAAAACAGCCCGAATCTGGCTTTTAGTTTTTCAGGCTTAAAAAATGCGGTGCGTTTGGAGGTTGAAAAAAACGCCCATAATTTGAATGAAGCGATCAAACAAAAGATTGGCTATCATTTTCAAAGCGCGGCTATTGAGCATTTAATCCAGCAGACTAAACGCTATTTTAAAATCAAACGCCCTAAAATTTTTGGCATTGTGGGGGGAGCGAGCCAAAATTTGGCTTTAAGAAAGGCGTTTGAAAATTTGTGCGTTGAGTTTGATTGCAAGCTTGTTTTAGCCCCTTTAGAATTTTGCAGCGACAATGCCGCCATGATAGGGCGATCCAGCCTAGAAGCTTATCAAAAAAAGCGCTTTGTCCCTTTAGAAAACGCCAACATTTCGCCAAGAACGCTGTTAAAAAGTTTTGAGTGAATGGATACAAAAAGAAAGCGCATGATAAAACGCCCTAAAATTTATCAATAGCGTCAAGTATCGGTTATTCTGAGGCAAGAGCTTAAAAAAGAGGGTGTTAAAAAAGAGCATTTTAGTCAAATTTAATCTTATTTTGGTTACAATTTTAGGTTATTAAGTTTTAGTTTAAAGGGAAAAAATGCTTCGCTCTCTCTATAGTGCCACTTCAGGGATGCTTGCCCAACAAACGCACATTGACACCACTTCAAACAATATCGCCAATGTCAATACCACCGGGTTTAAAAAATCTCGCACGGATTTTAACGACTTGTTCTACCAAGCGATGCAATACGCTGGCACCAACACAAGCAATACGACTTTATCGCCAGATGGCATGGAGGTGGGCTTAGGCGTGCGTCCTAGCGCGATCACTAAAATGTTTTCGCAAGGCAGCCCTAAAGAAACGGAAAATAATTTGGATGTTGCCATTACGGGTAAAGGCTTTTTTCAAGTCCAGTTGCCTGATGGCACCACCGCTTATACAAGAAGCGGGAATTTTAAGCTAGACGAACAGGGCAATCTTGTAACGAGCGAAGGCTATCTTCTCATCCCTCAAATCACTTTACCTGAAGACACCACGCAAGTAAACATCGGTGTGGATGGTACGGTGAGCGTGACTCAAGGCTTGCAAACGACCTCTAATGTGATCGGGCAGATCACGCTGGCTAATTTTGTCAATCCGGCGGGGCTTCATTCTATGGGGGATAATTTGTTCTCAATCACCAACGCTAGCGGCGATGCGATTGTGGGCAACCCGGATTCTCAAGGATTGGGCAAGTTAAGGCAAGGCTTTTTGGAATTGAGCAATGTGAGATTGGTAGAAGAAATGACGGATCTAATCACCGCTCAAAGGGCTTATGAAGCCAATTCTAAAAGCATTCAAACCGCTGATGCCATGCTCCAAACCGTCAATTCCCTCAAACGCTAAAAGGGGATTTTACTCTCCTTAACGCTCTTTAATCTCTGCTCCCTTGTTGTTTTTGTGCTTGGGGTGGTTTTGTGTTTTGGAGCGGTTGCTACCATTCTTTAATTCTTGTGGCTAGGGTTTTTAAGGTTTTCAACACCGCTTGTTTGGCTATTGCTTGGGTCATTGCTTGAATGGTGTTTCCCTTTCATGTAAAAAACAGCCAAAACAGCCAGACCAATGAGAATACAAAAAACAATAACCAGATACTACATTTTCTTAGTTTTATTTGCTTCTTGTTCCGCTTTCAGTTTTAGGCGTAAGGCGGCGATCAAAACGCATGCCGGAACGGTTACCCTATAAGCCGGCCCTGCAAGATTGATGCTCACTAACGCACCTGTAATGACCCAACCAATATGCCCAGCTAAAATGCCTAGAGTTTTTTTAAGCACTACTTTACCCACCACAGATGATAAACCATGCCCTAGAGTTTTTTTACCATTGCATCTGCAACAGCTATAGCTAACATATAAGAATGAGAGCCACCCGCTTGAAACAGCGTTAAAACAGATGCGATTAGGAGTTGTTTGTTTTCGCTAATCATTTTATCAATATTTGACATGTCCAATTCATGGCCGAGTTCTTTAATCTCTCTCCCACTCATTTTTTCCAAACTACCTTTCAAAAGTTTAGAAAGCATGTTTTTCTCAATCAAAGAGGTTTCAGATTCTTCATGGTAATTAACCTTTAAATGATCGCACGCATCGCACAAAATCTCTTTGTATAAGACCCCTTCATCTCTAAAAAAATTAATAAAAGTATTGCCCCCGTAACACTGCAATTCTTCAGCGATCCTTTCGGGGTATTTGGCGTAATCATGGCCATACCTTTTATATTCTGTTGAATTTGTCAATTCTTCATTCATTCTTAGTGTGCCATCTTCATCATAAACAAGCACATCAAACAAATCTTTCAAATCATTAGAGCTTAATCGCTTTAAAAATTCTAAGTCTTCATCATGTCTGTATGCCATGCAATCCCTTTAATTTTACTTCTACCACTCGCTCAAATCCTACCAACCCCCTCTTTTAGTGATTAGTGATTAGTGATTACAGCATCATTTTTTAAAATTATGTCTAACGCCCTAAAAGGCTCAATCACACCCGCTAACTGCGCATGAATATTGCGTTACAAATGCTAATGGGCTTTATTGATTTTACAACCAAAGAATAATAATAATTAAAATATTTTGATACGCTTATCATTTTGGATAAGATAAATCTGATTTGAAAGTAGGAAACTATTGATTTTTCTTTAGGTATAATTTAATGAAACGCTACTTTGATTTTTGGCACAAGAAACCCCCTCCTTTAACCCTCTAACCCTTACTTTTTATCGTTTTTATGTTCGTGGTTAGCGTTGCATTGATTAGCTTGGTTTTGGCTATTTTTTTGACAACTTTCGTTGTTTTGATTTTTAGCATCACCTTTTTGATTGTGGTTTTGATTGCTGCAACTGTTACTCATTGTGTCTCCCTTAAATTAAAATAAAAACTAGATGCATTTTTCGCATCTAGGTCTCCATTCTATACCCTTTTCCCTAAAAAAAGCTTAAATGGATTCTATTTGCAACGACTTCTTATCTTCACTAGCTTGCTGTGTTTTTAGGCGTAAAGTGGCAACCACAATGCATGCCGGTATGGTTACCCTATAAGCCGGCCCTGCAATATCAATCGCTGTCCATACGCCTGTAATGATCCAGCCAACAGGACCTGTTAAAAAGCTCAGAGTTCTTGTAAGCACTTGATTGCCCGCAAGCGATAAACCACGCCCTAGAATGGTTTTTGCGACCGCATTCGCAACAATGACAGCTAATTGATAAGATTTAAAGCCTCCCATTTTAAACAGCGTTAAAGTCGCCGCGCTTAAGGCTTGTCTGTTTAAATTGTCGGTGTTTTTTATGGACAATTCATCGCACATTTCTTTCACTTCTTCATCATCCATTTCTTCCAAACTTCTTTCTAAGATTTTAGAAAGCATGTTTTGTTCAATTAAAGTCGTTTCAGTTTTCTTGTTGTAATTGACCTTTAATTTATCGCACACATCGCATAAAATCTCTTTGTATAAGACTCCTTCGCCTTTAATGAAACTCGCAAAACTATTGCTCCCATAGTATTGCAACTCTTCAGCGATTCTTTCTGCGTATTTAGCGTAATCATCGCCATGCCTTTTGTATTCTATGGAGCTTGTGAGTTTTTCATTGTGTCTTTTTTCGCCGTCTTTACCAAAAACAAGCACCTCGAACAAATCCAATAAATCACTAGATTCCAATTGCTTTAAAAATTCCAAGTCTCTATCATATTTGTATGCCATATTATTCCTTTATATTGTTTTATCACTTATTAAAAACAAACGACTTTTCACGCTCCATCGCTGTTTTTCTAAAGTGGTTACTGATTTTAATATCATTTGTCTAAAACTATACTTAATATTCTAAAAAGGCTAAAAGCCCAACGCTCTTAGTTCTATAAATTGCTTTAAGGCATCAATTCTTTTAAACATTAAAGGGGGATTTTTATCCCCATTTTTTCTAACCTTTACTTTTTGCCCTTTTATTCAGGGTTATTAGGGTTTTTAGCATCAATGCTTGGGTTATTGCTTAATTGGTATCCTCCTTTTATAAAAAAAGCAACTAATAAAATAATGGCTAAAAAGAAAATAAATACACAAATAAGAATGCGGGTTGCATCAGCTTCGTTAGAATTTGTTTTAGAGGTTTCACCAATAGATTGTTTCATATCATTAGCTTCATTTGTTTGTTGTGTTTCTAGGTGTAAAGATTTACCGGAATTTGCTTTAACAATTCCATTAATAACATTAATAAGTTGTTCCATGTCTTCTTGCTTCTGATCTGAATGCATGACTAAACAGCACCAAACAGTCAGTATTACCCACAAAAAAAATGACTCTAAAATCAAAGAAATACCGAAAACTCCACCTCCTGAAAAAACAAAAGCAAAAATATTATAACCAAAAATGATCCAAAGAATAAAGCTGAATACAGCCGAAAAAATCCTATCTCTCAAGAAAAAAGCTACCCATGGAAAAAATACAGCTAATGTATAAATCACAATTGAATCCTTTAATTTGATTTCTACCGCTCACTCAAATCCCACCAACCCCCTCTTTAGTGAAGTGATTAGTGATTATTGATTAGTGATTAGTGATTAGTGCATTATTTTTTAAATTTAAGCATAAAACGCCC